>JANOAH010000145.1:0-2968 GCA_031411075.1 Erythrobacteraceae bacterium
TTGTACTGGAAGCGGTTGTTGTCGCGGTTGCCGAACAGCCTAATGCCGAGCTGCTGGTCGTTGAACAGGAAGCCGCGGAAATCGGCCTGGAACGGCTGGATGCCGACGCGGATCGAATCGAAGTCGTACCGCTCGGACACATTGCGCAGGTGATAATCGATGAAGGCTTCTTGCACGCCCAGGAAGTGGTCGGTGCGGTGGCTTGGCCGGCTCGGTTCGACGAACAGCACCCGGCGTTCAGGCACGTCGACGTAAGAAACGTTGAGCGCCAGCGTCAGCCGGTATTCGATGTGCGGCGGCATGAACGCGGTGCTGCCCTTGATCAGCGCCGCCCCCATGATGAAGGTTTGCGAGAGCACATAGCTCGCATCCTGGCCGAACACGTCGAGGCTGCCGGGGCGCTGGGTGGTCTGCACCCCGACCGGAATCGGGAACGTGCGTGGTTCGAACACGGTGTCGCTGACCAAGTTGGCGGCAAAGAACCAGTCGTGCCCTTCGATGAACGGGTATTTGTCGGGATCGAGCGGGCGATCGCCCTTGAGCGTATTCTGGTTGTACGGATCGAACCACCGCGTGCGCACCAGGCCGAGCGATTCGGCCAGCCGCCAGCGGTCGGGGATCGGAATCTGGTCGGTCGGGAAGGCTTCGGGCGGGGGCGCGCGCAGGGCGCCGGTGTTGGTCTGGGTGACCGCGTCGGGGAGCGGGCCGGAGTAGCCGGGACGGCGGCGGCCTTCGATCGTTTCGGTGTCGACCGGGGGCGGCCCGCTATCGTCATCCGGGGCGGCTTCGGCGGGCGGCAGCGGAGGCGCGGGCACCTCTGCCGGAGCGGCCTGCAGCGCCATCGGCAGGAGCACCGCGCCGAGCATTACAGCCCCTGGCAGACGTTCTGCGCGGCGGTGTCGAGGAACGGCGCGAACGGGCAGCCGATGTAGCGCAATCGCACCCCGGCGCCGACGCTGATCACGATCTGATCGGCGCGAATACTGGTCGGCGCGTTGTCGATGCCGCCGCCGCGCGCCCCGCCGTTGTGGGTGCCGAGGAAGCTGATCATGTCGTCCTGGTCAATGCCGTCGCCCGACACCCCAAGACCGCCGACGAGCGTGCTGCCGCGATAGACCGGCACCGAGCCGGGAAAGATTTGGATGCCGTTCTGCAGCCGGTTCTGCCCCGCCGCCGCGTCGGGCAGGGTGGTGCAGCGCTGCGGCGTATCGGTGGCCGAAGCGCCGGTGATGAACGCCAGATGCTGTGCCAGGTTGCCGACCACCAGCGCCGATTGCAGCCCGGTCGAGAACGGATTGAACTGGTCGATGGGGCGCGAGAACGGCCCGGGCGGGCGGCCCACTTCGCCGTCGGGGAAATAGGGCCGCGCCAGGTTGCCGATCGACCGGTTGGCAAAGGCGGTGCCGCCGGTCAGCGCACTGGCGCCGAGGAAGGCGCGGGCATTGGCCAGGAACGCCGGTGCTTCGCCGCCTGCACCGGCGAGCTGCGCGGCAGCGAAGGGGCCCGAAAAGAAGTTGGCGGTGCGCGCCTTTTGCAGGCTGACGTCAATGCCGAACACCGGCGCATCGGGCGCGCGGACCACGCCGAGCACCTGGCCGCGGGTATCGACCAGCGAGATCGTCACTTGCGCTTGGGCATCGAGCGGGCGGCGGATCTGCGCCCGGGCCCGGGCCATCACCGTGAACGCCTCTTCGAGCACCGCGCGCGCCTCGGCGGCGGTGAGCGGCTGGGCCACCTCCCCGCCATCGGTGCCGGCGCGGATCGGATAGCGATTGGCGCCCGCGCCGTTCGACAGCACGAAGGCGTCGGTGCGCGCGAACTCGGCCGCGCTGGCGGCGCGCAGGCCCGACGCCTCGCTGCCATAGGCGACGCCGGCGATCAGGCCGCCGGGGTAGTAGCCGGTGACCGGCACCAGCGTGCCGCCGGCTGCCGCGAACGTCGCCCCGCCGACATTGGCCAGCGCGGAATAGCTGGCGTCGGAGAAGCGCAGCGACGTGCCGTCTACGTTGATCCGTTCGGCCCTGATCGCGTCGGGCGCGGCGAAGCCGACTGTGCCGGCGAGCGCGATCAGCTCGTCGGTGTCGCTTTCGACATCGAGCACGTTGGGATCGAAGCTGTAGCTACTGTCGGCGATCGCCCCGACCCCGCCGACCAGCACGCCGTTCTTGTACAGCGGAAAGCCGCCCGGATCGGCGGCGAGCCCGAGCGGCGAGCGCTTGGGCCCGATCGTGCCCATGCCAAGCCGCGCGGCAAGGTCGGAACAGGGCAGCTGGCTGAACTGCACCCCGAACAGCGGCCCGCTCTCCAGTCCGACCGTGCTCGGCGCCGGGGGGAAGTGCTGCTGCACGATCATGCTGGCGGTGCGGGTCGAAAAGGCGTTGCCGCCGCTCGACAGATACGCGCCGGTGATCGCCTTGGCGATGGCGGCGGCCTCGGATGGGATGTTGAGGCCCTGGACGTCGTGGTTCTGGCCATTGGGCGCGTCGGGGATTTTGGCCATGCCCGGCGCGCCGGTCTGGCGGAACACCGCGAGCACGTTGCCGACCCGGTCGACCACCGCGATCGTCGCCGGGCGGCCGAGACTCGTCGCCTCCGCCGCCGCTTGCGCGACGACTTGCCCCACTTCGGCGGAACTGAGCGCGACTTGCGCCGGGGCCCCGTAAGCGGGCGGCGCTGCCGCAGCGGGGGCGGGGGACGGCGCGGGCGTCGATCCGCCGCCGCCGCCGCTACTGGTACCGCCGCCGCACGACGCCAGCACCAGCGCAAGCGCGCTCAGCGCGGCGGTCGGGCGCCGCAGCCGCATCAGCGCAGCCGCCCGATCGCGCCCGCCGCCTGGCCCAGCGCGGCGCGGAAGCGCACCGGGTTGTAGCCTTCGGGCGTGCGCACCGCGTCGTAAGCGCGGTTGAGGTCGGCGCGGATGCCGGCCGCCGCGCCCAAGGTCACCCGGCCGTCGCGGACCATGGCGTTA
>JANOAH010000146.1:0-2832 GCA_031411075.1 Erythrobacteraceae bacterium
GACGTCAGCGCCAAGGCAGCACCGGCCAGCAGAGCCGCGCGGTTCATTGCTCGGCCTCCGGCAGCGTCACCGGCTCGACGATCAGCCGCTGCGGCTCGCGCCCGCCGTCATACCAGATCACCGCCAGCAGCACCGCCAGCAGCGCCAGCACGATCATCCGAACCTTGTCGAGGCGCATCGCCACCCGTCGCAACCCTTCGCAAACTTGCGCGACCCGGTAGCGCAACTATAGCGCTGGCGGCAATGACCATCGAGACGCGCAGCCCCAGCGATGCGGAGATCCGCGTCCTCGCCCACCGGCTCGACCGCCCGGTGGTGCTGGTCGGCATGATGGGCGTGGGCACGACCACCATCGGGCGCAAGCTGGCGCAGCTGCTGGCGGTGCCGTTCGCCGATGCGGACGAGGCGATCGAGGAAGCGGCGCAGCTTTCGGTCAGCGAGATTTTCGAACGCTTCGGCGAAGCTTATTTCCGCGACGGCGAACGCCGGGTGATCGCCCGCCTGCTCGAAGCCGGCCCCTCGGTGCTGGCGACCGGCGGCGGGGCCTTCGTGCAGCCCGAGACCCAGGCGCTGATCCTCGACCGCGGCGTGGCGGTATGGCTCGACAGCGATGTCGCCACCCTGGTCGAACGGGTCAAGCGCAAGGACAGCCGCCCGCTGCTGCGCGGCGGCGACCCGAAGGAACTGGTGACGCGATTGAAGGCCGAGCGCGAGGGCGCTTATGCCAAGGCGCCGATCAAGGTGATGAGCAACGCCGGCCCGCATGGCGAGGCGGTCAATCGCATCCTGGCGGAGCTTGAGCGATGCCTGTAATCCCTGTCGAGCTCGCCGGACGCGCCTACGACGTGCACGTCGGCAGCGGGCTGCTGGCCGATCTGCCAGCACAATGCGGCGCGCGGCTGCGCAAGGCGCGGGTGCCGATCGTCACCGACGCCAATGTGGCACGGTATTGGCGCGGCACCGTCGACGGCGCGCTGACCGCCGAGGGATTCGAGCCGCGCTGGCTGGTCCTCGAACCGGGCGAACAGGCCAAGAGCTGGGCCGGGCTCGAGCGCGTGATGGACTGGTTGCTGGCCGAAGAAGTCGAACGCGGCGATCACATCCTGGCGCTCGGTGGCGGGGTGATCGGCGACCTGGTCGGCTTTGCCGCCTCGGTGCTCAAGCGCGGCTGCGGGTTCGTCCAGTTGCCGACCTCGCTGCTGGCGCAAGTCGACAGCAGCGTCGGCGGCAAGACCGCAATCAATACCGCCGCCGGCAAGAACCTGGTTGGCGCGTTCCACCAGCCCAGCCTGGTGCTCGCCGACCTCGCCACGCTTGCCACGCTGCCCGCCCGCGAGCTGCGCGCCGGCTATGCCGAGGTGATCAAGTACGGCGTGCTCGGCGACGCCGCGTTCTTCGCCTGGTGCGAAGCCAACGGCCCGGCGGTGATCGGCGGCGACTTGTCGGCACAGCAATATGCGGTGGAGCACAGCGTCGCCGCCAAAGCCCGCGTGGTCGCTGAAGACGAACGCGAGACCACCGGCACCCGCGCCCTTCTCAACCTCGGCCACACCTTCGGCCACGCGCTCGAAGCCGAAACCGGATTTTCCGATCAACTGTTCCACGGCGAGGCGGTGGCGCTCGGCATGGTCCTGGCGGCTCGCTATTCGGCGCGGCGTGGCTACATCGCCGACGATGACGCCGCCCGCATCACCGCCGCCATCGCCGCCGCCGACCTGCCGAGCGAAATCGCCGCCTTGGGGCTCCATGCCGACGGCCAGGCCCTCGCCGCCCACATGCTCCACGACAAGAAGATGGACGCCGGCACCCTGCCGTTCGTGCTGCTGCGCGGGATCGGCGAAGCGTTCTTGGACAAAGCCGTGGCGCTGGAGGATGTGGCGGCGTTCCTCAACGAAGAACTGCAGGCGCACTGACGCGCCAGGTCCAACTACCATTTTTCGTCATCCCCGCGAAAGCGGGGACCCAGTCGGCTCTAACAACCCTTCGTCATCCCCGCGAAAGCGGGGACCCAGTCGGCTCTAACGGCGCAAACCCCAAATCCTCAGCCAAGTCTCGCCACCCGAGATTGTCCTTCTCGATCAGTTCGAGTTTCCACCGCCGCAGCCACTTCCTGATCCGCTTCTCGCGCACGATGGCGTGCTCCATCGTCGCTTGCTGCTCAAACCAGACGAGACGTTTGACGTTGTGCTCGCGGGTGAAGCCGGAACGGCACCTTCGCGATGCTGGTGAATGCGCTGGATCAGATCGGACGTGACGCCGGTGTAAAGCGTACCATTCTTGCCCGACGCGAGAAGATAAACCGTCGGATGAAATTCGCGCTGCACCCGCAGAGCCTACTGGGTTCCCGCTTTCGCGGGAATGACGAGATGGGGCTCCAGATCGACCCGCGCAAAATCGGCGAACAGCGCGTCGAACAACAGCGCGCGGTGGCATTCGGCCGCATCGCGCTCGTAGCATAGCAGCGCCACGCGCTGGTCCTCGGCCAGCGCGCGCAGCTCGGCCATTTGCGCCAGCGCCTCGGGCAATTCGAGCTGCCCG
The DNA here is from genome assembly GCA_031411075.1 of Erythrobacteraceae bacterium. Taxonomy (GTDB): domain Bacteria; phylum Pseudomonadota; class Alphaproteobacteria; order Sphingomonadales; family Sphingomonadaceae; genus Croceibacterium_A. The sequence goes on from JANOAH010000146.1 coordinate 2,539, forward strand.
GCGTAAACGCGGCCGAGCTCGGCATGATCGCCCCGCCGCGCTGCCGCTCGCCCATCGGCAGGGGTGCCGAGCTGCTTGAAGTGCCGGTAGCCGATCCCCGCCTCCTCGACCGCCGCCTTAAGCGAACTCTTCGAAAACCCCGGCCGGCGCGACAGCGGCAGGTAGCGCACGTCCGCCAGCACCTCGACCCCGGCCTCGCGCAACGCCGAGACCACCGCCGCCTGCGTCACCTGCTCGTAGCCGATGGTGAAGAGGGTGGGCATTAGAGCCAGAAGCGCAGGTCCGTGCCGAACG
>JANOAH010000147.1:0-8177 GCA_031411075.1 Erythrobacteraceae bacterium
CGCCGCACCCGTCGCCACCCCATCCACACCCCCAGCAGCGTCGAGAGCGCGACGCCCGCCAGCAGCAGCAGCGTGACCGCATCCCACAGCGGCCGTTCGCGCAGGGCGCCGAAGTCGAGGCGATGCAGCGCCAGGTGCCACCAGCGGAATTGGCGGCTGTCCGCGTCGACGAAGTCGATTACCTCGCCAGTGGCTGGGTCGAGGTAGAGGCGGGTTCGGCCGGGGTCGGCATAGATCGCGCGCCAGGCGGGGAGCTGGGCCGGCGTGGAGTGATGCGGATAGTGATAGGCGTCGCCGTCACGGATCAGGCCCTGGCGCGCGACTCGGCCCGGCGCGGCGGCCAGTGCGGCGAGCTCGGCGCGGGTCGGCGGCGCGGGGGCCAGCGTGGCCAGCGCGGCCCGGGTGCGGCGGCCGTGGGAATCGACCAGGATCGCCCAGGCCTGGCCGCGTTGCACCGCCACCTCCGCCGAAACCGCGTTTGCTGGCGGATGCGCGGCAAGCGTATCGACCAGCGCGCGGACATCCTCCGAACCGATCGGCCGCCCGGCTATCGCCGCCAGTTCCGGGCCCGGCCCTTCGCTTTCGAGCCAGCCCCACGGCTGCATCGAAGCAAAGCCGCTGAACACGAAGGTCAGCGTGGCGAGGCCGAACACCAGCCCGCTCCAATGATGCCACCAGCCGAGGCCGCGGAACGGCGACTTGCCGCGCCGCCAGTGAAACATCGTCACCCCGATGTAGAGCCCGGTCAGCGTGAGCAGCGTGCCGGCGAGCGACGTCCAGATCACCACCTGGCTCCACGCCGCGCCATCGCGCCGGAGCGGGGTGAAATAGAGCCAGTGCGGCACAGCGCCGAGCCAGTTCCACAACCGTTCGCTGCGATGGGTGTCCTGCACCACTTCGCCGGTCAGACCCGAGATGTAGAGCACCGTGCCGCGCGCGTCGGCGACGCTGACCTGGTAGAGCGGGGCGTAGGCTTGCTGTTGCAGCGTCCATTGGTCGACTTCGACCGGGGTGACGGTGAGCGACGGCGTCGCACCAGCGGTGTTCCGCAAGTAGTCACGTGCAACCTGCGCGGCCTGGGCGCGGCCGGACACAGGCGGTGGGCCGGCCAGCGCGGTAAGGTGCGGGCCGTCGGGCCCGAACCAGCGCAGCACCGGCTGGCCGGCGAGCATCTCGACCGTGGCGCGCTCGATCGGGCCGTCGGGGTAGGCGAACTCGGCGCAGCAGCCGCGCAAGTCGAGCGGCTGCAGCCCGGCCGCGCGCTCGGCGGCGGTGGTCGCCGGGTAGGAAACGTACATCATCACGAAGCCCGACAGCGCCCACAGCGCCATCAGCAGGCCCAGCGCCACACCGACCCAGCGATGAGTCAGGAACATCCAGCGCAGCACGCGGCGCAGCGTGCGCCGCACCGGCAGGTTGTCAGAGCTTGAACTGGTAGGTCGCATGCACGGTCAGCGGCGTACCACGTGTCCCGGCGGGGTACGAGGTGCCGCCCACATCGCGGCGAACGCGCACGATGCGGGTGTCGTATTCGGCGTCGAGCGCATTTTCGAGCCTGAGGCCGAGGCGGTGGTGCTGCGCCGCGTCGAGGAAGGCCCAGGCCGACAGGTCGAGCACCGCGTAATGGCCATGCTCGACCCGGCCGATCCCGCCGCCGGCCACATCGTAGACATCGCCGACCCAGTTGAGCGCGGCGGTGGCGCCATAGCGCGCATCGGGAGGGGCGAAGCGGACGATCGCTTTGACGAGATCGCGCGGGATGTCCTGGATTTGCTCGTTGGTGCCTTCCGCTTCGACTTCCGAATGGGTCCAGTCGAGTGTGACACCCAACATCGGGCTGACCTGGTAATTGACGATCGCCTCGCCCCCCCAGGCCGTCACCCGATCGGGGGTGTTGACGATGAACCCGTCCGGATACGCCGGCAGGCTGTAATCGATGTCGATCAGGTTCCTGGTGCGGCGATAGAAGCCGAGCACTTCGCCCGACAGCCCGGCGCGTTCGAGGCCGAGGCCGAACTCGGTATTGAAGCTCGATTCAGCCACCAGGTCGGGATTGCCGGTCTCACAGCAGGGATCGACCACGTAGAGCTCGTACGCATCGGGCAGGCGGAACGACGTGCCCACCTGGCCGCGGGCGTAGACCCCGTCGGCAAAGCCATAGCGGCCCGAGACGTTCCACACCGTCTTGTCTTGCCCGTCGCTCGGCATGTTGTGGCGCACGCCGGCGGCGAGGCTGAGGTCGCCGGCGTCGAGCTTGACCTGCGCGAACGGGGCGTGGACCTCCTCGGCCTGCTGGCCGATTAGGAACACCGCATCCATGCCGTCGTATTTCTGGTAATCGTATCCGGCGACCAGGCTCAGGGTGTCGGACAGCCGGTATTCGCCCAGCAGGTTGACGCCGCGATCCTCGAACACCCACGGTTCATGATCGTAGAGCCGGTCGAGCGCGCCGGTGGGCAGTCCATTGGCGCCGAGCACGCTGTCGAATTCGGTGAAGGTCGAATCCCAGTCGTGCCAGTAGCCCTTGAGGTAGAGGCCGAACCGCCCGCTCGGCGTCCAGTCGAGCTTGAGCGAGGCGATCTCCTCGTTGCGGGTGTTGAAGCCGACCGCGATATCCTCGGCCTGGAGGTAATCGACCCGCGCGTCGTTATGCTGGAAGCTGGCGGAAAGGCGGAATTCGGGATTCGGCTCGAACGCATACTTGATCCCGCCGGTCAGCACCCGGTAGCCGCGCCGCCGGTCGATCGCGCTCGGCTGATAGTCGGCGTCCTCGAATGGCTGGAACCCGGCGGCGCGGTCGTAGGAACCGTACGCGACGACGTAATGATCGCCCGCCCCGTCGCGGACATAACCGTTGCCGTGATATCCGTCATTGGTGTCGGCGCCCACTTCGAACGCGGCGTCGAACTGGCCGGTGAAGGCGCGGGTCACCACGTTGACGATCCCGCCGACCGCCTGGGTGCCGTAATAGAGACCCTGCCCGCCTTTCAGCACTTCAATCCGCTCGACCATGCTCGAGGGAATCGAATCGAGCGGGGTGGTGTTGGTGTAAAGCCGGTTGCCGACGCGCACGCCGTCAACCGTGAACAGCACTTCGCTGGTGCGGCTGCCGAGCAGCGAGACATCCACATAATCGAACGCGCCGTTCTTGGGCGAGATGTACAGGCCCGGCACCAGCATCTGCAGCGCCTGGCCGGTATCGTCGAACCCGGCCCGGTCGACCGCCTCGCCCGACACTTCCTCTAGCCGCGAGCCGTAGCGTTCGAGTTCCTCGGGGGTCGATTCCTCAAGCCGTTCGCCAAGGACCACGATCGGCTCGCTCGCCGTTGGCTCGGCCACCGCCTGCGCCAGCGCCGGACTGGCACCTGCCCCCATCATCATCGCTGCGCCGCCCAGCAGCGACGCCTTGATACGACCCCTCATGCATTCTGTCCCTTGATCGAGGTTTCCCTTCGACCACGGCGGCTACGGGGACACTTGTCGCTACGTCAGTAAATTACGGTTATTTACGGTAACGCCGATGTAACAGCCGCGTTACAGCGCTATTTGTCGCGGTAGGGCGCTACGGCGGCCTTCTGGTCAGGGTACCAGTATTCGAGGTGGCAATCCTCGCACACGCTGTCGAGATTGTTGACCAGCGGGGCCAGTTTCGCCGGGTCGTGCGCGCTGGCAGCTTCGGCGATGCCGCCCATGTGCTGGGCCAGCGCATTGGCGAGATCGCGCAGCGTCTGCGGATTGGCGTCGATGGCGGCCTGCACTTGCGCGGCGGTGTGGCCGTAGGGCAGCCCTTCGTCCGAGATCTTGACCCCCGGCTTGACCACCACGATCGGATCGAGCGTGGCGATCTTGAGCGCGGCGCGCCGCACCGCCTCGGCCCGGGTGGCGACCTGGGTCCAGGTGGCGCTGGTCATCTTGGCCGGATCGATCCCGGCGGTCTCGTCGATTGCGTCGTTGGTGATGTCCCACAGCGCGTCGGCGTTGGCGTCGACTTCATCCTTCATCAGCTCGTGAAAAGTCGGCGCCGCCGGCGCTTCGGGCTGCGACGAACACCCCGCCGCGAGAACCAGCACCGGCAGGGTCAGCAGTGTCGCGGTGCGCATCGAAAATCTCCATGTCCCACTTCCCACGGCGACGAACTGCGCCCACGACAGGGCGAAGGTAAGTTAATTACGGTAATGGTCCGCGTTACGCGACGTTACCCGGGTCAAGGCGCACCGGTGACGGCCGCCGCAGACCGTCCGGCAAAGGAGCGCCGCCGCCATGGGCACATCTCGGCTCGAAGCGTTCAGCGATGGCGTGCTGGCGATCATCATCACCATCATGGTGCTCGAACTGAAGATCCCGCACGAACCGACGTTCGGGGCGCTGCGGGAGCTGTGGCCGGTGTTTTCAAGCTATGTGCTGAGTTTCATCTACATCGGCATCTACTGGAACAATCATCACCACATGGTCCATGTCGCCGAACACGTCACCGGCGGCGTGCTGTGGGCCAACCTGCACCTGCTGTTCTGGCTGTCGCTGCTGCCTTTCAGCACCGGGTTCATGGGCCAGAACCACTTCGCGCCGCTGGCGACATTTTTGTACGGTGTGAACCTGCTGCTATGCGCGGCCGCGTTCTACCTTCTCGAGCGGATGCTGGTCGCGCACGAAGGCAAGGGCAGCCCATTGTGGCGCGTCGTCGCCGCGGATCGAAAAGGGCTGGCGTCGATGCTGTTCTACGCCATCGGCATCGCCGCCGCGTGGTTCGTCAGCGGGCTGGTCGGACTGGCGTTCTTCGCCGGCGTGGCGCTGCTGTGGCTGGTGCCGAACCGCCGCTACGAGCGCGTGGCCGAAAGCGGCTGAGCGGTTCAGCGCAACGTGCGCAGCGTAATCGAGCGGCGAACCACCGCCAGCGGGGCGATCGAATGTTCCCACTCGCTGCGCGCTTCGCCCGACAGCCAATAGAGCGAACGGGGCGGCAAATCGACCTGGCGACGCTCGAACCCGGCGGCGGTGCGGCGGCGCAGCCGCAGCGTCGCCGGCGCGCCGAGCGACAGCCCCAGCACCTCGCCATATTGCGGGCGATCGCGATGCCAGCCGATGCCGGCGCCCGGATCGTAGCGGATCAGCAATGCCTGGACGAACTGCTCGGGCGTGCCGCCAACAAGCGGCGCCAGCCGGGCGCGCAAGTCGATTAGCCAGTCCGGCAGCGGCGCCGCTTCGGTCACGCGGCCGCGCTGGTAATCGTACCCCGAGCCATAACTGGCGGTCAGTCGCTTGCCCTGCCACTGACCGAACTGGAACGGCGCCAGTGGCGCAGCGTCGACCAGGTCCTCGAGCTCGGCTTCCTCGGCCAGGCCGATCGCCTCGCGCACGAACGCCAGGCCGGCAACGGCCTCGCGTTCTGGATCGACAAACAGTTCACCTTGGCCGGTCATCGCTGGCATATAGGAACGATGCGACAGGCTTCGACGACTCTGACCGTTTCAACCCCCGGCCGCGCGCTGATCGAGATTACCGGCGAGGTGGCGGCCTGGGTGCGAAGCACCCGCATCGGCGAAGGGCTGCTGACGCTGCTCGTCCAGCACACCAGTGCCGGGCTGCTGATCACCGAGAACGCCAGCCCGGCGGTGTGGCGCGACACGCTGCGCTGGTTCGAGGACGTCGCGCCCGAAGACGCCGGCTACGAGCACGACGATGAAGGGCCCGACGATATGCCCGCGCATATCCGCACGCTGCTTTCAGGCAACAGCCTGGCCATGCCGGTATCGCAAGGGACGATGCGGCTTGGCAAATGGCAGGGCCTGTTCCTGGCCGAATATCGCCGCCGCCCGCACCGGCGCAGCGTGGCGCTGCACCTGATCGGCGAATAGCCCCGCGCTCAGGCGGCGTGAAGGACGCCGCGATATACGTTGTCCTCGAGCGCGCGGCCGGCGCCCACGGCGACGCAGTTGAGCGGATCTTCGGCCACCCGTACCGGCAGCCCGGTGACCCGCGCGATGATGGTGTCCATGCCGTGCAGCAGCGAGCCGCCGCCGGTCATGACGATGCCCTGGTCGAGGATGTCGGCGGCGATTTCGGGCGCGGTGCATTCCAGCGCGCGGCGCACCGTGTCGATGATCTGCGCCACCGGCCCGCCGAGCGCTTCGGCGATGTCGGCGCGGGTGATCGTGACTTCGCGCGGGACCCCGCGCACCGCGTCGCGGCCGCGGATGGTGATCTCCATGCCGCCGCTGCCGTTGGCATAGGCGGAGCCGGCGTCCTTCTTGACGCGTTCGGCCGTAGCCTCACCGATGTGCAGGTTGTGGGTGCGGCGCACGTAGCTGACGATCGCTTCGTCCATCTGGTCACCGCCGACCCGTTCGGACAGCGCCAGGCTCATGCCCCCGACGCTGAGCACGCCGACTTCGGTCGAGCCGCCGCCGATGTCGACCACCATCGAGCCCATCGGATCGGTCACCGGCAGTTCGGCGCCGATCGCCGCGGCCATCGGTTCGTCGATCAGCCAGACCTTGCGCGCCCCGGCGTTGCTGGCGGCATCGCGAATGGCCCGGCGTTCCACCGGGGTCGCGCCCGAAGGCACGCAGATCACGATTTCGGGCGACTGCTTGAGGCGCGAGGAGACGTTGGCGCGCGCCTTCTTGACGAAGTGCTTGATCATGTACTCGGCGATCTCGAGATCGGCGATCACCCCGTTGCGCAACGGGCGAATGGTGGTGAGGTTGTCGGGCGTTTTGCCCAGCATCAGCCGCGCATCGTCACCCACCGCGCGCACGCTGGTCACGCCGTTGTTGGTCTCGATCGCCACGACCGAAGGCTCGGCCAGCACAACCCCGTGATCGCGCAGGTAAACCACCGTGTTTGCGGTGCCCAAATCGATCGCCAGATCCGCCGAAGCGAACCGCATCACCCTCCAGATAGACATGTCGAAAGCGTCCCGCCCAAGGCCCCCGATCGGGGGCTGGACACGAGAATGGGCGACAATCCTGTCCGCCAGATGAACCTGATTTATATCAGCCGGAAAGGACGACCGGATGTGCTGCGGAGCCGACGAGCGGAGCAGCCCGATCGGCTCAACCGCCCAAGAGCATCAGAGCGTCGAGCGCGACGCAGCCTTCGCCTTCGGGATGGACGATGACCGGGTTGAGGTCGATTTCGCGAATTTGCGGGTTGCCGGTCATCACCCGGCCGATTTGCACGATTAACTCGGCCAGTGCCGCGACATCGAGCGCAGGCTGGCCGCGATAACCCTTGAGCAGCGCCGCCTGCTTCAGTTCGAGCAGCCCGGCGTGAACCGCCGCCTGGTCCATGTCGGGAGTGAACAGCTTGACGTCCTTGAGAATTTCGGCGGTTACCCCGCCGAACCCGGCCAGTACCACCGGGCCCCATTCGGGATCGTGCTTGGCACCGACGATCATTTCGGTGCCCATGCGGCCCATTTTCTCGACCAGCACACCGTCGAGCCGGATCGAAGCGTCATAGTTGGCGACGTTGCCGTACATCCGGCCGAACGCCTCGCGCACGTCATCCGCGGATTTGAGGTTCAGGATCACCCCCCCGGCATCGCTCTTGTGACCAAGCGCGGCGGCCTGCGCCTTCATTACCACCGGGAAGCCAATCGCTTCGGACGCGGCGGCGGCCTCGTCGGCGGAGGCGGCGAACTGGCTTTCAGGGAAGGCGATGCCGAGCGGGCGGAGCAGGGCCTTCGCCCGGTACTCCGGCACCACGCCCGTCACCCTATCGAGGCCGGCGATAGGCAGCGGCGCGGCCGACCGGTCGGTCAGGTCGCGCTTGGCCAAGTCGGCCAACCGGGCAATCGCGCGATAGGCGCGCTCGGTGCTCGGAAACCAGGGGATGCCGACCTTGCGCAGCCCGTCGATGTATTCGGCCGGCACCCGCGCGCCTTCGTCGACCCCGGCGAAGACCAGCGGCTTGGCAAACGTGCCGCCCTCCAGCACCTTGATGATGTGCGGGAACTTGATGCCGCTGGTGATCGGATCGGACTGGATGATCGAGGCGACCACCGAGCCGATCCGCTCATCCTCCAGCAGCGCGGTCAGCACTTTGGTGTAGATTTCGGGCTCGCTGAGGCCGAGCGCGGTGATGTCGGTCGGGTTCGAGACCGGCACGAAATCGGGCAGGATCGCGCGCAGCGCCGGGCTGTTGTCGTCGTCGAGGTGGATCAGGTCGAGGCCGAT
>JANOAH010000148.1:0-2811 GCA_031411075.1 Erythrobacteraceae bacterium
CCGCCGCAATTGCCCGGCGTCACCCCGGCCATGATCGCCATGGGCAGCGCGCTGTTCACCGATAACTGCATGATCTGCCATTCGAACCAGCCGCGTGCGCCGCTGCCCGACTTGCGCCGGCTGGCCGCCGGCACGCACGACGTGTTCGACCGGATCGTGCTCGAAGGGCTGCTGGTGCCCAACGGCATGCCGCGCTGGGACGACCTGCTGAAGCCGCCCCAAGTCAAGGCGATCCATGCCTTCCTGATCGACGAACAGGGCAAGACCCGCGCCCGCGAATTGCAGCTTCAGCGCGAAGGCAAGCCGCTCGACAGCCGCTCGCTGACGATCCTGAGCAGTTACTGATGATCGCCGCAGCTCCCCCGTTCCCCGTCGCCCCTGCGCAGGCAGGGGCCGAGCTAACGGTCGCTCCACGCGGCCACGCTCGCGATTAGCGCAATTGTGGATAGGCCCCTGCCTTCGCAGGGGCGACGAACTTTGGTGATTGAAGAGGAGACCAAGCCATGACCCCCGAAGGCGTCCATATCGCCCATCCCGACAAGCTGTTCATCGGCGGGGAGTGGGTCGCTCCCCTCTCAGGCAAGCAGCTCGAAGTCGTTAGCCCTAATTCCGAGGAAGTCGTCGCCCGCGTCGCCGAGGCCGGCCCCGAGGACATGGACGCGGCCGTCGCCGCTGCTCGTCACGCCTTCGACCACGGCCCGTGGCCGAACACTCCGCCGGCCGAACGCGCCGCGAAGCTGATGGCGATGATCGACTTGCTCGAACCGCGGGTGCCCGAACTGTGCGCCGCCTGGGTGGCGCAAGTCGGCGGGCTCGCCAGCTTCGCGCCGATCATGCACGGCGGCGGGGTGGCCGGGCTGCGCGGGATCGCCGCGCTCGGCAACAGCTTTTCGTGGGTCGAGGCCAAGCCCGGCATGGTGGTCGATACCGCGGTGATCGTGCGCGAGCCGGTCGGCGTCGTCGTCGGCATCGCGCCGTGGAACGCGCCGTTCGGGATCATGGCCAACAAGGTGTTCTACGCGCTCGTTTCGGGCTGCACGATCGTGATGAAGCCGAGCCCCGAAACCCCGCTCGAAGCGTTCATCATCGCCGAGGCGGCCGAAGCGGCGGGCCTGCCGCCGGGCACGGTCAACCTGGTCCCGGCCGAGCGCGAAGCGTCGGATCACCTCATTCACAGCCCCGATATCGACAAGGTCAGCTTCACCGGGTCGAGCGCGGCGGGCATGCACATCGCCAGCGTCTGCGGGGCGAAGATGACCCGCTGCACGATGGAATTGGGAGGCAAGTCGGCGGCGATCGTGCGCGACGATTTCCCGATCGAAGCCGCCGCCGGCATCCTCGGCAACACCATCACCGTGATGAGCGGGCAGGTCTGCGCGATGCTCAGCCGCGCGATCGTGCCCAAGCACCGCCATGATGAACTGGCCGAAGCCATCGCCGGCGTGATGAAAGGCATCAAGATCGGCGCCAGCGACGATCCCGAAACCCAGCTCGGCCCGCTGGCGATGAAGCGCCAGCTCGACCGGGTCGAGATGTACATCGAGGAGGGGCGCAAGTCGGGTGCCGACCTGGTTACCGGCGGCCAGCGCCCGGCGCACATGAACAAGGGCTACTTCATCGAGCCGACGCTGTTCGCCAACGTCGACAACACCACCCGCATCGCCCAGGAGGAGATCTTCGGCCCGGTGCTGTGCCTGATCCCGGCCGAGGACGAGGAAGACGCGATCCGCATCGCTAACGAGTCCAGCTACGGCCTCAACGGCTCGGTCCTGACGACGGACCCGCAGGCCGCCTATGATATCAGCCGCCGCATCCGCACCGGGGTGATGGGGCAGAACGGCATGCGGATGGAATTCGGCATGCCATTCGGCGGGTTCAAGCAATCGGGCATTGGTCGCGAAGGCGGCGAGGAAGGGCTGTGGCCCTATCTCGAGACCAAGACCATCCTGCTCGATGGAGCGCCCGCGCGGTTGTGAGGCCCGGCCGGTTGCTAAATAGATGGAATTGGCTCATTTCGCGCGAATGATCGCCGAAACCGCGACCACTGCATCGCGCTCGCGAGCGCCGTTCCACTTGTGGGTCGTGGGTCTGGTCCTGCTGCTGTGGAACGGGCTTGGCGTCGCGCTCGCCATCGCGGCGCAGACCGCGCGCCTGCCCTCGAGCACGCCCGAAGTGACAGCCTATTTCGACAGCCAGCCGCTATGGTTCGTCCTCTTGGCCGATCTCGGCCCGCTGGCGGGCCTCGGCGGTTCGCTGGCGCTGCTGCTCGAATCGCGCTTCGCGGCCCGCCTGTTCGTGGCGCAACTGACGATCATCGCGCTTGCCAATGCCTACGAGCTGGCGGTCGGCACGTCGCTGCTGCTGATCAGCCCGCAAACGCGTTCGGCCTCGGCGTTTCTAGCCGTGACGATCCTGGCGGCGATCGCCTACGCCACCTACCTGCGCCGGCGCGGGGTGCTGTATTAGGATTGCACGCCATCGCCAGCGGGCGCCGCAACGGGGATCGGCAGGGCCTCGCCCGTGACCGGGTGGGCGAAGTGCCACGGGTTGAACTGGCGGCCCAGCCGCGCGTCGACCGGTTGGCTGGGCGCATCGGGCGGGAAATCCTCGCTCGGCGGCGCGGAGGGAAACCAGATCCGGGCACGTTCGAGCGCGGCGTAGAAAGTCATCGTCACGGTCACGCCGCGGATCAGCCAGCGGCCGTCTTCGCGCACGTATTCGTTCTCGTAGATGCCGTCGGCGAGCAGGAAATGCGGCGTATCGGGCGGCGAATTGCCCTGGACCTGGGCGCGGGCGCGCGACCGGGCGCGA
>JANOAH010000149.1:0-7399 GCA_031411075.1 Erythrobacteraceae bacterium
GCGTCGAAGTCCTCGGGAAAGCGATGGGCCGACATCAACCCCTGGCGCCCGCCGGTGGAGCACGAATTCCAGTACGACCGCCGCGGCGCGCTGCCATAGAATGAGGTGATCGCGGCCTTGGCGGTGACCACCATCTCGTGCACCGCGCGCCAGCCGAAATCGGTCAGCTTTTCGGGATGGCCGACGGCGAACTCGCCGGTCAGCCCGCTGCCGCTATGGCCGGTGTCGGTGGTCGCGACGGCATAGCCCTGCTTCAACGGATCGCCGAGCTGCGACAGGCTGAGCTGGCCGGCCCAGATGCCGTTGCCGATGCCCACGAACTTGCCGTTCCAGCCCTGGCTCGGCAGCCACACCTCGACCTTGATGTCGCTGTCGGTGGTCGGCGTCAGCGTCGCCTGGACGCGGCAGAACTGCGGCAGATCGCGATAGACCCCCGCGCCGACGCCGGGCGGCGGACCACCCGGCGACGCGGGCGGCTGGAACGCGCCGGCCGCGACCACCTCGGCGGCGGTGACCCGGCCATGGTCGAGCGCGAGGCCCGCAAGGTCGCCGCATTCGGCCGCCATCGCCGGCGTCGCCATCAGCGCCGCTGCCGCTACCCCGCTCAACGCCAGTCCCTTGACGATCATGCGTTCCTCCACTGCTGTGTTTCGCAGCGTCATAGCCCGGTTTTAAACGAAGGCCACAACCGCCTTTCACAGGCTCGACAATCCTCCCCGTCGCGAAGCGATGGTGAGGTGGCGGCCGGCGCAACCTCCCCATGAGCTTTGCTCGCGGGGAGGATCAAAGGGTTACGCAAACAGCGCGGTATCGATCGGCAGCTTGCGCACCCGCTTGCCGGTGAGCGCGAACAGCGCGTTGGTCAGGGCCGGGATTACCGGTGGCAGCGCCGGTTCGCCGAGGCCTGTGGGCGGGTTGTCGCTCTTGATGAACTCGACCTCGATCTTGGGCGTGAAAGCGATCCGCGGCAGCGTGTATTGGTGGAAGTTCGAATTCGTCACCCGGCCGCCTTCGATCTCCACCGCCAGCGCGGTGGCCTGGCCGAGCCCGTCGATGATCGCGCCTTCGACCTGATTCAGCGCGCCGAACGGATTGATGATGGTGCTGCCGACATCGCCCGCGCACCACACCTGGTGGACCTGGACCTGTTTGCGCGCGCTGAGGCTGGCTTCGACTACCTCGGCGAAATAGCCCTGGTGGCTGAAATAGAACCCGAAACCCTTGGCCCGCCCTTCACCGGCCGGGGTCGACCAATGGCCCATCGCCATGGCCTTTTCGATCACGCCGCGCATGCGGCCCGGATCGAACCCGGCGGTGAATCCGGTAAAGCCGCCGCGCTGGTCGGGTTCCTTCTCGTGCCCGTCGATCAGCGCCAGCAGCAGGTGCGGCAGATCGGTGCCGGTTTCGTGCGCCACTTCGTCGAGGAAGCTCTGCATGACATAAGCGAGCGCGTTCGACGACGGCGCGCGCAAGGCGCCCATCGGCACCCGGGTGTCGAGCTTGGTCTGGGCATAGCGCAGGTTGGGCACGAACTTGGCGGGGAAAATATCGGGCGCCATCGCCGCCGGGTTGAACGCACCTTGCGGCAGCGCGAAGGTGACGAAGTGATCGTCGAACCCGGTCAGCTTGCCTTGCGCGTCGATCGCGGCGCGCAGCTTGTGGAAGCCGGCGGGGCGATAAAAGTCGCTGCGCAGATCGTCCTCGCGGCTCCAGATCAGCTGCACCGGGGTGCCGGGCATCTTGGCGGCGATCGCGGCGGACTGGTGCATGAAGTCGTTGGTCAGCCGGCGGCCGAAGCCGCCACCCATGCGGGTGATGTGCAGAGTGACCTTGTCGGGCGCGAGGCCGAGCATCTGCGCCACGCCCATCAGGCCCGGCTGCGGGTTCTGCGTCGGCGCCCACATCTCGAGCGTGCCGTTTTCGTGCATCAGCGCGGTGCAGTTCATCGGCTCCATCGCCGCGTGGGCGAGAAACGGATAGGCGTATTCGGCCTCCACCGTTTTGGCGGCGGATGCGAACGCGGCGGCGACGTCACCCGTCTTGACGATGTCTTCCTCGGGCTCACCCTTGGCCCAGGCGGCGGCAGCGGCAGCGGTATAGCCTTGGCTCGAATGGCCGGCCCATTCGCCGTTGTTCCATTCGATCGCCAGCTTTTCGCGCGCCTTGTTGGCCAGCCACCAGTTGTCGGCGATGATCGCGACCCCGGGCACCAGCTGGTCGGCCCCGCCCTTGCCTTCGAGCACGAACGCATCGCGCACGCCCGGCGCGGCCTTGGCCGCGTCGAGATTGGCCGAGGTCAGCGTGGCGCCGAACACCGGCGAGCGTTCGTAGGCGGCATAGACCATGCCGGGCAGCTGGGTATCGACCCCGAAGATCGGTTCACCCCGCACGATCCTGGGCGAATCGATGCCCGGGATCGCCTGGCCGATGATGTTGAAATCGGCCGGGCTCTTGAGCGTGAGCGTGGCCGGATCGGGCGGCGTCAAAGCGGCGGCGGCAGTGGCGAGTTCGCCATAAGTCGCCGAGCGGCCCGAGGCGGTTTCGATCACTTTGCCCGCATCGGTCCGTAGGCCAGCGACAGGCACGCCCCATTTCGCGGCGGCGGCACTGAGCATCATCGCCCGCGCGGCGGCGCCGACCTGGCGCATCGGCATCCAGTTCATCGGCGTGGCGAAGCTGCCGCCGGCGATCTGCGGGCCATACTTGCGCGCGTCGGCATCGCCCTGGACGATGCGGACCTGGTCCCACGCCAGGTCCATCTCGTCGGCGATCAACATCGGCAGCATGGTCTTGATGCCCTGGCCGATCTCGGGGTTCTTGCCGACGATGGTGACCGTGTTGTCAGGATGGACGGTGACGAAGGCGTTGAGCACGCCCGGCGTGGCGTCCACGCCAACCGCGGCCTGCGCGACCATCGGCATCGCGGCGGTGAGCACCAGCCCGCCACCGGCCAGCACGCTGGCCTTGATCAGGGTGCGGCGCGAAAGGATCGTTTGCTCAAGCATTGACCGGGCCCTTTTCGGCGGCAAGCGCGATCGCTTCGCGAATGCGGGTGTAGCAGGCGCAGCGGCAGATATTGCCGGCCATCGCGCTGTCGATCTGTTCGGCGCTGGGTTTGGGATTGCGGGCCAGCAGCGCGCTGGCGTTCATCAGCTGCCCGGCCTGGCAATAGCCGCACTGCATCACGTCCTGATCGACCCAGGCCTGCTGCAGCGCGCGGCCGATCGGGCTTTCGGCCAGCGCTTCGATCGTGGTCACCTTTTTGCCGGCGAGCGAGGCCACCGGCACCGAGCACGAGCGCGCCGCGACCCCGTCGACATGGACGGTGCAGGCGCCGCACAGCGCCACGCCGCAGCCGAACTTGGTGCCGACCATGCCGAGCTCGTTCCTCAGCGCCCACAGCAGCGGCATTTCACCCGGTACGTCGAGCTCGCGCGACTCGCCGTTGATGTCGACCCGATAGGCCATGCTTGATCCTCCGCTGGCGAAAATCGCCTCGCCGCCCGGCACCCTCCCGGACGCAGGCAATCGCGTATAGCGCAGGCGCGCGGCGGGTGCAAAGCCGCAGGGCGGGTTGACATTCGCCGCCGGCGCCAGCTTTCTCGGCACCAATGAGCACGGCCTCCCACCTTGACCCGGCCGAGGTGCCCGAAGCCTCGAACTTCGCGATCTATCGCGCCGGCGGCACCACGCCGCGGATCAGGCTGACGATCAACTTGGTGATCGTGGCGCGCAAATGGCGCGCCTTGCTCGACGAGCGGCTGCGGTTGATCGGGCAGAGCGCGGCGCGGATGGAGGCGCTGGGCGCGATTCTCAATTCGCCGCCGCTCAGCGCCCAGATCGACATCGCCAAGCGGCTGCGCATCGAAGGGCCGACCATGACCCGGATGATCGACACGCTCGAGGCCGACGGGCTGGTCGAACGGCTGGCCGATCCGGGCGACCGGCGCAGCAAGAAGCTGCGCGTGACGCCGCGCGGCGAAGTGGTGCTCGAACAGATCTTCGACATCGCCGACGAACTGCGCGACCGGCTGATCGATGGCCTGCCGGCCGAGGAGATCGACGAGCTCAACGCGGTGCTCGGATTGCTCACCACCCGGCTCGACGCCGG
This sequence comes from Erythrobacteraceae bacterium, assembly GCA_031411075.1. Lineage (GTDB taxonomy): Bacteria > Pseudomonadota > Alphaproteobacteria > Sphingomonadales > Sphingomonadaceae > Croceibacterium_A. The sequence goes on from JANOAH010000149.1 coordinate 4,112, forward strand.
ACTGCCCCCAGCCGGTTAGTCGCTGCGGCCCCAGTCCTCGTTGGCGCGGGCGATCAGATAGGCGTGGATGGCGTCGGCATCGTCCTGGCTGATCAGGTCGGCGAAGCTCGCCATGCCTTTTTCGAGGTACGCGCCGCGCAGTACGATGTCGTTGAAGCGGGCGTGGGTTTCGGCGGTCATGTGGCGCAAGTCCTTGACCCCGCCGATCGCGCGCTGGCCGTGGCACACCGCACAGGTCTGCGCGAACAGCTGCGCGCCGCGCGCCACGGTCGCCTCGCTGGCCCGGAGCGGCGGCGGCGGCGGGATCGCGGCGGTCGCGGCAAGCGGCGGCAGTTGCGCGGTGGCGCCGAGGCGGAACACCAAAAGCCGCGCCTTGGCCCGCGGCAGTTCGGTGCCGGCCGATTGCTCGATCTGCGCCGCGCCCCCGCCCCAGCCGGCGTTGATCGCGACGTACTGCACCCCGTCGAGCGTGTAGGTTATCGGTCCGGCGACCGGCGCGCTCTGTGTCGGGAACGACCATAGCTGCCGCCCGGTGCGCGCGTCGAAGGCGCTGAAGGTCTGCCGGGTGGTCCCTTCGAACACCAGGTCGCTGCCGGTGACGAGCACCCCGCCGTTGCCGTGGCGCGGCATCTCGACTTGCCAGGCGACTTGCTGGCGCACGGGATCCCACGCGGTCAGCCAGGCTTTCTCGATCGCGTTAGCCTGCGCCTGCAACGGCGCGCGCCGCGCCGCCATGTCCGGCCCGAACCCGCCCCAGCCGCTGTTCGAGCGCATCGGCTGCGGCGTCCAGTTGGGCGCGCGCGCATAGACGAAGCCCGACTGGTAGGCGGGGAAATAGGCGAGTCCGGTGCGCGGGCTATAGGCCATCGGGAACCAGTTATGCGCCCCGCCCGGCCCCGGCATCACCAGCACCGGATCGGTGTCATAGCGCACCGCCGCGCTGGTGATCGGCCGCCCGTTCACCTCGAACCCTTCGTTCCAGTTCTGCATCACGTGGTTCTTGGCGCTGATGAATTCGCCGGTGCGGCGATCGAGCACGTAGAAGAACCCATTTTTTGGGGCCTGCATCAGCACCTGGCGCTGCCGCCCGTCGATGCTGAGATCGGCGGTCACGATCGAGCTGGTGCAGGTCCAGTCCCACTCTTCGCCCGGGTTCATCTGGTAATGCCAGACGTATTCGCCGGTCGCGCCCTTCAGCGCGACGATCGAGCAGACGAACAGGTTGTCGCCTTGATTGTTCGAGCGATAGAAGCGCGAGTGCGGGCTGGCGTTGCCGGTGCCGACATAGACCAGGTCGAGCGCCGGATCGTAGGCGATCGAATCCCATGGATTGGCCCCACCGCCGAGCTGCTTCCACAGCCCGTCTTCGGACCAGGTCCGCCGCACCCACGGCATGACCGCGTCCGACACTTCCCCGTCCGGCCCCTGCGCCGGATCGTTCGGCGTGAGGAAGAACTTCCACAGCTGCTCGCCGGTCTGGGCGCTGTAGGCGGCGACGAACCCGCGCACCCCGAAATCGCCGCCCGACTGGCCGACCACGACCTTGTCGCCGAACACCCGCGGCGCGCCGGTGATCGAATAGGGGAAGTCGCGCTCGAAGGTGCGGGTGGTCCAGACCGGCCGGCCACTGGCCTTGTCGAGCGCGATCAGCCGCCCGTCGAGCGTGGCGATGATCACCTTGTCGCCGTGCATGGCGAGGCCGCGCGCCACCGGCTCGCAGCAGGCATAGCGGGCGTTTTCGCGCGGCACCTCGGGGTTGTAGGTCCACAGCCGCCGCCCGGTAGCCGCGTCGTAGGCGATCGTCACGTTGAACGGCAGGATGTTGTACAGAACCCCGTCGGCATAGATCGGCGTCGCCTCGACACCGCGATAAGTGTCGAGATCGTCGAACCAGGCGAGGCCGAGCTGACCGACGTTGCCGGCGTCGATCTGCGCCAGCGGACTGTAGCGCTGCGCAGAGTAGTCGCGCCCGTCGCTCGGCCAGTCGCCGGCTTGCGGAGCCGCGAGGTCGTCGATCACCGCCAGGCCGACTTGCCGCGGCGGCGGCGCGGCGGTGCATGCGGCGAGCGCCAAGACGAGCGCGGCGGACAAAACGCGAAGCAGCATCAGTCCCTCGGCGGTTCGGCAATCGGCTGGGTGCCGTCGGCCAGCCGCCCCACGGTCAGCGATTGCGCCTGTTCGGGCGTACCGGGGGGCCGGAAATAGGCGCCGGCCGGGGCCGTGTCGGGCGCAAACGCATGGCCCGTCACCGGGTTCGGATAGTGGAACGGGACGATGTAATAGGCCGGATAGGTCAGATAAACCGTGGTCGGCGGCAGGTCGGGCGGCGGCTCGAACTTGTCGGGCCACGTGTTGTTGAGCGCGTTCCTGCCCCACCCTTCCCAGCTGGTGTACATGGTGAACGGGCCGCTGAGGCGGCTGATCCGCCAGATCCCGTCATCGCCGCGGCGGTATTCGTTTTCGTAGAGCGGCAGGCCCCAGCCGGCATTGCTCATCACGAAGGCGCGGCTGCGCACCCAGGCGGTGCGGCCATCGGCCGAGATGTCGACGATCGGCTGGAACTGCATGTGCTGCGCGAGCACATTGTCCTTGACCCCATCGGCCCCGAACGCGGTCTGCATATAGTTCAAGACCTGGCGCCGGCCGAGGAACAGCCCCTTGCCGCCGATCTCGAGCGTGGCGTCTTCGGTGAACAGTTCGGACAGGCGGGTCCACTGGCTCTCGTCGACGAAGTAGCCATAGGTCTTCTGCAGCCGCTCGACCGCGTTCATGCTTTCGAGCCGGGTGATGCGGGCGTCGAGCTGGTCGAGCTCAGCCTCGGTCGATTGCGCGACGGCGGGGGCGGCACTGGTCAGCAGCGCGGCAATAAGCAGCGGGCGGATCATGGCTGCGGCCTTGCCACATTGTCGGCCGGCTGGGTCACCGGGATCGGCTGCCCGGTCACCGGATGGACGAAGCTGAACGGAGGCGTGTAGCCCTGCGGAAAGGTGCGATAGGCCTCGGTCGGCGGCCGGTCGGGCGGGAACAGCGCGCTCGGCCCCTCCATCCGCATCGGTCCGCGGGCGAAGCCGAGATCGTAATCGGCCTCGGCCTGAACGTAGAAGTGCAGCCGGCTGATCTTCCACACCCCGCGCTCCTTGACGTAACCGTTCTCGTACTGGCCGACGCCCCACACGCCGTTGGCGCCGGGCTGCGCCAGCATCACCATCCCCTGCCAGCGCGCGGTGGCGGTGCGGCCATCGGGCGCGACGGTGATGATCGACTGCAACTGCATGTGATTGTTGAGAA
>JANOAH010000150.1:0-22002 GCA_031411075.1 Erythrobacteraceae bacterium
CGGACTGACCGTGTACGAGCCGAGCGCCTGGGGCGAGCAGCTCGTCGCCGAACAGCGCATCCGCGACTACGCCGAAGGGCAGGACATCGAATGGACGCTGGCCACCAGCCACCAGGTGTTCGGCCGCTGCGAGCGGGTGACCCAGCCCGACCCCGTAAAAGGCCTGCCCGCGACGCTGGCGATGCGCATGACGCTGAGCAATGCCAACCCCGACTCCGTCACAGTGCGCATTGCGCTCGGCGCACCGGGCGACTGGCAGGTTCGCGGACTGCCCGGCACGCGGGTCAAGGATGGCGAACGGATCGTCGAAGTGACGGTGCCCGGCAACGGACGGCGCACGGTGACCTGGTCGGCGCGATCACAATCCTGACCTTGGCCCGAACCGGGCTGCCTGCGGCTTGCAAGTTGCTCGCTTTTCGCCATTTTGTGCGCTGGCAAAGGGGAGGTCGGTTTGGCATTTTCACGACAGGTTTCGCTGCGCGCGCTCGACGACATCGTCGCTCTGGTGGGCGAGCGGGCTGATTTCGCCGCGGTCGAACTGACCGTCGATGACGAAATCAACGTCCTGTTCACCGAAGAATCGGCCGCCCGCCGCGTCACGCTCGACCAGATCCCGTTGGAACGGGATGACGGCACCATTGCACGAGTCCCTGTCTACGAGCGTCTTGGCCATCGCCCGGTGGATTTCGCGGCGCCTTTCGACCCCGATTTCGTCGGCGCCGGACCGCCGTATATGGGTGGCGACCGATGCCATAATTCCGGCGAAGCCTACCAGGGCACGCTTGGGTTCTTTTCAAACCACATGGTGTTCGAGCAATCTGGCCAGTGCAACGTCGTATTCGACGTCACCCGCGGCCTGATCAGCAACAACCACGTCCTGGCCCGCAGCGATCGGGCCAAGATTGGCGAGCCGGTGTGGATCCAGGAACCCTCGAACGAAACCGCCCGTTTGTCGCATGTCCTGCCGCTGCGCTGCAACGCCGACCTGGCGTTTGCCGAAGCGCTCGATTGGGGATCGGTCAAGCCGCAGCAAATCCGCGGCATCGGTTGGTTGCGCTGTACCGACGACGGCTACCTCGATGTCCGCATGCCCAACCTGGGCGAAGGAATTCTGAAATATGGGATCACCACCGGGCTCACCGCCGGCACGGTCGAGGCAATCGTCAGCTTTCCCTCGGACACCGGGCATTACTATCGCGGCATGTATCGCACCTCGCGGGGTTTTACCTGCCCGGGCGATTCGGGATCGGCGGTGGTGTCGGAAGAGAACGCGCTGCTGGGCCTGATCGCCTGGGGCGACAGCCGGGTCTGCGCCGACGATCCACACGGGTTCTTCTTCCCGCTGGTGCGCAAGCGCGGCCTGGCGGACGACGATGTGCCCGTGCTCGAGGCCAGATACGAAGGCCCGGTGCCGATCCGGTCGAACAACACCAAGGGCGCGGCGATGCCGGTATCGGTGCCCGTCGAAACCGGGACGCTCAACTTCGAAACTTTTCATCTGGCCCCCGACGCGCAGCCGCAGGGGCTGGCGCGCGATTTGCGCGGCAACACCTGGTTCAGCTGCGATCCCTCGACAATCGGCTACATCCGCGCCGACGGAACGCGGCGCTTCTTTCCGCGGGACGCAGGGCTGGCGATCGAACTGGTCGCCGCGGCCGACGGCACGATCTGGTTCGGCGACACGGCCCTGAACCGGATTGGCCGGATCGCGCCGGATGGAACCTATCTCGAGCCTTGGATCGACCTGCCCAAGCGGTTTTCGCCACTCTCCGGCTGTGCCGGCGCCGACGGGCGGATGTGGTTCTGTTCGAGCCGCACGCGCCAGATCGTCGCGGTTGCAGCAGACGGGGCAGCGGCTGTGTATTCGGGTATCCAACCGCACGGTCTGGTGGCGCGCGACGACCACCTGCTGTGCCTGTCCAGTCGTTACCTCGCGCAGTGGGGGTACGACGGCGAACTTGGCGGGCTAGTCGAACTGCCGGACGGCGCCAACGCCTTCGCCTTGGTCGACGGGCGATCGGGCGAGGTGTGGTTCCTCGACGAAGGCCGGCAAAAGTTGTGCCGGTTCGACGGGCAGGCGCTGACCGACTTTGCCGTGCCCGCCATGCCCATCACTCTCGCGGTGACCGGCGACGGTTCGGTGTGGGGAACGCTCGACGGTGCCGTCGAAAGTGATCGCAAGCTGATGCGGCTCGCCCCCGACGGGTCGATCACGCTCTTTGCCGGACCATCGCGCAAGTCGGTCCTGCTCAAGGCCATCCCCGACGAACGGGACGGGCTGTGGTTGTGCGATTACGGGCGGGGCAAGATCGTGCGCGCCAGCCTTGCCTGACCGCTCAGGCGCGTTCGAGCCAGGCGATGCCGAAGCCCTGGTTGGGCATCAGCTGGTCGACCCTAAAGCCGATCCCGGCCGCCAGAGCATCGAGATCGTCGAGGGTGCGGCCGTCGACCAGGTGATACTCCATGCGAATCGCGCCAACGCCGCGAAACAGGTCTGCACCGCGCATGAAATCCCACTCGGCACCCTCGCAATCGACTTTGAGCAGGTCGATACGCCCGCCGATCCTTTCCAGCACGTGCGCGAAGCTGGTCAGGGCAATGGCGCCGGTCGCGGATTTCTCGGTGCGCGCGAGGTTGGTCGAGCCGAGCTCGACCATATCTGCAGAGCCGCTTTCGGCCGCCACGCCTTCGACGAAAACGGTGGTTTCGGGAGCCATCGTGTTGGTGCGAGCAAAGGCCGCGGTGCGCGGCGACGGCTCGTAAACGTGGATCATTGCGGCCGGAAACCGCTCGCGGGCCAGAAGCGCAAACAGGCCAACGTTGCCGCCGACATCGACGATTGTGCGCGGGGGATGGGACAGCGCCCGCAGGCCGTAATCGTCATCAAGCACGACATTGACGAAGTCGGCCACCAGGATCGGCTCGTCGGGCAGATCGAGGTGGCATGGTCGCCCGCCGAAGGTGATCGCCCCGGGAAGCCGGGTTCGCGCCATGCCACGGAAGCGCACGCCGTAAGCATGCGCACGCCACCAGCGGCGTAGGAAGGTAAGAATGCGGTTCAAACGATGGTCCTCCCACCCCGTGGATCGCAATAGCACGGGCAATTCCAGAAAAATCTTTGTTCCACTCTTGTTCCACAAGAACAAACAGGATACATGCGCCTCCAACAGGCAATTATGGTGCAACCCTAGGCAACCGATGGAGCGCATGTCATGGCGGCTGAATTGAAGCTGGTGGAAAAGGAATCCAACGTGGACCGTCAGAAGGCGCTCGAAGCCGCGCTCGCGCAGATCGACCGCGCGTTCGGCAAGGGCTCGGCGATGAAGCTCGGCCAGAAGGAAACGATGCAGGTCGAAGCGGTTTCGACCGGCTCGCTCGGGCTCGACATCGCGCTCGGGGTCGGCGGGCTGCCGCGCGGCCGCGTGATCGAAATCTACGGGCCGGAAAGCTCGGGGAAGACCACCCTGGCGCTGCATTGCATCGCCGAAGCGCAGAAGATCGGCGGCACCGCCGCGTTCGTCGACGCCGAACACGCGCTCGATCCGGTCTATGCCAAGAAGCTCGGCGTCGATATCGACGAGTTGATCGTGTCGCAGCCCGATACCGGCGAACAGGCGCTCGAAATCGTCGATACGCTGGTGCGCTCGAACGCGATCGACGTGCTGGTGATCGATTCGGTCGCCGCGCTGGTGCCGCGGGCCGAAATCGAAGGCGAAATGGGTGACAGCCACGTCGGCCTGCAGGCTCGGCTGATGAGCCAGTCGCTGCGCAAGTTGACCGGTTCGATCAGCCGCTCGCGCTGCATGGTGATCTTCATCAACCAGCTGCGGATGAAGATCGGGGTGATGTACGGCAATCCGGAAACCACCACTGGCGGCAACGCGCTCAAATTCTACGCCAGCGTCCGGCTCGACATCCGCCGCACCGGCCAGATCAAGGAACGCGACGAGATCATCGGCAACACCACCCGCGTCAAAGTCGTCAAGAACAAGGTCGCGCCGCCGTTCAAGCAGGTCGAATTCGACATCATGTACGGTGAAGGCATCTCCAAGATCGGCGAAATCCTCGATCTCGGGGTCAAGGCCGGCTTGGTCGAAAAGTCCGGCTCGTGGTTCAGCTACGATTCGATCCGCATCGGCCAGGGTCGTGAGAACTCCAAGCAGTACCTCAAGGACAATTCCGAAGTTTGCGACAAGCTCGAAGCCGCCATCCGCGGCCGCACCGACCAGGTCGCCGAGGAGATGATGGCGGGTCCGGACGCGGACGCCGACGACTGATCCTCAAGAAGCAGTCTCCCGGCCCACGGCACGCCGGGATACGCTTTTGGAACCGGAGCCGGCGCGGACGCCCCACGGGGACCGCGCCGGCTTCTTCCGTTTGACGCCGGGCAAAGGTGCACTACTTTCGCGACCATGACCGACGCGAACGAATGGCAGGGTCCGGTCGGCGCGAGCTGGGCCACACACTGGCGGCGAACCGACCGCAGCTTCGGGCCGTTGACCGAACACCTGCTCAAGCGCAGCCGCGAATTTGCCTTCGACGACGTGCTCGACGTCGGCTGCGGCGCCGGCGAACTGTCGCTGGCGCTGGCGCGTGGCCGGCCGGGCGTCGCGGTTACCGGGGTCGACATCTCGCCCGATCTAATCGCCGCCGCTCACGACCGCGGCGCGCACCTCGACAACGCCCGGTTCGAGCTGGCCGACGCGGCGGAATGGAACCCGGCTGGCGGCGCCGCGCCCGAGCTCATCGTTTCGCGCCACGGGGTGATGTTCTTTGCCGAGCCCGACGATGCGTTCGAGCATCTCGCCCGGATCGCTGCGCCGGGTGCCGGTCTGTTGTTCTCCTGCTTTCGCGATCGCAGCGAGAACCCGTTCTTCACTGAGGCGGCGCGGCTCCTGCCGCAAGTCGAGCCGGCGCCGCGGCCCGACGCACCCGGCCCGTTCGCCTTCGCCGACCAAGGCCGGGTGGCGGGTATCCTGCGCCGCGCCGGCTGGACCGGGCTCGCCTTCGAGCCGTTCGATTTCGCAATGGTCGCCGGTGGGGGAGAGGACCCCGTCGCCGATGCGGTCGAGTATTTCAGCGCCATCGGCCCAGTGGCGCGCACCGCGCGCGAGTTGACGTTCGACCAGCGCGAGCGGTTCATCGCCCGCCTTCGCGAGCTGGCCGAACGCAATTTGCATGGCGGTCTCGTCGCGTTGCGGGCAGCGAGTTGGATCGTCACCGGCCGCAAGCGGTGACCGCCGCGGCGCTGCCGGTGATAGTCAACCGGACCGGCGGGACCGCCGGCGCGCTAGGCCAAAGGCTCGAGCCGGCGCTACGCGAAGCGTTCGCCAGGGCTGGGCAGGCCATCGACCTCATCTTGTGCGAGGGGGATGGCTGCGCCCAGGCGGTGGCCGGCATTGCTGCCCCGGTGGTTGCCGTGGGCGGCGGCGATGGCACGCTGGCGGGGGCCGCAGGCGCGCTGGCCGGGACCGACACAGCGCTGGCCATCCTGCCGCTCGGCACGCGCAATCACCTCGCCCGCCAACTGGCGATCCCGCTCGATTTGGCTCAGGCGGCCAAGGTGACAGCGCATGGCCGCGCCGCGCGCATAGACCTGGGCCGTTGCGGTGAGCGGGTGTTCGTCAACAACGCCTCGATCGGGCTTTACACTCGCCTGGTGCGCGAGCGCGACCGGCACGCCGGACCCAAGTGGCTCGGTACGATCCCGGCCGCCTGGCATGTTCTGCGCCATCCGCGCGCCCGGCCGTTGCGTCTGGTCATCGACGGTGCGCCGCGCGAGCTCATCACTCCGCTGCTGTTCATCGGCAACAATCGCTATTCGCTCGAAAGCGGGCGGGTCGGCGAGCGGGACAGCCTCGGCGACGGCCAGCTCTCGCTTTATGCCGTCGAACCGAAGCGGCCACTGGCGCTACTTGCCTTTGCGCTGCGCACCCTGGTCGGCCGCGCCGATCCTGAGCGTGATTTCGCCGAACTGGCCTGCGCACGCACCGTGACGGTCGAAGGCAGTGGTCCGATCGAGGTGGCATTCGACGGTGAAGTCATGACGCTGCCGCTGCCGCTGCGGTTCGAGATCGCGCCACAAGCGCTCAGGGTGATCGTCCCGGATCCGGCCCATCGCGCCGAGTAAACGGCTTGCCGCTCGCGCGCGCCGCCCTTAAGTCGCGGCCATGCAATCGACCAACGACATTCGCCGCGCGTTCCTCGACTATTTCGGCGGCAACGACCACGCCGTGCTGCCCTCGGCCCCGCTGGTTCCCTACAACGATCCGACGCTGATGTTCGTCAACGCCGGGATGGTGCCGTTCAAGAACGTGTTCACCGGGCTCGAAGCGCCGCCCGCACCGCGCGCCGCAACCAGCCAGAAGTGCGTCCGCGCCGGCGGCAAGCACAACGACCTCGACAACGTCGGCTATACCGCGCGGCACCTGACCTTCTTCGAGATGATGGGCAACTTCTCGTTCGGGGACTATTTCAAGGCCCAGGCGATCGAGCTGGCCTGGACGCTGCTGACGCGCGAATGGGGCCTGTCGCCCGACCGCCTCACCGCCACCGTTTATTACACCGACGACGAGGCGTACGAGCTGTGGAAAAAGATCGCCGGGCTACCCGACGAACGGCTGATCCGCATCGCCACCAAGGACAACTTCTGGTCGATGGGCGACGACGGGCCGTGCGGACCGTGTTCGGAAATCTTCTTCGACCACGGCCCGTCGATCGCCGGCGGCCCGCCCGGATCGCCCGACGAGGACGGTGACCGCTTCATCGAGGTATGGAACCTTGTGTTCATGCAGTACGAGCAGCAGGCCGGGACGATCGTCCGCGATCTGCCGCGCCCGTCAATCGATACCGGCATGGGCCTGGAACGCGTTTCGACCGTGCTCCAGGGCGTGCACACTGTTTTCGACACCACCACGCTCAAATCGCTACGCAACGTGTCGGCCGAACTGACCGGCACCGGCTTTGACGAAGCCAGCCACAAGATCATCGCCGATCACTTGCGTTCGACCAGCTTCCTCATCGCCGATGGCGTGCTGCCGGCCAACGAAGGGCGCGGCTATGTGCTGCGGCGGATCATGCGCCGGGCGATGCGCCATGCCCATCTGCTCGGCGCGAAGGAGCCGCTGATGCACCGGCTGGTGCCGACGCTGGTCGGCGAAATGGGCCAGGCCTTCCCCGAGCTCGGCCGCGCCCAGGCGCTGATCGGTGAGGTGCTCGAGCGCGAGGAGACGCGTTTCCGCCAGACACTCGCCAATGGCCTGAGGCTGCTCGACGATGCCACCGGCAGCCTGGGCAACGGCGATGAATTGCCCGGTGAAACAGCCTTCAAACTCTATGACACATTCGGATTTCCCTATGACCTGACCGAAGACGCGCTGCGCGCGCGCGGCATCGGCGTCGATCGCGCCGGGTTCGACGCGGCGATGGCGCAGCAGAAGGCGGCGGCCCGGGCGGCGTGGAAGGGATCGGGCCAAGCGGCCGAGGGCGAACTGTGGTTCGACATTGCCGAACGCGAGGGGGCGACAGAGTTCACTGGCTATGCCGCGACCGCGGGCGACGGCCAGGTGGTGGCGCTGGTGGTGAAGGGCGCCGAGGTGGAGCGTGCCGAGGCGGGCAGCGACGTCACGGTGCTGACCAACCAGACCCCGTTCTACGGCGAAAGCGGCGGGCAGATGGGCGACACCGGCACGATCACCGGCGGTGGCGGGCTGAGCCTGGCGGTGACCGATACCGCCAAACCGCTCGGCCGCTTGCACGCGCATCACGGCACGGTGCAAAGCGGCGCGATTGCGGTCGGCGATACCGTGCACATGGCGATCGATGCGGGCCGGCGCGATCGCATCCGCGCGAACCATTCGGCCACCCACTTGCTCCACGCCGCGCTGCGCCACCGGCTCGGCGCGCATGTCACGCAGAAGGGCTCGCTGGTGGCGGAGGATCGCTTCCGCTTCGACTTTTCGCATCCCAAGCCGCTGACATCTGACGAAATCGCCGCGGTGGAAGCCGACGTGAACGCTGAAATTCGTCATAACGAAGAGGTTTCGACCCGGTTGATGAGCCCTGACGAGGCGATTGCCGCAGGCGCGATGGCGCTGTTCGGCGAAAAATATGGTGATGAGGTGCGGGTGCTGTCGATGGGCAGCGACCGCGACGCCGGCCGCTATTCGGTCGAGCTGTGCGGCGGCACCCATGTCCGCGCCACCGGCGACATCGGGCTGTTCCGGATCGTCTCCGAAAGCGCGGTCAGCTCGGGCGTGCGGCGAATCGAAGCGCTGACCGGCGAAGCGGCGCGGCAGTGGGTAGTCGGGCGCGAAGAGGCACTGAAGGCGCTCGCCGCCTCGCTCAAGACTGCGCCCGAGGATGTCGGCGCGCGCGTCGCCGCCTTGGTCGAGGAACGCAAGCGGCTCGAACGCGAGCTGGCCGACGCGAAGAAGCAGCTCGCGCTGAGCGGTGGCGGCGGCGCGGCGGCGACATCAGCCGATGAAGACGTCTCGGGAATCAAATTCTCCGGGCAGGTGCTCGAAGGCCTCAACCCTAAGGATCTGCGCGGTCTGCTCGATGAGGCCAAGGAGCGGCTGAGCTCGGGCGTGGCCGCGATCGTAGCGGTCAACGACGGGCGCGCGTCCGTGGCCGCGGCGGTGACCGACGACCTGACGGCGCGCATCAGCGCAGTCGACCTGGTCCGCGCCGCGGTGGCTGCGCTCGGCGGTCAGGGCGGCGGCGGTCGGCCCGACATGGCGCAGGGCGGCGGACCTGATGGAGCCCAGGCCGGCAAGGCGCTGGCTGCCATCAGGGCCGTGCTTGCTGGGGAAACCGTCGCGCCCTAGCCGCGCTTGCCGGCGGCGTTGCGCAGTTCCGTCTCGGCCCCGCGCGCGGTGTCGCTGCGGCCGTCGGGCTGGTTTTCGGACCGCTGGGCCTTTTTGATCGAGCCGAATTCCTCACCGGTTTCCTGTTCCGGCTTCAGCTTGGCGGGATCGTCGGGTTGCTTGTGCACTGGTCGTCTCCTTCGCGGGGACAACGGCCGACCGCGCGGATCGGTCCTCAGCGTTCCGCCATGCTGGTGCGCAGCTTAGGCTTGTAGTCGAGCGCGCCGCCTTCACGGATGCGGTCGCGGAACTCGTCGCGCTTCTCGTGGATCGAGGCGATCACCGGGCCCATCGGCACGCCGAGATCGACCAGCACCGCTTCGGACAATTGCAGCGAGGCTTCGAGCGTTTCGGGCACCGCGGTGCTCGCCCCGGCGCGATAGAGCGCGGCGGCATGGGCGGAATCGCGCGCGCGGGCGATGATCGGCAGGTCCGGATAGGCGGCGCGCAAGGTGCGGGTGATGCGCTGCGCCAGCACCGGCTCGTCCATCGTCAGGATCACCGCCGGCGCCTTGGCCACCCCGAGCCGATCGAGAACATCGCGCCGCGCCGCATTGGCGAACACCGCGCGGTAACCTTCGCGCTTGCACCGGGCGACGGCTTCGGAATCGGAATCGATCGCAATATAGGGCTGGCCATGTCGCGTCAGCATCTGCGCCACCAGCCGGCCGACCCGTCCGCAGCCGACGATGATCGCCGGCGCTTCGCCGGTTTCGCCGCCCGCGGCGCTGTTCTCGATAGTCGGTTCCACCTGGCGCGCAAGCATCGCACCAAGCTTGGCCAGGAGCGGGGTGACGGTCAGCCCAATCGCGGTCACCGTCTGCCAGAACTGCGCGGTGCCGGGCTGGATCAGCAGCGCGGTGGTGGCCGCGGCCAGCACGATCAGCGTGGTTTCCGAAGGGCTGGCCATCAGGATACCGGTTTCAATCGCGATCCCGCGCCGCGCCCCCATCATCCGCAGCAATATCCCGGTGACCAGCGCCTTGAGCACCAGGACCGTCACCACCGCCAGCGCAATCGGCCCGAGGTTGTCCCAGATCGTCAGCAGGTCGATACCCATGCCCACGGTGATCAGGAACACGCCGAGCGCCAGGCCTTTGAACGGTTCCATGATGCCTTCGACTTCGGAATGGTATTCGGTCTCGGCGATCAGCAGCCCGGCGACGAGCGCGCCGACGATCGGCGACAGGCCGGCGAACGAGGTGGCCAGGCTGGCGCCGATCACCACCAACAGCGAGGCGGCCAAGAACAGCTCGGGGCTCTTGGTGCGCGCCGCCTGCTCGAACAGCTTGGGCAGCGCGAAGCGGCCGACCACCAGCATTCCCGCCACCAGCAGCGCCCCGATCCACAGCGTGCCGAACAATCCGTCCATCCCCTCACTGCCGGCGTAGGGGGCGAGCGCGCCGAGGGTGAAAATGATCGGCACGATGGCAATGTCTTCGAACAGCAGCATGGCGAGCGCGGCACGGCCGACTGCGGTCTGGGTGCCGGCGATCGGTAGCACCAGCGCGGTCGAGGAAAGCGCCAGCGCGAGGCCGAGGCCGACCGCCCCGGTCCAGTACTGGCCGAGCATGGTCAGGAACGCGGTCAGCAGCGCGGCAATGATGACCAGCTCGAGTGCGCCGAGCCCGAACACCAGCCGCCGCATCGACCACAATCGGTTGAACGACAGCTCCAGCCCGATGCTGAACAAGAGCAGGATAATGCCGAATTCGGCGAACGGCTCGAGCCCTTCGGGATCGGTGATGGTGATGTAGAACAGCCAGTCGTTGGCATAGACCATGCGGCCCAGGCCATAGGGGCCGACCAGCACGCCGATCAGGATGAAGCCGATCACCGGCGTGATGCGGAACCGAGCAAACACCGGGATGACGATCCCCGCCGCGCCGAGTATGACCAAGGCATCGGACAAGGTCGGGGAAAGTTCGGCACCGTGCATCGGCAACCTATGTCAGACAGGCCGTGACGGGGGCAACCGCCGATGTGGTCGTGGTTGGCGGCGGGCCGGCGGGGATGATGGCCGCGCTGCTGTTCGCCCGCGCCGGGGTGAGCGTGCGGGTGCTTGAAAAACATGCCGACTTCTTCCGCGATTTTCGCGGCGACACCGTCCACCCCTCGACCATGGAAGTGCTCGACCAGCTTGGACTGCTCGGCCGCTTCCTCGACAGGCCGCATGACCGGGTCGATGGCGCGGTGATCCGCTTTGCCGGCATCGACTACACCGTCGGCGACTTGTCGCATCTCGACACCCCGGCGCCGTTCATCGCGATGATGCCGCAATGGGAATTCCTCGATTTCCTGCGCGAGGAGGCGGGCAAGTACCCCGGCTTTGCGCTCGAGATGGAGGCCGAGGCGGTCGCCCTGATCGAGCAAGGCGGACGCGTGGCCGGTGTGCGCCTGGCAAATGGCAGCGAGCGCCGGGCCGCCAAGCTGGTGCTGATGACCGACGGGCGCGCCTCGCTGGTGCGCCAGCTCGATCTGCTGCCGCTGACCGTGCTCGGCGCGCCGATGGACGTGCTGTGGTTCCGCATCGACAAGCATGCCAACCCCGGCGACAAGCTGCGCGGGGCGATCCAGACCGGGCGCATGGCTGTGCTGATCGACCGGCGCAGCTATTGGCAGGCCGCGTTTCTGATCCCCAAGGGTATGGCGGCCGAAGTCAAGGCACGCGGGCTCGGCTGGCTGCGCGAGCAGATGCAGGCGCTGTTTCCGGAACTCGACCTGTCGGGCGGGCCGCAAAGCGACGCCGACCTGCACCTGCTCACCGTCGAGCTCGACCGGCTCGACCGCTGGGACCGGCCCGGCCTGCTGGCGATCGGCGACGCGGCGCATGCGATGAGCCCGATCGGCGGCATCGGCATCAACCTCGCCATCCAGGACGCGGTGGCCACCGCCAACTTGCTCGCCGCACCGTTGGCGCGGGGGGAGGGGGTCGATGCCCTGCTGCCCAAGGTCCGCGAACGCCGCCTGTGGCCGACGCGCATGATCCAGGCCGGACAGAAGGCGGCGCAGGACAACCTGATCGGCGCGGTGCTGTCAGGCCGCCCGATCACCCGCGCACCCTGGCCGGTGCGCCTGCTCGACCGCTATCCGCTGCTGCGGCGTATTCCGGGGCGCATCATCGGGCTCGGCGTGCGGCGCGAACGGGTGCGGTCGCCGTTCGCCGCCTAGGCCCAGGCGGCCATTTCCGTCTCGAGGTTTTCGACGATCGCTTCGAAGAACTTTTCGGTGGTCATCCAGGGCTGGTCGGGGCCGATGAGGAGCGCGAGGTCCTTGGTCATCTTGCCGCTTTCGACAGTATCGATGCACACCTTCTCAAGCGTTTCAGCAAAGCGCACCACTTGCGGAGTGTTGTCGAACCGGCCGCGGTAAATCAGGCCGCGGGTCCAGGCGAAAATGCTGGCGATGGGGTTGGTACTGGTCGCCTTGCCTTCCTGGTGCTGACGGAAATGGCGGGTGACGGTGCCGTGCGCGGCTTCGGCTTCCACCGTCTTGCCGTCGGGCGTCATCAGCACGCTGGTCATCAGACCCAGGCTGCCGAAGCCCTGCGCCACCTGGTCGGACTGAACATCGCCATCGTAGTTCTTGCACGCCCACACGAACTTGCCGCTCCACTTCAGCGCGGAGGCGACCATGTCGTCGATCAGGCGGTGCTGGTATTCGATCTTGGCGGCGGCGAACTTGTCCTTGAAGCCTTCACTTTCGAACACTTCCTGGAACAGGTCCTTGAAGCGCCCGTCGTACTTTTTCATGATCGTGTTTTTGGTGCTGAGGTACACCGGCCAGCCGCGATCAATCCCGTAGTTGAAGCTGGCGCGCGCGAAATCGCGGATCGAATCGTCGAGGTTGTACATCGCCATGGCGACGCCGGCCTCCTTGAACTCGTAGACCTCCAGATCGATCGACTTGCCGTCGGCCCCGTCGAACACCAGCCGCAGCTTGCCGGCGCCGGGGATCAGCGTGTCGGTGGCGCGGTACTGGTCGCCGAATGCGTGGCGGCCGACCACGATCGGATCGGTCCAGCCCGGGATCAGCCGCGGCACGTTGGAAATGACGATAGGTTCGCGAAAGATCGTGCCGCCCAGGATATTGCGGATCGTGCCGTTGGGCGATTTGTACATGTCGTGGAGGTCGAATTCCTCGACCCGTGCCTCGTCAGGCGTGATCGTAGCGCATTTGACGCCGACGCCGTGTTCCTTGATCGCGTTGGCGGCGTCGATGGTGATCTGGTCGCGCGTTTCGTCGCGTTTTTCGATGCCGAGGTCGTAATACTTCAGATCGACGTCGAGGTAGGGCAGGATCAGCTGTTCGCGGATCCATTGCCAGATGATCCGCGTCATCTCGTCGCCGTCGATCTCGACGATCGGATTTACGACCTTGATCTTCGCCATGGGGGGAATTTCCTGCCGGAGTGGACGGCGGTTCCTTAGGCAGCGGTCGGGCGCGGCGCAAGCGCGCGCTCGGGCTCGATCCGGCTGAGACGCATCAGGGCGTTCATCAGCGGGGGGAAATGGCGGGCGAGGGTGAGCCCGGCGGCGGCGAAGGCTGGGCGTTCGGCCAGAGACCAGGCAAGCCGCGCGGCGGCGACGGGGCGCGTCGTGGCGGCCGCCAGCGCCTGCTGGAACGGCTGCGAGCCCGCCGCGCCCAGCTCCAGCCAATGCCCCGCCGACAGTGCGCCGCTGGTGAGCGCAATGCCGATGCCTTCGCCGGCGAGCGAGGGGATCACCGCGCCCTGATCGCCGAGCCGGAATAGTCCGGGCTCGGTGCGCCGCGCAATCCAGCCATAGGGGACCGACCCGATCGTCTCGATCGGCGTCGCGCGGTCCCAGCCGCAAAGGCGCGCAGCCAGCGCCGGGTGCCGTTCGGCCAGACCGGCCAGCAGCTCCGCCGGCTCGCCGCCCGCCGCGGCCAGGCGCGATTTGCGCACCGCCAGGCACAGGTTGGCGCTGCCATCTTCCTGCAGCACGATCCCGGCATAGCCGCAGTCGAACAGGTGCAGCTCGATGCGGCTGGCGAGCAGTCGCTCGAGCGGTGGGTTGACGGAAAGCCGCAGCCGCAGGCCGAGCGCGGGGTCGGCGGCTGCGCGCGGGCGCGGCATCCCGCGCACATCGTGCTTGCCGGTCGCCAGGAATACGCCATCTCCGCGCCACTCGCGCTGCTGTCCGATCACCGTTAGTCCTTCTAGTCCGCGGGCCTGGTCGACGGCCAGCTCCGCCCCGGCGGCCAGCGCCAGCCGGCGTAGCTCGGTGTCGAGCGCGCGGCGCGACAGGCCAAAGGAGGGGTGCGGCAGGTCCATGACCGCCTCGCGCGCGCCGGCAATGAGCGCCAGCCTCTCCACCCGGTGCGCCCCCAGCCGCGCCGGATCGAGTCCGAGCGCGGCCAGTTGCGGGACGGTGCGCCAGCTAAGGAACCCGCCGCACAGCAAGTCGCGCGGCACCTCATCGCGGTCGAGCAGGGTCGGCCTTACGCCCGCACGCCCCAGCGTGATCGCGGCGGCGCATCCGGCCGGCCCGGCGCCGAGGATCAGCGGAGCCGTGCGACGCATAGCCGGAACGGGAACTGGCGCATCACGCGGGCCTGGGTGATCCCGGCTTCAGCCAGGATCGCGTGCCATTCGGCCGGACGATAGCTGCGCGCGATCGAGGTATGGCCGTCGCTCCGCACGATCGGGTGCCAGCGCATCGTGCGCGCCAGCAGCGGCCAGGTGGCGTAGGCGAAGCCGTGGCGATGGAGATCGTTGACGAACCACCCGGCGCCCGCTTCGGCTTCCATGAAGCGCAGGAAGGCGACCAGTTCGGTCCGCGTCATGTGGTGCGCCACCAGGCTCGAGACGACGCAATCGAAGCCGCGCCCAGCGAGGGTCGTGTAATCGCCGGTAAGGTACTCGATCGGCGCGCCGGGGGCGGCTTCCATGGCGGTCGCTTTGCTGCGCGGATTGAGGTCGATCCCTGTAAGCTCGGCCACGATGCCGCGGCGGCCGGCCCAGCGGGCGATCGCGCGCAGCATGTCGCCATCGCCGAAGCCGACATCGAGCAGGCTGAACCGCTTGCGCCCGCCCACCGCGCGGGCGAGGAAGTGCAGCGTCGGTCGCCGCGCCAGGGTCAGCGTGTTGACCCGCGCGAGGTCGTGCAGGACGGCGGTATAGCTCGCGGCGTCGAGCGCCGGATCGTCCATCAGCTCGTCGGCGATGCGCCGTTCAGCCAGCATCGCCTTCAGTCCAGCCGAAGCGCAGGCCCTCCATCGCCAGGCCCGGCCCGAACGCCAGCGCGACTCCGCTGGCGGGATGGTCGGCCATCAATCGTTGCAGCACGAACAGCACGGTGGCCGACGACATGTTGCCGCATTCGGCCAGCACCGCGCGCGAGGCATCGAGTTCGGACTTGTCCAGATCGAGCCCACGTTCGACCGCGTCGAGGATCGACTTGCCGCCGGGGTGCACCGCCCAGGCGTCGATCTCGGACGCAGGGGCGCCGCCGGTAATCGCCGCGATCATGTGGTCATCCTCGAGCGCTTCGGCCAGTCGCGCCGGCACTTCGCCCGACAGCTCCATCGCAAAGCCGGTGTCGCCGATGGTCCAGGTGATCAGTTCGTGACTGTCCTCGAGCGTCAGCGACAGCGGCTCATGCAGTTCCAGACCCGGCCCATCGGCCGTGACCAGCGCGGCGGCAGCGCCATCGGCGAATTGCGCCATGGCGAGAAGGCTTTCGAGCCGGTCGGTGGCTTGGAGGTGCAGGCTGCACAGCTCGACCGAAACGACCAGCACCCGTGCCGCCGGGTTCGACCGGACCAGGTGGGCCGCGGTGCGCAGCGCGGTGACCCCGGCGTAACAGCCCATGAAGCCGATCACCACGCGCTCGACCGTGGGCGCCAGGCCCAATCGCCGGGCGAGAACCTGATCGAGCCCCGGGGCGGTGAACCCGGTGCAACTCGCAACGACAACGTGCGTAATCGCGCCCAGATCGCCGAGCTCGGCAATCGCCGCCAGCGCCAGCTCGGGCGCTTCGCGGGCATAGACGGCCATCCGGGCCAGCGTCCCGGGCGGTTCGAGCGCGGCATAGAACGATCCGGCGGCGACATGCGTATCGTCTTGGGTAAGGACGGTGAAGCGTTTGCCGATGCCCGAACGGTGCAGCATCCGTTCCAGCAGCGCCGCCTCGCGCTCGCCCAATTGCCGCCGCGCCCAGTCGGCATAGCGGTCGTTGCACTCGCTCGCCGGCACGGCGGTGCCGATGGCGTTGATCCGGGGTAGGGGAGAGCTCACCGACAGGAAACGGTCGGCACGCTCACAAGTGCCTGCGCCGCAGAACAAAAAAGGCGCCGCAATCGCGACGCCTTGGCTTTGGACCGAATGGTGGGCGTAGCAAGGATTGAACTTGCGACCCCTACGATGTCAACATAGTGCTCTACCACTGAGCTATACGCCCGCACCATCCAGTTGCCGCGAGGGCGGCAGGCGCGCGCTCTAGCGGCGAGCCGATGCCATGACAAGGGGCAGACGGGCGTCAGGGACGCAGGCTGGCTTCGGTCAGTTCGTCCTCGAAGATGCGTTCGACTTCGAGCACCAGGTCTTTCAGATGGAACGGCTTCGACAGCATCTTGGCGCGCGGCGCTTCGCGGCTGGCCTTGAGCGTGACGGCAGCGAAGCCGGTGATGAACATCACCCGGGTGCGTGGGCTTACCTCGGCGCAGCGCTGCGCCAATTCGATCCCGTCCATTTCGGGCATGACGATATCCGACAACAGCAGGTCGTAATCGGCGGCTTCCAGCAGCGGCAACGCGGCGGTTCCGCGATCGACCGCGTCGACCGCAAATCCGGCCTGTTCGAGCGCGCGGACCAGGTAGGTACGCATCGCCGTATCGTCTTCGGCCAGCAGGATGCGGATCATCGGTTGCCCCTGATTGAATTGCTAGGTCGCGCTCATAAGCCCGCGGCATTTAAGAATCTTGCTTCAATTCCGCCGTGCCCAGCTTTGACACACGTCGCGTTTCCGGCCAGCGTGGCGCGATGACCGATCCTGCATCGCGCCGGCGCGAGCCGGGTCACAAACGTGGAGGCGCGATCCCCGGTCTCGCACAGCAGCCAGCCTTCACGCTGACGACTCGCGATCCCCCTCCGACGCCGGTGATTATCGCCGTCCCGCACGCAGGGCGAGCCTATTCCTCCGAACTGGTGGCAACCATGCGCAACCAGGCGGCGGCAAGCCTGCGGCTCGAGGATCGCTTCGTTGATCTTGTCGCGCAGGCCATGGCCCGCGCCACCGGCGCCGGGTTGATCGTGGCGCACGCGCCGCGCGCGCTGATCGACCTCAACCGTGCGCCCGACGATGTCGATTGGGACATGGTCGCTGGCGAACTGCCCGAGCCGCGGGTGCGGCTAGCGGCCGGCCGGCGCGCGCGCAGCGGGCTTGGCCTGGTGCCACGGCGGTTGCCGGGCCTGGGCGAATTGTGGCGGCGGCGGCTTACCCGCGATGAGTTGGCGGCGCGGATCGAGCTCGTTCACCGGCCCTATCACGCCGCGCTCGCCGGCGCGCTGGAGGGGCTGCGCGACCGCTGGGGCGCGGCCTTGCTGATCGATCTCCATTCGATGCCGCCGCTCGGCCCCAAGCGCGGCGCCGACGCTGCGCCCGATTTCGTTATCGGCGATCGGTTCGGGGCATCGTGCGCGTCGAGCTTGAGCCTGGCGGCAGTCGACCATCTGGCCGGGGCGGGCTGGCGCACCGCGCACAACCGTCCTTATGCCGGCGGCTACGGGCTCGATCGGCATGCGGCGCCGACGCGCGGATTGCACGCGCTGCAGATCGAAGTGTGCCGCAGCGCCTATCTCGATACGCGGCTGGCCGAACCTGGCCCGGGATTCGAATCGGTCAGCACCGGCCTTGCCGACCTGGTCCGACGGCTTTCTGCCGACCTGGCTGAACACCAGGCCGAACGCCTCGCCGCACAATAAGCGGCGCAAAAGGCCATGAAAAAACCACCTCGTGCGATGCACGAGGTGGCCAAGGTTCAGGGAGGAGATGCGCCGAAGCGCATCTATCCAGCCGGGCCATGAGGGAAGCGCCGACCGGACAAACATCAATGTAGGCTATTCGGCGCGCCCTTCAAGGCCTGCCGGCACCGGCGAGGCGGTCCGCCGCAGAGGCGGAACGCCTCAGCCGGTCGCGGTCAGTTTGGCGCCGCACCGTTGGCCGCGATCGGGCCTTTGCCCAATTCGACCTGGCGGGCGAAGATGATCCGCATCAGATCGAGCGACATCAGGTGCGCGTAAATCAGCGGCAGCAGGCCGATTTCGTGCCAGGTCTTGATCTTCTCGCCGTCGAGCGCGCGCAGCTTTTCCTGGTCGACCATCTTGAAGCCGCGATAGATATAGGGCTGATCGGGCTTGTCGTTCTGCTGGATCGCCACTTCACCGTCCATCAGGAGGCCGGCGTCGGTTAGTTCCTTGACGAACGCCTGGGTGCGCGCGCCCGCATCCTCGAACTTCTCGCAGAATTCGAGCACGCTCTTGGTGTATTCGCTCGGCTGGTCGGCGTCGAACAGCTTCTCGCCCTTCTTGGTATCGCCCAGGATGTCGGTCGTCGGGTCGAAGCACAGCGACATCTCTTCGGCATCGGGCTGCAGCCGCGCCAGCAGGTAAGGGTAGCGACGAATGTACGCGGGGACATAGGATCCGCCGCGCTGCATGCCGTCCTTTTCGAAAAAGACGTTCACGCCTTCGTTGAGGCCCATCAGTGCCAGCGGCACCGGTTCGTCACCCGCGGAAAACACGATCGGATAATCGCGCTGGGCCAGCGGGAATTCTTCGGCCGTCAGCGGGATCGCGTGCTGCTCTGCCGCCCACGGCGCCTTGTCCACCGCGCGCGCGCGCCACTTGCCGTGGTCGCGGCTGTTGACCGGCATCAGGTCGTTGTAGAACAGGGGCAATTGGGGTTGTGGCGCGCTGGCCATGGTCGATCTCCGCGAAGGATGGGTGCTCGGGGCAGAGCCAGGCCCCACCCGCATCGGAGGCGCGCTTTAGTCTCCGATCCGCTCAGGCGCAAGGCGTGACGAGCTTGCCCGGATTGAGGAGTCCGTCGGGATCGAGCGCCTGCTTGACGCGCCGCATCATTGCCAGCGCCACCGGGTCGCCCAACCGGGCCAATTCCTCGCGCTTGGCCTGGCCGATGCCGTGTTCGGCGCTGATCGAGCCGTCCCACCGGGTGACCAGTTCATAGACTTGCGCGCTGATCTTGCGCCCGTCGCCATCCTGCCACGCCGCCGGATCGACTCCGGGCGGGGCGATGACGTGAAAATGGACGTTGCCATCGCCCAGGTGACCGAACGCCATCGCCCGGGTGCCGGGCCACGCCGCTTCGACTTGCGGCACCGCGGCGGCAACGAAGGCCGGCATCCGGTCGACCGGTACCGAGATGTCGTGCTGCACCGCCGGCCCCTTGTCGCGTTCGGCCGAGGCGATCGAATCGCGCAAGCGCCAGAACGCCTCGGCCTGCGCTTCGTTCGCCGCGATCGCGGCATCTTCGAGCAGGCCTTCGGCCAGCGCCCCGGCGAGCAGATCCTCGGCCAGCGCGGGCAGTCGCTCGGCTGTGGCGCGATCGGCGACCAGCTCGATCAGCGCGTGCCATTCGTGCCGGCCCGACAGCGGCGAGCGCGAGCCGGGAATGTGCGCGAGCACGTCGTCGAGAGTTTGCTGCGGCATCACCTCGAACCCTTCGAGAGCGTCGCCGGCCAGCGCCTGGCTGTGCAGCAGAAGCGCCCGTGCGGTTTCGAGCGAAGGCACGCCTGCCCACAGCACGCGCCGGTCGTCGATTGCCGGGAGCAACCGCAGGGTCGCCGCCGTGACCACGCCCAGCGTCCCCTCGGAACCGATCAGCAGCTGCTTGAGGTCGAAGCCGCGGTTGTCCTTCTTGAGCGGGGTCAGCGCCGCATAGACCTCGCCATCGGCCAGCACCGCCTCGATCCCCAGCACTTGCGCGCGCATCGAGCCGTGGCGCAGCACCTGGGTGCCGCCGGCGTTGGTCGAAATGAGGCCGCCGACCGTGGCCGAGCCCTTGCCGCCGAGCGTAAGCGGGAATCGCAGCCCTTCGGCCTCGACCACCTCGTGCAGCGATTGCAGGATCACGCCCGCCTCGCACACGATCTCGCGCGCCGCGAGGTCGAGCGAACGGACGCGGTTCATCCGCCGCAGCGACAGCAGCAGCGCCGTGCCGCTCGGATCGGGCGTGGCGCCGCCGCACATCCCGCTGTTGCCGCCCTGGGGCACCACGGCCACCCGGTGCTTGCTGCACAGTGCCAGCAGCGCCGCGACCTCGGCGGTCGAGACCGGCGAGGCGAGCGCGAGGGCCCGCCCGGTGTACCGCCCGCGCCAGTCGGTCAGCCAGGGTTCCACCAGCTCGGGATCGCGGGTCAGCCCGCGTGCGCCGAGCAGTTGCGCGGCAGCGTCGAGAAAGGCCTCGCGGTCGTCCATCCGCGCCGCTTTGCCTGCCCTGGTTGCAAAGCTCAATTGCCGAGTTAAGCCGGCATTCAATGTGCCGCGCTAGAGACGGCAGCGAGCTGGTCGCGCGCGCGGCCCGAACGGACCGAGCCCCGCCTGAATGAACAGCGCCGCCGCCTTGCTGACTTCGCTTGCCCTCGCGGTGCCGGCGGCGATCGGGCCGTGGACGGCGGTCGCCCCGGATGCCGCCACCGTCGCCCATTCGCCGGGCGACAAGGCTCCGCCGCCGACCCTCGGCATGTCGCTGCCGGCCTATGACCCGGTGCGACTGCTCGAAGAGGCCCGCCGCCCGGTCGAAAACCAAGTTCGGCTCGAACAGCGGATCATCATCCGCATCGCCCCCAGCTCGCAGGCGACATTCGCCCGCTCGATCGCCGCGCTCGATGCCGATGCCGAAAGTTTCGAGGAGCAGCGGCTCGACGGTTGTGTGCCGATCAACATGATTGCCGCCACTTATCCGCAGGAGAGCCGACTGCTCCTGTTCATGCGCGATCACCGGGTGCTGACCGCCACGCTTGAACGCGCCTGCAATCCGCAGGACTTCTACTCCGGGTTCTATGTCGAGCGGCAGGACGGGCAATTGTGCGAACGGCGAGACGAGTTGCGCTCGCGCGCCGGGGCGACGTGCCGCATCACCCGCCTCAACCGCCTCGTCGC
The DNA here is from genome assembly GCA_031411075.1 of Erythrobacteraceae bacterium. Taxonomy (GTDB): domain Bacteria; phylum Pseudomonadota; class Alphaproteobacteria; order Sphingomonadales; family Sphingomonadaceae; genus Croceibacterium_A. The sequence continues at coordinate 21,013 of JANOAH010000150.1, forward strand.
GCGCGACTGACAACAGCTTCGCAACGATTGACTTTTGCCCCGCTCGCGGCTTTAGGCGCGGCGTCCGCCGCTTGTTCGCGGCGGCGACCCGCAGCGGCACGGGGAACCGCGCCCCCTTCCGGACCTTACCACACTATGAAGTTCGCCGATCTCGGCCTGTCCGACGAATTGCTGCAGGCGGTCGAATCCGCCGGCTACGACACGCCCACGCCGATCCAGGAACAGGCGATCCCGCAAGTGCAGATGATGCGCGACATCATCGCCATCGCCCAGACCGGCACCGGCAAGACCGCCAGCTTCGTGCTGCCGATGATCGACATCCTCAGCCACGGCCGCCGCCGCGCGCGCATGCCGCGTTCGCTGATCCTCGAACCGACCCGCGAGCTGGCGATGCAGGTCTCCGAAAACTTCGAGAAATACGGCAAGAACCACGACCTCAAGATGGCGCTGCTGATCGGCGGGGTGCAGATGGGCGACCAGGTCAAGGCGCTCGACGAAGGGGTCGACGTGCTGATCGCCACGCCGGGGCGGCTGATGGACCTGTTCGGCCGCGGCAAGATCCTGCTCACCGGGTGCGACCTCTTGGTCATCGACGAGGCCGACCGGATGCTCGACATGGGGTTCATCCCCGACATCGAGTTCATCTGCGAAAAGCTGCCGACGACGCGTCAGACGCTGCTGTTTTCGGCCACCATGCCGCCGCCGATCAAGAAGCTGGCCGATCGCTTCCTGTCGAACCCCAAGTACATCGAAGTGGCGCGGCCGGCTTCGGCCAACCTGAACATCGCCCAGCACAAGGTGCTGGTTTCGGCGCGCGGCAAGCGGGACCTGTTGCGCGACCTGTTGCGCCACGACGACGTCACCAGCGCGCTGATCTTCGCCAACCGCAAGACCACGGTGCGCGAGCTCAACAAGAACCTGCGCCAGAATGGCTTTCGCTCGGGCGAGATTCATGGCGACATGGACCAGTCGAGCCGCATCGCCGAACTC
>JANOAH010000151.1:0-4985 GCA_031411075.1 Erythrobacteraceae bacterium
TCGCCGCGCTGGTATGCCGAAGTGCTGCCGGTGCTGCAGGTGCGCCGCCGGGTCGGCGGCTGGCGGCTGCTCGGCGCCGCCGGGTTCGGCGCCCAGCGCAATGCCGGCGCCCCGTGGCGCACCGCCCGCTACCTCAATCTCAAGGCCAGCAGCCCAGCCGACCGCCCGCTCCAGCTGAAAGCCAGCCTGCTCTACAGCAATACGCCCGTCGGCAACGGATCGGTCTACGATTACCTGCAAGGCTCGCTATCGCTGACGCGCCGGTTCTGACGCGGCGCCAGAAGGCGATTACGCGATCAGGACGTCATTCGCGCCGTGCATCGGCCCCGCGAAGTCATTGCTGAACATGACCATCGCAACGGAACTGTCCGACGCATCGGCGGGGCCGGCCGCGAACCCGGGCCTGCGCCGCGGCCGCGCCGGGTGGCACGCCGAGCAGGAAATCGTTCGCGGTCATCGTCTGCCCCGCCAGGTTGGCAACGATGATCTGGACGTCGGTGGTGCCGTTGCCCGACACGTCGACTTCGACGACCAGGACATCGAAGATCGCATAATACCGTACCTGACCGACGCCGGAGCTGGAAAAGGGGGCGGTGCCGATAAAGTTGCACCTTGCAGCCCGGCAAGGTTCGGATCGGAATCGAGCTTGTTGAAGTTGATCTTGTCTTGCGCGATCACAAAATCGAAGATCACGTCGGTATGGTCCTGGGGGGGGTAGCTGTCGGAGATGCGGGCGTACTTGAAAATGTCGGCGCCGGCGCCGCCATAGAGTGGATCACCCCCCCGCCGCCGTTGATCTTGTCGTTGCCGCCATCGCCGCGCAGCGTGTCGATCGCGCTGCCGCCCTTGATCTGATCGACCCCGTCACCGCCGTTGACGGTGTGCGCGACGTTGCCCAGCTTCATCACGTCCGATCCCGAGGTGCCGTTGACGGTCATCGCGATCGAGCCGGAGAAGCCCCACGCGTGTCGCCAAGGACACGAATGCGAGCAAAACTGCCGACTTGCTCGGCAAACGATTGTCGAGATTGCAGACCCCCCCCTTCATCCATCGCAGTTATATTGCAGAAAAGTCAATCGCTTAAGCGGTATGGGTTGTCGCGTTGGCTCATTCTGTCCTGCCTCGCTCGGCATCGCCGCTTTTCGCGACGCCACGCTTTCGCACGCGCAATCGAACCGATCCGCTCGATCACCGCGGGCGATTTGTTGGAGACGAATGATCTCGCAGTTCGCGAGTGGGCCTGATATCCGGGGACGACCGCCGCAAAGGCCACCCCATGCGCACCCGCCTCTATTCGCTCGAAGAACTCAACGACATTCCGGGCACCAAGGTGTTCAACGCCATGGCCAGCCGCCAGGCTTATCACCTGCACAAGTTCTGCATGTCGCTGATGCAGGCGGACAACCGCGAGGCGTTCCGGGCCGATGAGCGCGGCTATCTCGACCGGTTCCGGATGAGCGACGAGCAAAAACAGGCGGTGCTCGATCGCGATTTCACCAAGCTGATCGACCTGGGCGGCAACATCTATTTCCTGGTCAAGCTCAGCAATACCGACGGGTGGAGCACGCAGAAGGCGGTCAGTTCGATGACCGACATGACCCCCGACGAATACGCCGCGATGATGCGCGCCGGCGGGCGTTCGCCCGAGGGGCAGCGCTCGATCCGGGGGAAGAAGTAGTGGCGCGCATCACCGCCGGGATCGCCACCAGCCACGTGCCGGCGATCGGCGCGGCGTTCGATCAGGGGCGCGACCGCGACGAATACTGGAAGCCGGTGTTCGACGCTTACGACTGGGTCAAGGCGTTCGAAGAGGCCGAGGACCCGGACGTGGTGATCCTGTGCTACAACGATCATGCTTCGGCGATGATGCTCGACGTGGTGCCGACCTTCGCGCTCGGCATGGCAGAAGAATTCGATGTGGCGGACGAAGGCTGGGGCCGCCGTCCGGTGCCGATGGTGATGGGCGATCCGGTGTTCGCCGCGCATCTCGCCGAACAGCTGGTGATCGACGAGTTCGATCTGACGCTGATGAATGCGCTCGACGTCGACCACGGCCTCACCGTGCCGCTGTCGCTGATGTTCGGCAAGTGCGCGGAATGGCCGGTGCGGGTGATCCCGCTGGCGATCAACGTCACCCAGTTCCCGACGCCCTCGGCCGAGCGCTGCTGGCAACTGGGCGTGGCGATCCGCGACGCGGTGCTCAGCTATCCCGCCGGGCTCAACGTGCAGATCTGGGGCACCGGCGGGATGAGCCACCAGCTTCAGGGCGAGCGCGCCGGGCTGATCAACCCGGAATTCGACAACGCCTTCCTCGACGATCTCGTCGCCAACCCTGAGCGGCTGCGCAAGATCACCCGGCTGGAATTCCTGCGCGAGGCAGGGACCGAGGGGATCGAGCTGATCATGTGGCTGATCATGCGCGGCGCGCTGGGTGAGCGGGTCGAGGAGCTCAACCGCTTCTATCACGTGCCTGCGTCGAACACCGCGGTCGGCCACATCGTGTTGCGTCCCGCCGGCTAGCGGATATCGAAGCCCAGCAAAGTGAAGCGCGCCGGGCCCGTGGCATAGACGCCGTGGCTGCGTGCGTAGCTGGTGCCGAAGGCGATCCCGACCCGCTCGGTGTCGCCAAGCGCGGCGGCGAACCCACGCGGGTCCTGGCTGTTGGGCCGGCCGTTGACGTTGGTCCACACGTCGTCGAGCCGCACCGTCACCGTGCGGACCCCGGGTGCCAGCGGGATCACCCATTGGGCGGGCACGTACCAGCGGTACGATTCGTACCGGCCGTTGCCGCTCCAGGTATCGCCGCGCTGCTGGATGTAGAGCGACACCGCCGCCGGCATTTCCGAAGCTTCGGCAGGGACGAAGCGCGTGCCGCGCGCCGCGTCGATGCGGTAGCGCAAAGTGATCGTGCGGGCACCGGCCAGCGGGCCGGTCGCCAGCGTCATCGCATCGATCTCGCCGCGCTGCGGGAAATTGAAGCTGACCCCGTCGGGCGCGGCCTCGGGGGTGGCCGGCATGCCGACCGAATAGTTGCGCCCGCGTACCCACGGGCCGATTTCCCACGCCGCGGCAGGCGGCAGGGCGGCGAGCGCGGTGGGCACGGCCACGGAGGCCAGCAGGCCGGCGACAAGGAGCGGCGTCTTGATCATCCCGCACTTGTCGCATTGCGGCGGTGTCGAGGCGCTGAATTGCCCGGTCAGCCGCGCGAAAGGTTCGCCGCCCTTGTTGCGCGGGGTGCTTGGCGCTAAGGGCGCGCGCCTACCCCCTGCTCCAGCGAGTCCTGTTCCCATGAGCCTCCGCAATGTGGCCATAATAGCGCATGTCGATCACGGCAAAACCACCTTGGTCGACCAGCTGTTCCGCCAGTCCGGCACTTTTCGCGACAACCAGCGCGTGGAAGAGCGCGCGATGGATTCGAACGATCTCGAGAAAGAGCGCGGGATCACCATCCTCGCCAAGCCGACCAGCGTCGAGTGGGCGCCGCCGGGCTCGGCCGAGCATTTCACCATCAATATCGTCGACACCCCCGGTCACGCCGACTTCGGCGCCGAGGTGGAGCGGATCCTCTCCATGGTCGACGGGGTGATCCTGCTGGTCGACGCCGCCGAAGGCCCGATGCCGCAGACCAAGTTCGTCACCGGCAAGGCGCTCGGCCTGGGCCTGCGCCCGATCGTGGTGATCAACAAGATCGACCGCCCCGACGCACGCGCCGACGATGTGCTCAACGAAGTGTTCGACTTGTTCGTCGCACTCGACGCCAACGACGAACAGCTCGATTTCCCCTGCCTCTACGCCTCGGGCCGCGCCGGCTATGCCAGCGCCGATCCGGACCGGCGCGAAGGCGACCTGATCGAGCTGTTCGAGGTGATCGTCGGCCACGTCCCCGAGCCCTCGGCCGATCCGGCCGGCGAATTCGCGATGATCGCCACGCTCTTGGACCGCGACCCGTTCCTCGGTCGCATCCTCACCGGCCGGATCGAGAGCGGCCGGCTCGAAGCCGGGATGCCGATCCGCGCCATCGACGTTGCCGGCACCGAAGTCGAAAGCGGCCGCGCCACCAAGGTGTTCGCTTATCGCGGGCTCGACCGCGTGCCGGTCGATAGCGCCGAGGCCGGCGATATCGTCGCCATCGCAGGCCTGACCAGGGCGACGGTCTCCAACACCATCGCCACCCCCACCGTCACCCAGCCGATCGCCGCGCGCCCGATCGACCCGCCGACGCTCGCCATGACCTTCGGCGTCAACGACAGCCCCTATGCCGGGCGCGAGGGCGACAAGGTGCAGAGCCGGGTGATCCGCGACAGGCTCGAGCGCGAGGCCGAAGGCAACGTCGCCATCCGCGTGACGATGAGCGCCGACAACGACGCCTTCGAAGTCGCCGGCCGCGGCGAGCTCCAGCTCGGGGTGCTCATCGAAACCATGCGCCGCGAAGGGTTCGAGCTCAGTATCAGCCGCCCGCGCGTGCTGTTCCAGGACGGCCCCGGCGGGCGCGAGGAGCCTTACGAGACCGTGGTCATCGACGTCGACGACGAGCACGCCGGCACCGTGGTCGAAAAGCTCGCGCAGAGGAAAGGCGAGATGACCGACATGCGCCCCTCAGGCGGCGGCAAGACCCGCGTCACCTTCACCGCGCCCAGCCGCGGCCTCATCGGCTATCACGGTGAGTTCCTGTCGGACACCCGCGGCACCGGCATCATGAACCGCCTGTTCGACCGCTACGGCCCCTACAAGGGCCCGATCCAGGGCCGCCAGAACGGAGTGCTGATTTCGATGGAGCAGGGCGAGGCCGTGCCTTACGCGCTCAACATGCTGGAGGAACGCGGCGTGCTGTTCATCGGCCCGGGCGAAAGGCTCTACGAAGGCATGGTGATCGGCGAAAACGCCAAGCCGCAGGACCTCGAGGTCAACCCGCTCAAGTCCAAGCAACTGACCAACTTCCGCTCCACCGGCAAGGACGACCAGGTCCGCCTCACCCCCCCGCGCCG
>JANOAH010000152.1:0-1713 GCA_031411075.1 Erythrobacteraceae bacterium
GCGGTCAGCACGATCAAGCCGGCGTCCGCCATCAGCCTGGCCACTTCGCCGACGCGGCGGATATTCTCGATCCGGTCGGCCTCGGTGAAGCCCAGGTCCTTGTTGAGCCCGTGGCGGACATTGTCGCCATCGAGCAGGAAGGTGTGGCGCCCGGCGGCGTGGAGCTTCTTCTCAACCAGGTTGGCGATGGTCGATTTTCCCGAGCCGCTGAGGCCGGTGAACCACAGCACTGCCGGCTGCTGGCCCTTTAAAGAGGCATGCGCGGTGCGGCTGACTTCGAGCGCCTGCCAGTGGATGTTCTCCGCCCGGCGTAGGCAGAAGTGAATCAGGCCGGCGGCGACGGTGGCGTTGGTCAGCTTGTCGATCAGGATGAACCCGCCAAGCTCGCGGCTTTCGGCGAACGGTTCGAATACGATCGGGCGATCGGTGGTGACCTGCGCCACGCCGATGGCGTTGAGGCCCAGCGTGTCTGCGGCAAGGTGATCCATCGTATTGACGTTCACTTCGTACTTCGGCGCGGCGACGGTGGCGGTGACGGTCTGCGTGGCAAGCTTCATCCAGTAGCCGCGCCCGGGCTTGAGCGCCTCGTCGTTCATCCAGATCAGCGTCGCTTCGAACTGGTCGGCGGCCTGCGGCGGATCGTCCGCCAGCGCGATCACGTCGCCGCGGCTGCAATCGACTTCGTCGGCCAGCGTCAAGGTGACCGATTGCCCGGCGAGCGCCTCGGCGAGGTCGCCGTCGAAGCTGGCGATCGATTTGACCGTGCTGGTCTTGCCCGACGGCACCACCCGCACCGCATCGCCCGGCTTGAGCGAGCCGGCGGCGATCAGCCCGGCAAAGCCGCGGAAGTCGAGGTTGGGGCGGTTGACCCACTGCACCGGCATCCGGAACGGCCGCGCCATGGCCGCCGCGGTCTCGATCTCGACCGTTTCGAGATGGCCGATCAGGCTTGGCCCCTGATACCACGGCGTTTGGGCCGAGGGCGCGGCGGTGATGTTGTCGCCTTCAACCCCGCTGATCGGGATCGCGGAGAACCGCTCGATGCCGATGCTGGCGGCGAATTCAGCATAATCGGCGACGATCTGGTCGAACGTCAGCTGGTCGTAGCCGACCAGATCCATCTTGTTCACCGCCAGCACCAGGTGGCGGATGCCGAGCAGGTGGGCGAGGTACGAGTGGCGCCTGGTCTGAACCAGCACGCCTTTGCGCGCATCGACCAGGATCACCGCCAGGTCCGCAGTGCTGGCGCCGGTGACCATGTTGCGGGTGTATTGTTCGTGCCCCGGCGTATCGGCGACGATGAACTTACGCTTCTCGGTGGCGAAATAGCGATAGGCGACGTCGATTGTGATGCCCTGCTCGCGCTCGGCGGCAAGGCCGTCGACCAAAAGCGCGAAATCGATGCCCTTGCCCTGCGTCCCGACCCGCGCGCTATCCGCCTCGAGCGCCGCGAGCTGGTCCTCGAAGATCAGCTTCGAATCGTACAGCAGCCGCCCGATCAGCGTCGATTTGCCGTCGTCCACACTGCCGCAGGTGATGAACCGCAGCAGCTCCTTGTTCTGGTGCTGGGCGAGGTAGGCGTCGATATCCTCGGCGATCAGCGCATCGGGGCGGAACACTTCCGTCATCAGAAGTACCCCTCCTGCTTCTTCTTCTCCATCCCCGCTCCGCCAGCGTCCTTGTCGATCGCGCGGCCCTGGCGTTCGCTGGTGG
>JANOAH010000153.1:0-2479 GCA_031411075.1 Erythrobacteraceae bacterium
CGCGGTCGACGCGGTGTTCGATTCGGTCAGCGTCGCGACCACCTTCCGCGAAGAGCTGAAGAAGGCGGGCGTGATCTTCCTCTCGATCAGCGAAGCGATCCGCGAGTACCCCGATCTGGTGAAGAAGTGGCTCGGCAAGGTCGTGCCGCAGCGCGACAACTTCTTCGCCACGCTCAACAGCGCGGTCTTTTCGGACGGCACTTTCGTCTACATCCCCGAAGGTGTGCGCTGCCCGATGGAGCTCTCCACCTATTTCCGCATCAATGCGGAGAACACAGGCCAGTTCGAACGCACGCTGATCATTGCCGAGAAGGGCAGCTACGTCAGCTACCTCGAAGGCTGCACTGCGCCGATGCGCGACGAGAACCAGCTCCACGCCGCGGTGGTCGAACTGGTCGCAATGGACGATGCCGAGATCAAGTATTCGACCGTGCAGAACTGGTACCCGGGCAATGCCGACGGGCTGGGCGGGATCTACAACTTCGTCACCAAGCGCGGGCTGTGCCAGGGCGTGCGCAGCAAGATCAGCTGGACCCAGGTCGAAACCGGCAGCGCGGTGACCTGGAAGTATCCGAGCTGCGTGTTGAACGGCGAGGATTCGGTCGGCGAGTTCTACTCGGTCGCGGTGACCAACAATTACCAGCAGGCCGATACCGGCACCAAGATGATCCACAACGGCAAGGGCAGCCGCAGCACGATCATCTCCAAGGGCATCAGTGCCGGCAAGTCCAACAACACCTATCGCGGGCTGGTCCGCGTCGCCGCCAATGCCGACGGCGTGCGCAACTTCACCCAGTGCGACTCGCTCCTCCTCGGCCCCGACTGCGGCGCACACACCGTGCCCTACATCGAGGTCAAAAACCCAACCGCGCAGATCGAGCACGAGGCAACCACCAGCAAGATTTCCGACGACCAGCTGTTCTACGCGATGCAGCGCGGGCTCGGTCAGGAAGAAGCGGTGGCGCTGATCGTCAACGGCTTCGCCAAAGAGGTGCTGCAGCAACTGCCGATGGAGTTCGCCGTGGAGGCGCAGAAGTTGCTCGGGATCAGCCTCGAGGGGAGCGTCGGATGAGCGGCGACGGATGCGGGGACGGCACTCACGTCCATGAAGGCGGCAGCTCATCGGGTATCGCTGGCGTCGGTGATGTGCCGACTAGACCCGAGCAGAAACGACTCGAAATCAATGGCGCGCCGGTAATCGAGCAGTCGCACGAATACGTCATGCCCGACCCAAAGAGAGCACTGCCAAGTGACTGACCGCAGAACCCTTAAGGTCCGCACGCCTTCGGCCGATGACGCGCCGCCGCCGCTCAAGAAGAAGGGGCGTGGGTGGGAGATATCGGAGAAGCGGCTAGACGTGCTGCACGAGCAGGCGCGCGATTTGCGGCGGCATTCGTCGGAGGCGCACAAGGCGCTCGCCGCGCGCTTCGCCAAGGCCGATCTCGGGCGCTACAAGTTCACGCGCCATGCGGTGGTCGGCAGCGCGATCGTCGATTTCAACTGCCATCACCTCGGCATGGCGATCGATATCGATGAAGAGGGCGAGGACGAGGCGCTGGCCCGGCGCCGCGACAAGAGCCTCGAATCGGTCGGCATCCGGGTGATGCGGATCGCGGCGGCCGACGTGCTTGCCGATATCGAGGCGGTGCTGGCGCGGATCACCGCCGGCATGCGCGTTCGCATCGCCGACAGGAAGGACGCCGCCCGCGCCCACGCCGCGGCCAATCCCAACCAACATTACGAGCGGCCGAACCGCCAGCCGAGGGCGCGCTCATGACCGGCCAACCCCCCTCCGTCATCCCGGGCTTGACCGGGGATCCCGCTTTCTTCCGTCCCGCGGCTCGCAAGGCAGCGGGACCCCGGATCAAGTCCGGGGTGACGTGTATAGAGATCATTGATGCTTGAGATCACCAACCTCCACGCCACCGTCGGCGGTGCCGAAATCCTGCGCGGGCTCTCGCTCAGCGTGAACGCGGGCGAGGTGCATGCGATCATGGGCCCGAACGGGGCGGGCAAATCGACGCTGGCATACGTGCTCGGCGGCCGGCCGGGGTACGAGGTGACTTCGGGGTCGGTTAGTTTCGCTCCTCCTTCAACGGGCGGGCCCGAAGATAGCCCTGGCCCGGAACAAGTCCGGGCTGACGAGGGTGGGGTGGATTTGCTCGCGCTCGCCCCGCACGAACGCGCCGCGGCCGGGCTGTTCCTCGGCTTCCAGTATCCGGTCGAAATCCCCGGCGTGTCCAACGTCCAGTTCCTGCGCGAGGCGCTCAATGCGCAGCGTACCGCGCGCGGCGAGGCGCCGCTCTCGGCCGGCGAGTTCCTCAAGCTGGCGCGCGAAAAGGCCGGGCTGCTGCGGTTCGACATGGACATGCTCAAGCGCCCCGTGAACGTCGGCTTTTCTGGCGGCGAAAAGAAGCGCGCCGAGATGGTCCAGATGGGCATCCTCGATCCCGCGTTCGCGGTGCTCGACGAGACCGAT
>JANOAH010000154.1:0-20760 GCA_031411075.1 Erythrobacteraceae bacterium
CCTGTCGGGTGCGCCACGGACGCTAGGGACGATCGCTTTCGCTGCGCCATTTCGCGGCATTGGCGCGCACCCACGCCACCAGTTCGACATCGCCGGGCGAATCGGCCAGCAGCCGCTCGCGCAGCGGATCGGTCAGTTCGATCCGGCGGCGCACCACCTCGCCTTGCCAGGGATGGCTGGGCGGCAGGTTGATCGAGGCGCCGGCGGCGCGCTGGTGGCGCCAATCGCCGGGCAGGCCCATCGCGGCGAACAAGTGGTCGAGCCCGTCGTTCCAGCGCTCGGTAGTGGTCACGAACCAGCATTGTTCGAGCAGGGTTTTGGCCATCGCCAATTGCTGATCGCGCGCTTCGGGCAAGTCGGCGCCCCACAGCCGCGCGGCGAGGAAGCGGGTCTGGAAGTCGCTTTGCTGGGCGCGGTACCAGCCCCGATACCAGGCTTCGAAATCGTCGGGCGCCTGGCCGCGGCTCCAGCGGAAATTGTACAGCGATACGCACCGCTCGGCCGGGTCGCGCAGTACGGTGAAATAGCGCGGTTCGCGGTCGCCGGGCACGAGGCGGTGGATGCCGTAGGCGAGCTGGTGCCCGGCCAAGACCACGGCGCGCGCGCTCGGCGGCGGGGCGGTCGGCGAACTCGGGCAGGCCGCGGGCGGCGCGGTATTGCCGGCCCCAATTGGAAAATTCGAAAAACGTCTGCTCGATCGGCAGGTGCCGTTCGACCTGCGCTTTGAACGTGGTGCCGCCGCACTTGGGAATATGCAGGAAGATCCACAGCGGTCGGGCGCTCACCGCGGCGGCTCCGCGTAGCCGAAGGCGGCGAACAGTTCGCGGGGCACGGCAAAGATCGGATCGATCGCGGCGCGCGCGGACGGGGCCAGGCGCGCGATCTGTTCGGCATTCATGTCGCGCAACTGCTCGTCATAGCTGCCCTTTACCGCAATCCGGCGGTCAAGCGTAACCGGCCCCAGCGCCGGGACCAGCGCCTCGATCCCGGCCGCCGCTGCGCCGGGATCGCGGCACATCGCTTCATAAGTGAGGCTCGTCGCGCGCGGACCGAGGAGATCGCGGTTGCGGCGCTGGGCGGCAAAGGCGGCGACCAGATGCCGGGCCGCGACGGCCGGATCGGGCGGACCGGGCGTGCCGCGCAGTATCCCTTCGGCGGTTGCCCAGGGATTGCGCACCAGCAGCACGAAACGCGCTTCGGGAAAGGCCTGGGCCAGCTGGTCGGCGATCAGCACGAACGGGGGCGAGGCGATCACCAGCACGCTCGCCGCTGGGGTTTCGGCACGGGCGTGGAAGTGCCAGGCGCGGCGGGTGCGGGCCCAGTCGTAGGCGGCGGGATCGGCGAACGCGGCGATCCGTTCCGGCGTGGCGGCCCACAGCAGGCCGGTGCCGGTGGCGCGCGAGCTCGGCCCGGCAAACCCGGGCAAGTGCTGTCCTTCGCGGGGAAGAGACCAGGCGCCGGGCGACAGGCCGAGCGCCCGGGTGAGGAAGGTGGAGCCGCTGTTGTTGGGGGCCAGCACGAACAGGTGCTGGCGGATCGCGCCCGTGCCGCCGAGCAAGGTCATGAGGCCGCCAGCATGGCCTGGCAGGCGCGGCGCCAGGCCGCGAACGCTTCGCCGACCACGCCGCCGCGCTCGCTCGCTGCCGCTTGCGCCGCCGGCTTCCAGGGCTTGTCGCGGCCGTTGAAGTGCAGCAGGCGGATGTCGGCCGGAACCGCGGGATAGAGCGCGGCATGGCCGACCATGAAGTTGAAGCGCGGATCGGCCAGCGCCACTTCGCCGGCATAAAGCCGGTTCCACACCGCCTGGTCGGTATGGTCGGAGGCGATCGCGCGCCATTGCGCCGGCTCGAGCGCGGCCAATGCACCGGGGCGCGGTTCGCGCACCAGCATCATGCCGGCGTTGAAGCTGTCCCGCCCGCCGCCGCGCAGCAACGCCGCATCGGGACAGGCGATCAGCGCGCCCGGCGGTTCGAACGCCGGCGCCAGATCGCCGCGCACCGCCACGTCGCTATCGATGAACAGCCGCGGCCAGCCGCCGGGGAGCAGCAAGGTCTCGAGCGACAGGAACCGGTCCCGCCGGTCGGCGAGGTGCGGAAACGCCGCAGCCAGCCGCGCGATGGCCTGGCGCAAGGGCGGCGCGGCGGTGCGGCAGCGCAAGCGCGGAAAGTCCGCCTCAAGGGCCGCGACATCGGCAGGCTCGAGCCGCGCATGGACGACCACGATCTCGCCATCGAACCACGCGTTGGCGGCGAGGAAGCTGTGCAGCACGACCCGCGTGCCGATCAGGAATTCGGGCGAGGACACGGTGACAAGCAGGGCGGGAAGCGCGGTCATGCCGGTGCCTGCCGGGCATCGTAGCCGAACCGCGCGAAGTCTTCGGCGTAGCGCGCGCGCACCGCGTCGCGCAGCTCCGCATCCCAGACGAACGGATGCCCGCCGGGCGAGACGTTGCGCCGGGGCGGGGGAACCAGCGCCAGCCCGCGTTCGGCGGCGAGCGCGGCAAGCTCTTCGGCCAGACGCTCATGGCGCAGGATGCGCGTGCGCACCGCCCCGGTCTCGTCGCACACGAAGCGGTGTTGCGGGCGCAGCAGGACGTGGTTCGACCGGACCGGATCGGACAGCAGCGCCTTGAGCCGGAGGAGATAATCCTCCGGCAATCCGCCCTCCTCGCGATGGATGAAGCGCGCCAGCGATTCGAACCGGGCGAACGGGTCGCGCACCACGGCAAAGCTGGTCATCGCTTCGAGCCGGCCAAGCAGCCATGGCTGCAGCTCGCGCCACTCGATATGTCCGTGGCCGAGCGCGGCCAGCGGGGCGACGGGGAAGCGACGCTGGTCGAACAGCGCGCATTGTTCCCAGTCGCTCGGGCCCAGCATCGGGCGCAGGCAGGCGCGCACCGCCTGGCTGCCGGTCTTGGGAATGGCGACGAACACCAGGCCGAGGCTGAACGCGACGATCATTCGAAGTCGAGCAGCTGGATGGCCGTGCGCAGGCCGCGGCCGAGGGTCTTTTCGGGCGTATCGATCGCGGCCAGTTCGCGCCGCAGCCGCGCCACATCGACATAGCGCGCGCGGGTCAGCGGCGCGGCCGGATCGTCGAGCCGCGCCGCGACCAGGCGGTACGCCGCGACCAGATCGTCCATTAGCTGGCCGGTGCGGCCCGCCTCGGACTTGTCGAGGTTGCAACGGATCGCTTCGGGCACCAGCCCGCGCGCCGCTTCGCGCGCCAGCCAACGGGTCTCGCCCCGCCGCTTGAACAGGCGCGGCGGCAGCGTGAGCACCCATTCGAGCAGGCGGCGGTCGAGCAACGGATAACCGTAAGTCAGCCCGCGCGCCGCGCCGCTCAGCGCCCATTGCTCGATCCGGCCCGTAGGCGAACTGTGGCGCAGCAAGGCTATCTGGGTTTGCTGCACCCCCAACTGGCGAATGCGCGGCAAGGCCAGCGTTGCGGTACGACTCGCGAAAGCGGGATCGATCAGGCTCTTGCCGCGGGCGATCAGCGCGGCGGTGCTGCGCGGGGGGCGCAGCCAATCCTTGGCCAGTCGCTGGGCGGCATTCCTGAACGCGCTGCGCCCGCCTTCGCGCCGCAGGGCCAGCCAGTGCCCACCCAGCAGCAAGCGAGGATCGAGTCCGAGGCCGTGCGACGAAAATCCCTCGTCACCGCCCCAGCCCGACAGGATCGTATCGATCCCCTCGCGCTCGGCAGCGCGCTGGATCGCGGCCTCGTGAATGAGGTAGCGAGCATCGCCGGCGGTCGTCCAGTCGGCCATCAGCAGCTCGGCGAGCTCGGGGGGGGTCAGCCGCGGGGAGCGCAGCGTCAGCCCCAACGCGGCGCCAACCGATCGCGCCCAGCCCAGATCGTTCGCGGGCGGCCCGTCGAGCGGCTGCCAGCAATAGGCCAGCGGCGCTTCGTGACCTTGCTCACGCAAAGTCGAAGTCGCCAGTCCCGCGACCAGCGCCGAATCGAGGCCGCCGCTCAGATGCACGGCTACCCGGCCTGCCCCGTGCAGACGATCCGCCACGGCCACTGCGAGCCGCCGCCGCGTTTCTGCGATCGCCTCGTGGTCGGTGATACTTTCGTCCACCCGGACGGTTTCGGGCCGCCACCAGCGATGCAGTTGCATCTCGCCGCCGCGCAGATGCAGCCAATGTCCCGCCGGCAACTTGCGCACCGCCAGGTGGAAGGTCCGGTCGGGGACGAATTCGCGGCGGGTGAGCGCGGTGGCCACATAGGCCTCGTCAAGCTGCGCCGACACGCCGCGCAAGGCCAGCAGTTCCGCCGGGTCGGAGGCAAAGGCGAAGCGGGCGTCTTGCGCGGAATAGGCCAGCGGCCGGGCGCCGATATGGTCGCGGGCCAGGAACGTCGCTCCGTGCGCGACATCGTGCACGGCGAAGGCATAATCGCCCAGCAGGTGCTCCGGGCAGTCGCGGCCCCAGCGGCGCCAGGCCGCGGCGATATGCGCTGGCGGGCCGGCGGCGGGATCGGGGGGGGCGAGATCGCCCAGCGCGCCGCGCAGGCCCTCCAGATTGTCGATCCGCGCGTCGGCGATGACCAGCAGATCGCCTTCGCGAACCATCGCCGCTGCCCCGAGCTGGGCAAAATGCGCTGCGCCAACGCGGATGACGGCGCGCCCGTCGGCAGCGAGCCAGGCTAGCTCGGGATCGCCCGTTTCTGCGGCCACGTGACCGCGCATCTGGTTCATTGAGAGGACCGCATCACTTGCCGCCGCCGATGCTGGCAATTGTCTGGCCACAGCACAAGCGACGACGCGTTCAGGCGATCGTAATCAGGCCCTTGTCCGCCAGCTCGCCGGCGAATTGCGCCGTCTGCGCCTGGCAAGTGGCTGGATCGACGTCGTACTCCTCGGCGAGCACGGTGCAGATCTGTTCGAGCGAGCGTGGCTGGTCGAGCAGCGACCAGATGCGGCCGCCGATCGAATCGACATCGAAGTAATGACCCGAATCGATGTCCATCATCATGATGCCATCGTCGAAGTCGTTGAACAGGATCGCCGGATTGCGCGAAAGCGTAGACTGCGGATCGATCGTCACAAGTGTTTTCATTCGCTGTTTAGTTGGGCCGATTCGAGATTGGCAGGAGCCGAAAGCCCAGCAACCCAATCAGGAGAGGCTGTAGAAAAGGTTTTCGATCACGCTGTTTCTGGTCCCGCCGCTGCGCGTGTGGTTCGCCGGAACGACCGCGCGCAACTGGGGCCGAGCCGAGACCTTCTTATTTGCAGGACCGGACACCGAAGAGCGGCTGCGATCATCCATGGAGGTTCGCGTGGTTCAATGTGAACCGATCGCTTCCAGGCTGCCGACCGCCGTTGTGGCCGGCCACCAATCAGGAGATGCGATAGAAAGCATCTTCCTGCGGACCATTGGGAAACGGTCCGGAGCGGGTATGGCTGGTCGGCACCACGGCGCGCAGTTCAGGCTGGGCCCAGACCTTCTTGTCCGAACGTCCGGTCTGCGATGAGGGAATGCGATCAGTCATAATGCCCCGCTTGGTCGGTGAAATTGATCGATATTAGCCTACCGGCGCTTATCGCGCGGTGTCAACTATCGTTTGGGCAAGGCGTCGTCATTTGCTGCCCGCCGTGTAGTCGAGACGCTCGATGGCGGGCGCCTGTTCGGCCCACAGCCGCGCCAATTGGCGCGCATTCAGCGCGTCGACGCCGTTCCCGGCGATTCCCGAACGGAAAAAGTGCGTCATTCCGGCGGGTTTCTCGACAAAGCCGAGCGCCATTTCGCGCTCGCGCAGGCGCGTGAACGCGCAAGCCTCGGCGGCAGTCTCGATCGCCTCGGCGGTGACGTCGAGACCGGCGAGGTCGGCGACCTGGCGCAATGCCGCGGCGGGATCGGCCAGCATTTCTTCGTACCGCAGCAGCTGGACCTGCATCTCGTCTTGATCGAGCCAACCACAGACATGATCGCTCCACCGTCCGATCGCGACAGGCAGAAACTCGCTGCCCCGCCCGGGGGCGAGATTGAGCCCGAATGCGGGGTCCGCCATCATCGCCACCGCCCGGTCGAAGTCGGTTTGGTAATGGGCGGCAAGCGACACGGCGACATCGGCAGGATGGCGCACAATGTAGATCGCCGCGCGGGTCGCCGGCCCGGGAAACAGCGCCTCGCCCATGGGTGTCGCGCCGAACCGGTCATGCACTTTGACGAAGGCCGGCGCCTTGTCCGGCCCCGCTGCCGCGGCCAGCCGCATGGCGCGCTGGTACGGGCCCAACTGCTCTGCAGTGAAGTCGGCTGAGGCAATCCCGCAACAGTCGTCGAGAAACTGCCGCTCGTTGAGCTCGGTCCAGCCGACCAGTTTGTCGAGGTCGGGCGTGGTGTTGTCGCCGGCTTGCAGCGCGGAGAGCATGGCCCGCAGCCAGGTATTGCCCGACTTGGGATACGACACCAGCCAGACCAGGGTGCCGCCGTGGTCCGGCCTCGCCATCAGCCGTGGCCGACGCGGCGCGCGGGTGCGGCCTCGAGCCAGCCGAGCACGGTTCGCGCCAGTTCCGCCGGTTCCACGCCCTGGGTGGGTCGGGTCAGCTCGATCATCGGGGCGTGCCGCGCCAGGCGCACGATCGCGTCGAAACCAAAGCTCTGCAGCCCCATCCCGGGCATGAAATGCTTGCGGTGCACGTGGCGGGCTAGCCAGCTCATCTGCTCGGTGCGTTCGAGCGGGCGGCTGGTCAGCGGACCGTCGGCTTTGGTAGCCAGCCGCACGATGGCGCGCACCGGCTGCGGCCCGCCGGCCGAGGCCGCGATCGGCAAATAGTATTTGTCGACCTCGTCGCGTACCGGCCGGTATGCGGCGGGCTGCTCGCCGATCCGTTCGAGCGCGTCGCGCCACAGCCGCAGCGCCGGCAGCCCCGGCATCGCCACCGGTCGGCCACGGGCATCGGCGCCGATTGCGGTGACGTCGTCGGCGAGGAGCGGCAGCCCGAGGCGGACCAGTTCGGCGACCAGCGTCGACTTACCGGCGCCCGACCGGCCGGTGATCAGCAGCGCGCCCTGGTCCGTCACCACCGAAGAGGCGTGCAGCGGCAGCAGCCCGCGCTGCTGCAGCAACGCCGACATGGCCGAGCCGAGCGTGAACGACACCAGGTCGTCCGCGGTGGCCGCGGGGAGCGCGTCGATCGCGATATGGTTGCCGCCGGTGACGCGAAAATGCGCCGAACCGAGCGCGGTAATGACCATTTCACCGGGCCGCGCGGTCCAGTTTCGGAATTGCGCGGCCGCATCGGGGGCCAGCGGCTCGACCGCTTCGAACGCGATCGTGACATCGGCCGGCCCCGGGGCGGCGGGCCGCAAGTGCGGCAGTTCCAGCGCGGATTCGATCAGCAGGCCATGAAGGCAGTAGTGATGGCGCCGATCGTGCGGCCGGCCCGGGTCAGGCAACGGCGGCCACCGCAGGCGCGGCGACGCGGTCGAACACCTCGAAGATGAGGTGGATGCGATCGGTCGTTCCGGCGTTGACGCCGCCGTGGGGCGCGATGTTGTTGACCTCCCAGGCGCGGCCGTAGTCGAGGTGGAACGCCTGCGCCCCGCAAGTGAACTTCGCCGCGGGATTGGTGACCAGCGGGACGTGGATCTTGTGCGTGCGCAAGTTCGACCCCGCGCCATCGACATGGCTATCGATGATCTTGCCGGCTTCGAGCCGCGCCAGCATCGCCTTCGGAAAGACCGGTTGGGCCAAGCGGAGCGGGCGGATCGCCGCGTCCATCACCGGCTGCAGCAAGCCGCGCCACACCTGCCATCCCGGCGTGTCGTAAAAATCTTCGGCATCACGATTTTCGGGGATGAAGCGGAACACGATGTGCCGGGTGTGGTGAAACACCTCGAAGGCATTCTCCTTGCGCGCGTCCTCGCTGCTCCAGCTGGTTTCGGAGACACGCTGCGCCATGTCGCGCAGCGCCGCGGGATCGACCGGGCCGAGATCGCGGATGGTGGCGGGCTTTTCTACCAGCGGCAGCATGCAGCACTTCCTGATTAGCCGATCCGAGCGCCCTACCCGGTGCCATGGCCCGGGGACAAGTCCATGTTGCCCCTCCTCAATCCGAATGTCACAGCTCCGCTGTAACGGAGGCGGGCAATGTCCCGATTGATGGTCATTGTCGGGGTCGGTCCGCGGCGGATGGCGCTGGCGGCCGAAGCGGCGCTGCTGCTGGCGCTGGCGCGGCTGGCGATCGGCATGCTGCCATTCCGCCGGCTGGCGCGGTGGCTGGGCGCGCCACGCCCGGTGACCGCGGCCCGGCCCGATCGGCTGGCGCCGGCGCAACGCCGCCGCGCTCACGAAGTGGCGTGGGCGCTCGACGCGGCGGCGCGGCGTATGCCGTTCGATACCGCCTGTCTGGCCCAGGCGCTCGCCGGACGCAGCTTGTTGCATCGCCGCGGGCTGCCGGCCACGGTCCACCTCGGCCTCACGCGCGGTCTCGGCGCCGAACTGCCGCTGCGCGACACCGCCGTGGTCGCGCACGCCTGGCTGGACAGTCGCGGGGTGCGCATCAGCGGCTACCCGGTGGCACCCGAACTGGTCGAAGTCGCGGCATTCGGTTCGGACGGGTCCTGAACCAACCGTCCGGCGGCGATCCGCCACACCTGGTCGGCGACGAA
The DNA here is from genome assembly GCA_031411075.1 of Erythrobacteraceae bacterium. GTDB lineage: Bacteria > Pseudomonadota > Alphaproteobacteria > Sphingomonadales > Sphingomonadaceae > Croceibacterium_A. Next base: position 8,619 of record JANOAH010000154.1, read on the forward strand.
CGAGGCGGGCAAGCGGTGGGCGACGATCAGCATCGTCACCTCGCCGCGCAGCCGGGCAAACGTCGCGAAAAGCCGGGCTTCGACCTCGGGATCGAGCGCGGCTGTCGCTTCGTCCAGGATCAACAGGCGCGGCTGGCGTAGCAGCGCCCGCGCCAGGCACAACCGCTGCCGCTCGCCGCCCGAAAAGCGCTCGCCGCGGTTGCCGGCGCGGGTTTCCAGCCCGTCGGGCAAGGCGCGGACGAAACGGTCAGCTTCGGCCAGCGTCAGCGCCTGCCACAGCGCGGCGTCGCTGGCGCCGGGACTGGCCCACAGCAGGTTCTCGCGCAGGCTGTGATCGAACAGGAACGGCTCTTGCGGGACATAGCCGATCTGGCCGCGGCGCTCGCGCCCGCCGGCGGGGCGCCGGTCGAGCAGGATATCACCGCGGCCGGGTTCGACCAGGCCGAGCACGGCGTCGGCCAGCGTGGTCTTGCCGCTGCCCGACGCGCCCATCAGCACACCGATCTGGCCTGCCGCCAGCGATAACGAGGCCTGCTCGAGCAAGGGGCCGCCAATTCCCGAATGGCCGATGGCGAGGTCGCGCAATTCCAGCGCCGCGGGCCCGGCCGGCGGGATGGACAGCGCCACCGGTGCGTGGTCGACCTGGCCCGTGGCAAGCGTACGCTCGAGCTCGGTCAGGGCGCCGACCACCGGCAGCATCGCCAGCATGCCCTGCGCGCCCTGCGCCAGCCCCTGGGCGGGACCGATCATCCGGCTGAGCAGGACCAGGAACGCGGCCAGCACCGCCGGAGCCAGCGGAGCGATCGAGGTTCCGGCGATCACCACTGCGCCGGCCAGCGCGCCGCCGAACAGCTGGAAGGCGGCCGTGCTGCGTTGCTGCAGCGACACGTAGCGCGAGGCCTTGGCGCGCATCGTGGCGACGATCGCCGCATAGTCGGCGAGGTAGCGCGCTTCGGCATCGCAGGCCTTGGCGAGCTTCATCCCGGCGAGGAAATCGCTGAACAGCCCGTGGCGGCGGTTGCCGTCGGCGCTCAGTTCGGCGCCGTGGCGATGCGCGGCGCGGATCACCGGAACGAGGAGCGGCAGACCGAGCGCGGCGATCGCCAGCACGAGCGCGCTGAGCGATGGCGACAGGCGCACGGCCAGCGCCGCGAGTATGATCAGCTGGACCGCCGCCACCGTGCCGCGCAGCAAGAGGTCGCTGCCCGCCGACAGCCGCGACGTTTCGGCGGCCACCGCGAATTCGAGCCGGCTGGGGCGATGCGTCTGAATCGTCCGCCACGAAGCCGCGGCGAGCGCGCGGACCAGCCGTGTTCGCCACGCATCGACGATGTCGTGCGAAAGCCGCCAGAGCCGGAAATCGCGCTGCCAGCCCACCACCGCGCGGACCGTCAGCAGCCCCAGGAACAGCCCCAGCATCGTCGGCAGGCGCAGCGCCGGGTCGAGCGGAGCGAGCCATTGCGCGGGATCGCCGATCAGCGGCAGCTCGACCGCGCTCTGTCCGGGGAACAGCAGCGCCAGCATCGGAATGACGAGCATGATCCCGAAAGCTTCGGTGATACTGCCGAGCGCCACCAGCGAAAGGAGCCCGGCCAGCCGCGGCAGGCCGAAGCGCCGCACCGAGCCGAGGTAGGCGCCCAGCTGGCGGCGGGCCGATCCGGCGGCCTCCGTCATGCGGCGGCTTTGCGGAACACGAACCGGTCGATCCGGTCGATGTCCATCAGCCGGTTGTCCGGCCCATAAAGCGCCCCGCGCGGCTGTTTGACCCCGTGCACCTCGAGCGCGGCGTAGCGCGGCGCGATGGCGCTGTCCGCGATGCGGAAGTTCGCGCCCCAAACCACCAGCAGACCGCCCGGGACCAGCGCGGCATCGATGCGCTCGAGCAGGGCATCGATCCGCGCAAACGGCAGTATTTCGGCGCAATCGGCCGGGCGGTGGGTGCCCAGGTCGCCGTGACGCAGCACCGAGAGGCAGAACACAGCGTCATAACCGCCGCCCAGCGCCAGCGGATCGCCGCTTTCGGCAAAACGGATTTGCCTGGCGCCGTTGTTGCGGGCCAACCGCCGGGCCCGCGTCAGGCTGCGAGCGTTGATATCGATTGCGTCGATCTCGGCCCGCGGCAGGTATCGCGCCAGAGTGACCGGCTCCTCGCCGGTCGAACAGCCCAGGCTAAGCAGCCGCGGCTTGGCCTGTTCGGCCAGAGCATCCCGCACGAACGCAAACAGCGGCGGGTGGCGATCGGAGACGGTCTCGCGTTCCGGCTGCAACGCCAACCCGCGATGTTTGCGCTGAGCCTTGCTCGCTGCTCGCCGCTCGAGGTCGGCGAGGTTGCGCAGCGGCCGCAGGATCGCTTGCATCCAGCGCGGCACCCGCGCGTACCGGCCGCGGTCAGGCTCGGCGGTCATCGATCGCTCATCGGCCCTGGCTGCGGGGAACTACGCAATTGCCCAATCGCGGCGCGCCGTGGACAACGCCGCGCGTAACAATTTGAGGAGGCAATGATGGTCCGCACCGTGCTGGCTTCGATTTCGGCCCTGGCCCTCGCCGCCGCACCGCTCGCCGCTGCCGGGGCGGCGCCGCGCGGGTCTGCGGCAGTGGCAGGAGAGCGGATCGGCGGCCACAAGTGGGCGCCAATCCTGGCACTGTTCGCGGTGCTGGCGGCGGTCCTGCTGCTCGCCGGCAACAGCGACCGGCCGACCAGCCCGTAGGCTGCGCGCACCCGTCAGTCCCAGCCGCGTTCAAGGAAGCGCACCGCGCAGCCGGCGAGAATTGCGGCACCGCGCGGCAGTACGCTTTCATCGACCACCATGCGGCTCGAATGGATACCGCAGCATCCGGCCGGATCCGCGCCGGCCGCGGCGACGCCGAGCATGGCCATCGCCCCCGGCACTTTTTCGAGCACGTAGGAGAAGTCCTCGGCGCCCATGATCGGGTGGTCGAGCGCGGTGAACTTGCCGTCGGGCAGCGCTTCGGCCACCGCGGCCGCCAGCGCCACGGCGCGCGGATCGTTGACGGTCGGCGGGAAGCCTTCGATCACCGTGGCGGTAGCGCGGCAATCGTGCGCCGCGGCGATGCCTTCGACGAGGCGCGAAAGATCGCCGCGCACCGCCAGCTGGCGGGCGCGCGACAGGGTGCGGATCGTGCCCTTGAGGACGGCGCGGTCGGGAATGACGTTGTGCGCGCTGCCGGCGTCGAGCTGGGTAATGGTGATGACCATCGGTTCGGCGGCCTCGTACCGCCGCGTCACCAGCGCCTGGATCGCGGTGACGATCTCCGCCGCCACCGGCACCGGATCGCGCGTCTGGTGCGGCAGCGAGGCATGGCCGCCGCGCCCTTCGACCACGATCTCGAGCTTGTCGGCCGCGGCCAGCAGCGGGCCGTTGCGGCTGGCGAGCACGCCGTGGGCATAGTTGGGCATGATGTGGAGCGCGAACGCGGCGTCGGGCAGCGGATAGGCCGCGGTGCCGCCGAGCAGCCCGTCGTCGAGCATGAAGCGGGCGCCGTGATAGCCTTCTTCGCCCGGCTGGAACATGAAGCGCACTTCGCCGGCCAGCGCGTCCTGCTGGGCGGCGAGCAGCCGCGCCGCGCCGGCCAGCATCGCGGTGTGGGTGTCGTGGCCGCAGGCGTGCATCCGATTGGGAATCGCCGAGGCGAAGTCGAGCCCGGTTTCCTCGGGCATCGGCAGCGCGTCCATGTCGCCGCGCAGCAGCACGGTGCGGCCCGGCTTGCCGCCCTTGAGGATCGCCACGGCGCCGGTGCACGAGGGACCTTCACGCCATTCGAGCGGGAGATCGGCCAGCTCGGCACGCACTTTGGCCAGGGTCAGCGGGGTGTCGAGGCCGAGCTCGGGTTCGGCATGGATGGCGCGGCGCAAGGCGACGATGCGCGGGGCAAGGTCGTGCGCCTGATCGAGCAGCTGTTCGGTGAGCATGGCCGCACTCTAGCGGCGCTGGGCCAGCGCGGCCAGCATTGAACGCGTTGCGCCGGTTGCCGCGCGGCTCGCCCGACCCCATTTGGATTTTCACGGAAAAGCGTATTATTTGCGCAAGGCGAGACTAAGACGGCTCAATGCACGGCTCCGTTCATCTGTTCGACCGCTTGCCGCAGGTCGTGCGGCCGCAGGTGCCGGCCCGGCCCGTCGCGGCGCCGGCGCGGCAAGTGCCGCTTGTCGGGGTCATTCGCAATCCGCGCAGCCGGCTCAAGGCCGGCCCGCTGCCCGACCTTGACGGCCGCGCCACCCTGCTCGACGAAACACCCGAAAAGCGCAGCGACCTCATCGATGTGCTGGCCCGGTTCGCTGAACGGCAGGTCGATTACATCGTCATCGCCGGCGGTGACGGCACGGTGCGCGATGTGCTGACCAACGGCAGCGGCTTTTTCGGCGATGCCTGGCCGACCTTGCTGGTGGTGCCGTGCGGCAAGACCAACGCGCTGGCAGTCGATTTGGGGCTGCCGACCCACTGGACCTTCGAACACGCGTTCGCCGCGATCGCGGGCGGACATGACGAGGTACGGCGCCCGCTGGTGATTGCCCAGGCCGACAATCCCGACGCGCGCGTCCTGGGCTTCGTGTTCGGCGCGGGGGCGTTCGTGCGTTCGATCCAATTGGGCCAGAAGGCCCACGACAAGGGCGCGTTCAACAACCTCGGCGTCGGCCTGACCACGATCTGGGCGCTGGCGCAGGCACTGTTCGGGGGGAGCGCCAATGTCTGGCGGCGCGGCACGAAGATGCGCCTCGCCGACGAGGCCGGCGAAGAGGTCGAGCACAGCGGGCTCGGTCCAGTGGGCGAACGCTATTTCCTGTTCGGTTCGACTCTGACTCGCTTCCCCGCCGGGATGAAGCCGCTGGGCGAGCGGACCGACGGCATGCAGATGGCGATCATCGATCACGCCAATCGCGGCGTCTTGCTGCGCTTGCCGCTGGTGATCCGGGGCCTGGCCGGCACGGGCATGCGCCGGTTCGGCTATCGCGTGTTGCGGAGCGATTCCTTGCGGCTCGACATCGCCGATCGCTTCATCCTCGATGGCGAGGCTTTTCCGGCCGGGGATTACCGGATCACGCTGGGGCCCAAGCTGCGCTTCGTCGTTCCGTGAGCGCGGCGCTGGCCGCGCGGATCGGCGCGGACCCGGACGGGCGCCGGATCGACCCCGCGGTGACCGCGCTGGCGCGGCGGCTGGCCGAACAATCGGGCGCGCTGGCGGTATTGTTCTACGGCTCGAACTTGCGCACCGGCTCGCTCGACGGGGTGCTCGATTACTATGTTCTCGTGCCCGGCGCGGCGGAGCGCGGGATCTGGCCGCGGGTGTCCTATCGCGAAGAGCAGATCGGCGAGCATATCGTACGCGCCAAGATCGCGACGATGACCCTCGCCACGTTCGCCCGCGCGGCGCGCGGCGAAACGCGCGACACCACGATCTGGGCGCGGTTCGTGCAGCCTGCCGCGCTGGTTTGGTCGCGCGATGCCGAGGCCGCCACGGCGGTGCGTGATGCGCTGGCCGATGCCACCCAGACCGCGGCGCGGCTGGCGGTCGCGCTCGGCCCGGCGAGCGGGCCTGAGGAGGCGTATTGGCGCGCGCTGTTCCAAGCGACCTATCAGGCCGAATTCCGCGTCGAGGCGGCCGGGCGCGAGGAATCGATCCTGGCCGCCAACTGCGCCCATTTCACCGGATTGCTGCCCGCCGCGCTCCACGCCCAAGGCATCGCGTTCGAGCAGGATGGTGCGGTGCTGACGCCGCGGCTCGATCCGGCGCGGCGCGCCGCGATCGGGCGCTGGTGGCGCACGCGGCGGCGGCTCGGCAAGGCGATCAACCTGCTGCGGTTGGCACGTGCGATGAGCACGTTCGAAGGCGGCATGCGCTATGTCGCATGGAAGGTCGAACGCCATACCGGACGTGCGGTGAAAGTGACGCGGCTGCGCGAACGGTTCCCCTTGCTGGCCGCGCCCGACGTGCTGTGGACCCTGTTTAGGGCGCGGCGCGGCTGAGGGCTTACAGATAGTGTAGCTGGATCGTCAGCGCCCGCACCTCGCGGCCGAGCGTGAAGGCGACCTTGCGCACGCTCGGCTTGCCAAGATTGAAGATATTGAAGCTGGGATTGTTGGAGGCGCCGCCGCCGTCCTGGGTCAGGTCGGTCTTGTCGTTGCCGTTGACGTCATGGCGCACGGCGATGCCGTACGATCCCGGCTGCGGCGCCGGCATGCACACGGTCATCGTCCCTGCCCGCGCGGGCAGCTCGATGCGGTTGAGCCAGCGGCCCTTCTCGAGCCAGTCCTGCGCGGTGGCCCGATAAAGCTGCACCCGCACCGTGCCGCGGCTCGACCGCACCGCGTTGATCGTGACGCGCACTGCGGGCCCATCGCCGGTGCACCGGGCCGGATCGTGGCGCAGATGCTGGGCGTATTGCGCGCTCGCCGGCAGGGCGGCGCCCAGCAAGGCGGCGGCGGCGAGCAGCACGGTGGCGCGAGGCAGGCGAATGCGAACAGACATCACGATCCGGACTATGGAGGAGGGGACTTGCCGCAGGCAAGCGGAGGCGGTGGCGGGTAGGCCCGGGCCGGTTAATTCGCGCTGAACTGCCGCTCTCCTTCGGCGGCGACGATCCGCCCGCCGCGCAGCTCGACACGGCGGTCGGCGACTTCGGTGAGCAGCCCCCGATGGCCGATGATCAGGATCGTCAGCGTGCCGCGCAGCTCCCCGATCGCCTCGGCGATCGCCCGTTCGGCGGAGGCGTCGATCGCGCTGGTCGCTTCGTCGAGAATCAAGAGCCGTGGCCGGCGCAGCAGCGCGCGAGCGAGCGCGATGCGCTGCCGCTCGCCGCCCGACAGCTGCCGTCCGCCCTCGCCGAGGTCGCAATCGAGCCCGCCGGGCAAGTCGAAGACGAACCCGGCCGCGGCGCTCTCGAGCGCGTGGGCGAGCTCGGCCTCGCTCGCCCCGGGCCGTGCCCACAGCAGGTTGTCGCGCACGGTGCCCGAAAACAGCACCGCTTCCTGCTGGACATAGGCGACTTCGGTCCGCCAGGCGCGCCGCGCAGCAGCGTCGAGCGCGACTCCGTCGATCAGCATGCGGCCACTATCGGGCGAGAGCAGGCCGCCGATGATGTCGGCCAACGTGCTCTTGCCCGATCCCGACCGCCCGACCAGCGCCAGCGAACTGCGCGCCGGCAGGTCGAGATCGATGCCCGCCAGAGCGCCGCGCCCGCCATGATAGGCGAAGCCGACTTGTTCGAGGCGCAAGGCCTGCTCGAACCGGGGAGGAGAGGCGCCCGATGGCTGCGCCTCCGCGCTGGCCTCGACCGCTTCGATCAAACCGACCACCTCGTCGAGCGCCGGGCGGGCATAGGCGAAGTTCTGCAGCGCTTCCTGCATCGCCTGGATTTGCGGCAGCGCCCGCGCGCAAAGCACCACGAACGGCAGGATCACCAGCGGCGAAGCGCCCCAGCGCTCGATCGCCAGCCACACCAGCGCGGCCAGGAGCAGCGCTCCGCCGATCTGCACGGCCGCGCGCGACACCGCGTTCTGGACGACGAAGGCAAACTCCGCGCGGCGCAGGCTGCCGAACGCCGAGGCCGCCGCGCCGAGCGCCTGGTCCTCCCTCCCGAAACTCTTGAACAGCCGCAGCGCGCCGAGGATTTCTTCGAACCGGCGATGGATCGCGGTGTACGCCTCGCCAAGCTGCTCGCCGAGCTGCCGTGCCGACCGGCGCAGGCGACCATAGAGAAGCACGATGGTGCCCCCGACGACCGCCACGGCAAGCCCCGCCTGCCACGACAGCACGAACGCCGCGACGGCCAGCGCCGCCATGTTGAGCACCAGCGCAATGGCCGAGAGCCCCTGGTCGAGCAGGCGCCAGACGCGGTCCACCCCGGTGATCAGCAAAGCCCGGTTCTGGGCCTGGCTCATTGTCGCCAGGTGGCGCCATTCGGCGTCGACCAGCGCGGCCAGCGCGCGCGCGCGCAGGCCATCGACCACTCGCGCCGTCATCCGCGCGCCTTCGTGCTGGCGCAGCCCCGCGGCCACCGCGCGCGTTGCCACCAGCCCCACGAACGCTGCCAGCAGCGCACCAAGCGACCAGGTGCCGAGCGGCACATAGCGCGCAAACATCCCATCGCCGGTGCCGAAGGTCTGCAGGATCGGGACCAGCATCAGCAGTCCAACGCCTTCGGTCAGCCCGGTGATCACCGCCAGCGCCACGATCGCCAGCAGCCGCCCTGGCCCGCCCAGCGCGATCAGCAGGCGCCAGCGTGACAGCCGGGCCGAGCCGGCGGGACGTTCGGCGCTGTCAGGAGACGAGTTCGACATGATCGAGGGGCGTGATCGCGCGGGCGCGGCTTTCGCACAAGCCTTAGCGGTTTCGGCCTTCGGCCCAATCGATGAACCGGGCGGTCATCAGCAGGCGAGGAAGCGCCGTCTGCAGGGCGTAGAGCGCTGTACCAAAGGTCGTTTGGGCAGGAAAATCGGTCAGCGCCGCGCGCAGGCGGGCGGTATCGAGCATCGCGCCAAGCCGCGGGTCAGCCTCGATCCGGTCCAGCTCCGCCAAATAGGTCTCGCGCCGCCGGCCGATGCGCAGGTGCCAGTCGGCATCCCACTTGCCGGTACGCGTGCCGGTCCGCTGCGCTTCAGGCATCACCCCGGCGTTCAGCTGGCGCGCCAGCCAACGCTGCTCGCCGTCGCGCAGGAACAGATCGGTCGGCAGGCCAAAGCAAAATTCGGCAAATGGGCGGTATGCGGTCGGGTCACGCTGGGCGATGCCGTAAAGTTGTTCGAACCCCTGATAGATCTCGCCGGTTTCCCAATCGGACCCTTCGATCTCTAGCACGAGCGCGTGGCGGCGCGAGCGCGGCCGCCAGTAATCGTAATCGCGCCGCGCCGCCCGCGCCCGAGCATCAGCGCCCGATTGCCGGCGATAGGCGGGTGCCAGCGGCGTGATCAGATCGGTCATCTCGAAACGCTTGCGGTTGATCGCCCGCGACAGCGCGCGGTGCAGCGGGTGCGGCGCCATGGGCGCGACGCTGAGCGCCAGAAACTTGCGCAGCATCGAGCGGGAATCGTGCGGATTGCGGGCCAGCGCCTGCCACAGCTGGATCCACCGCCCGCTGCGCAAATATTCGGCAAAGCCCCAACGCCCGGAATTGCTGACAGTGCGGTTGCCCCAATCCGATTGGAGCAGCAGATCGCATCCGGCCTGACGCGCCAGCGAAAAGATGCCGTGGAACACGTACATGTTGGGGAGGCCGTTGGGCGCGCCACCGATCAGATGAAACATCTGGGCCAGAAGATGATCGTGCTCGTACCCCGCGTTGGCCGTGAACTGCGGCGCCAGCCGGGGATGCAGGGCCGCGAAGGCGGTGACGAAAGCGCGTTCATCGCCGAAGCCGCTGCTTTGGGTGATTCCATCCCACTCAGCTTCGGGATGGAAGGTGAACGTCGGTAGCGTCTGCGTGGGGGGCAGCGTCTCGAGCGCGCTCACCGCAACGAGCGGCGAATCGAGCCCGCCCGAAAGGGTCGCCCCCGGCCGCTTCGCGCCGGCGAGCGCGGCCCTCACGCCCTCGTCGAGCAGCTCGCGGGCGCGTTCGAGATAGGCGGCATCGCTGCCCAGGCGCACCGGCGGACATTCGGTGACACGATAATAGCGCCGGGCACAGCGTGGCCTGCCGGGGTGCAACTCGACGATCTGACCCAGCGCCACCCGATTGATCCCGACAAACCAGGTCGCCTCTTCGTCGGTGAAATTGAACAGCGCGCTGTCCGCCGCGCGGGCTTCGTTGAAGACACGAGGAATCTCGGCGGCAAACAGCGCGCGCGGGACACTGGCTGCGGCAATCGTGCCGCCGTGCTGAGCGTAGTGCAGCGGCGGCCCGCGCAGCGGGCTGCGCGACAGGCGAATCGCGCGCTCGCGCGGATCGGCCATGATCGCGCAATATTCCCCGACGATTTTTCGGTCTGCCTCGTCCCCCCACCGCGCCACGGCAAGACCGTAAAGCCGCGCCGGGTCGCCCAACGCCGTGTTCAGCGCGCGGGCAATTTCGTCGGCGTTGTCCAAAAAGCCGTGGAAGGCGATTAGCCGACCGTCGTCCAGTCGGGCCGGCCGCCAAGCCAGCGCGCGACCGTCGACCGGCCGATAAGCGAACTTGAACGGGCCGTCTTCGATGGCGCTCGCCCGGCCGCCGATTCCCGCGCAAAGCGATCCCGCGAGCCGCGCTGCCGCTATTCGGGAGTTGGAAGCAGCCTCAGCCTGCCAGTCGACGGCGAAGGCTAACATCGGCTTCGGCTAGGTGCAGACGAGGGCAGGCCGTCGCGGCCAAGCAACCACCGTGATACGCGACCGGGTGCCGGTCAGGACAGGTTGTTGCTGCCTTGCGCGGGCGAAGGCACGCCATTGGCCACGTCGGCGATCGTGCCGAGCTTGACCAGCCGCGGGGCGCTCCAAGAATCGCTCGGGCAGAGGGGCTGTTTTTGAGAATCAGTCATGCCGTACTCGCCTCACGACTAGGGTTTCGGCGAGCGTTGTATGATGGTTATCCAGCGAAGGCCAGTATTTTCGCTGCAACCGCTAACAAACCGGCGCTTGGGCCGATTCGAAGCGGGCCGCGTAGATCGGATGGTGCGGCTCATCGCTCTCGCCGATCAGGATTTCTTCGCAGCGCACCACCCAGGCGTGAAGGTCGGTCAGGCCGCCGCGGCGCTGGTGCGGTCTCGCGCCGATGATCAGCGTTGCGCCGAGTTTGCGGCGGCGCAGCATCCATTGCAATGCGATCGCCTGGGCCAAGCACTTGCTTTCGCCCGGCACTCGCGCCGCCGCGCGCATCACCGACGCGGCCAGGCGCCGGGCCTCGCCATTGCCCGGGTGGTGGCCGTCTGGGGCACCGGCCGATGGCGGCATCACGGCCTGGCCGAGGGCGGCGCGCCATCGCCCAAAACCGACGCGGGCGATCAGCAGGCGCGCGACAACCAGCAGGATAGCCGCTTCGGCGGTGGCCGCCCGACCTTGCCACGCAGAGGCACGCTGCACCGTAAGGTCAGCCCGCTTGCAGCAGTCCGGCGTCGGTGAGTTCGGCCAGGAAGGTGTCGACATCGGCGCTTACCGCCGCCGTCGCCGCGCCATAGCGTTCGGCGAGGTCGGCAATCAGACCGGCGCGATCGCGAGTGCCGTCGAGCATGCCCCAGATCTGCCGCGCGGTCCCGGTGAGCGAAAAGAAATCGCCGGTATCGAGCCGCATGACCAGTGTTTCGTCCTCGATCACGGTCTCGACGTAAGCGTCCTGTGCCTTTGCCAAACCGCTCACTCCACGTCTCCCGCTTTGTGCCAGGCCGCGATCAGCGCCAAGCTCCCCCAATACTGCTGCGCCGCCAATCGCCGCGCCAACCGTTCGCCGTCACTTGCGCGAAGCGGTGCCGGCGATCAAGCTTGCTGGCCGCATAGCGCCGCTGCGACAACACCTTCGCACCCCCTGGTGGAAAAGGCCCCCGGCCTTGCTTGCTGCGCAATTCGCCCCGGCCTAGTCCCTGTCCGCACCGGCTATGCGCGACTTGCTGATCTCGCCTTCGATCCTGTCGGCCGACTTTGCCCGGCTGGGGGAGGAAGTGCGCGCGATCGATGCCGCCGGCGCCGACTGGATTCATGTCGATGTGATGGATGGGCATTTCGTCCCCAACCTGACGATCGGGCCGGCGGTGGTGGCGGCGTTGCGCGGGCATACCGCCAAGCCGCTCGACGTCCATCTGATGGTCGCGCCGGTCGATCCGTGGATCGAACGCTTCGCCGCCGCCGGGGCCGATGTGATCACCGTTCACCCCGAAGCCGGCCCGCACATCCATCGCACCGTCCAGGCGATCAAGTCGCTGGGCAAGCAGGCCGGCGTGTCGCTCAATCCCGGCACCCCGGCCAAGATGCTCGATTACCTGATCGACGAGATCGACCTGGTGCTCATCATGAGCGTCAACCCTGGGTTCGGCGGTCAGAAGTTCATCGACAGCCAGCTGCGCAAGATCGAAGCGGTCAGGAAGATGATCGACAAGGCGGGCCGCCCGATCTGGCTCGAGGTCGATGGCGGGGTCGATGCCGTCACCGCGCCGCGCTGCGTTGCTGCGGGGGCCGACGCGCTGGTCGCGGGCACCGCCACCTTCAAGGGCGGGCCGGGGCAATA
>JANOAH010000155.1:0-30626 GCA_031411075.1 Erythrobacteraceae bacterium
AGTCGCCGGCGCGCCCGACGAGAGCGCGGCGATGGATCGCCTCGTCGCCGAGCGCGAGCGGATCGGCCCGGTCAACCTCGTCGCCGCCGAAGAACTGGCGCGGATCGAAGCCGACCACGGCGCCAGCGCGCGCGAGCAGGCCGAACTGCTCGAAGCGGTCAATCGCCTCCGCGGCTCGATCGGCAATCTCAATCGCGAAGGGCGTGAGCGGCTGCGCACCGCGTTCGACCAGGTCGACGCGCATTTCCGCCACTTGTTCGCCCGGCTGTTCGAAGGCGGCCAGGCGCACCTGGCGCTGGTCGATTCGGACGATCCGCTCGACGCCGGGCTGGAAATCTACGCCCAGCCGCCGGGCAAGCGGCTGCAATCGCTGACGCTGCTGTCGGGCGGAGAACAGGCACTGACCGCGATCGCCTTGATCTTCGCGCTGTTCCTGACCAACCCGGCGCCGATCTGCGTGCTCGACGAAGTCGACGCGCCGTTGGACGACGCCAATATCGACCGCTTCTGCGACCTCCTCGACGCGATGGTCCGCGAAACCGACACGCGCTACCTGATCGTCACCCACAACGCCGTGACGATGAGCCGCATGCACCGCCTGTTCGGCGTAACCATGGTCGAAAAAGGCGTCAGCCGCCTGGTCAGCGTCGACTTGGGCGGCGCGGAAGAGCTGCTGGCGGCGGAGTAAGCATGGACACCCAGCTTCTCGTCATCTGCCTGCTGACCGCGGGCATCAACCTGATCGGCACTTTGGCCTATGGCGCGCGGATTGCCGGGGTGCGGACGCGGCGGATCGCGATGAGCTTTGCGCTGTTCAACGTGCTGGTGCTGTTCAGCCGGCTGTCGAACAGCGTGCTCGGACCGTTTCTGGCCAAGCGGATCGAGGTGCGGCTGGCGACCGACGGCGGCGATGCGCTGCTCGGCGATTTCCGGCTGGTACTGTGGTCGGCGACGATCGCGGTGTTCTTCGGCATCCTACTGGTGCCGACCGCGCAACGCCTGTTCGCCCGCGCGATCGGCTATTTCCAGGAGCACCGCTCCACCGCCAAGCTGCTCCTCAGCAGCGCCACGCCGTCGGGCCTCCGCACGATCCGCGATTCGCTGGCGGTGCCGAGCAAGGGGGTCTTCGCCAGCCTGACGCAGGACCGCGGCGTCGGCTGGGGCTTGCTGCTGGGCAATTGCCTCGCCCAGGCGCTGCTGACGGTGGGCGTGCTGGCCTCGCTGTATGCCGGCTACCTCAACCCCGAATTCCGCGTCACCGCCTCGCAACTGTCCGCGATCATCAACGGGTTCGCCACGATCCTCTTGTTCGCGCTGATCGACCCGCAATTGTCGGTGATGACCGACGATGTGGTCGAAGGCCGCGTCAGCGAGCCGCTGTTCCGCCGCACCATCGTGTGGATTTCGTTCAGCCGCCTCGCCGGCACGGTGCTGGCCCAGGCGCTGTTCGTGCCCGCGGCGATGGCGATCGCCTGGGTGGCGAACTACGTCTGAGCGGGCGCGCGCGTCCTCACCCCGCCAGGATCAGCGCCGAGACCTCATCCACGCTCCCGGTGACCATCAGCGGTGTGCCGCCGACGATGCCGACGGTGGTCTGGCCGTTCTCGGCCGCGCGCAGCCAGGCAATGTTGGACGCAACGACGAGGTAATTGCCGCCACGCGACATGAGCGAAATGAATTTCAAGCGACGAGCCTCCTGGCCCGTCCCGCCTAGCGGCAAGACCTCACGGTCCCATTAACGCCTTGAAATAGAACCGCCCGAGATCACTCCGCCGGCACGATCCTCAGGATGGCGCCGTCGCTCTGCTCAGTCGCCAGGTAGATGAACCCATCCGGACCCTGCTTTACGTCGCGCACGCGCTGGTGGAGGTCGTAGATCAGAGTTTCGCGGCGAAGTTCCTCCATGTTCTCGTTCATCACGATGCGCTCGAGGTGGCCGGTCCCAGGAATTTCGCCGGTTCGCAGCGCGCCGACGAAGACGTCGCCTTTCCACTGCGGCAGCGCGTCACCGGTGTAGAACAACACACCCGAGACGGCGATCGCCGGGGTCCAGTAAACCACCGGCGGCTCGAAGATTTCATGCCCCGGACCGCGCCCGGCCTGCCAGGGCCCCGGATAGGTGCGGCCGAGGCTGACGAATGGCCAGCCGTAATTGGCGCCGGGCTTGATCAGATTGAGCTCGTCCCCGCCGTTGGGGCCATTCTCGGACTCCCACAGGGCACCGGTCACCGGGTGGATGGCCAAGCCGAGCGCGCCGCGGTGGCCGTACGAGTAGATTTCCCGGCGCGCGGCGGCGTTGCGCGCGAACGGATTGTCGTCGGGGATGGTGCCGTCGTCGTTGAGCCGCAGGATCTTTCCGCCCAGCGTGGACAGGTTCTGCGCCTCGCCCCCGGCGCCGCTCAGGAACAACTTGCCGTCCGGACCGAACGTCATGACGACCAATCCGCCCGCGCCGGGCTCCGCCTGCCAGATGTCTGCGAAGCCCTCGATCGCCGAGCCGGTCCAGCGGCCGCGCCCCACAGCCGCGCGCCGGCCATCCCCGTCGGGTTTGTTGTAGGAGATGTAGACCAGGCCGTTGCTGGCAAACTGCGGGTGGAGCGCCACGTTCATGTACCCGTGCGAGGTGCCGGCATCGCCCGATTCGCCGCGGAACACCGCAGGCGGCCCGCCGGCGACCTTGCGCGGCGAGCTCGCGCCCGGAGCGATCTCGAACAGCTCGCCTTTGCGGGTCACGACCAGCATCGAGCGGTTGGGCAGAAAGGTCAGCGCCATCGGATATTCGAGTCGCGCCACGACTTCGACGCGGATGTCCATCCCTTCCGCCGTGCGATAGCGCCACGGCCCCGCGCCGAGCGGATTGTCGGCCACGCCGCGCGGAGCAACCGGGATGCCGTTGGCCATCGGTACGCTGCGCTGCGCCAGTGCCGGGGACGCTGCCTGCACCGCAGCGCCCAGCGCCAAGGCGGCCGCGCCCGCCCACAGCGTTTCGATCCCGCGATTGGTCATGATTCCCTCCCCAAAGCCCTGTAGCCTTCGCGGCTCTCGCCGACCGACATATCACAACCCCGCGGATGCGGAAGGCAGCACCACGCCGGCAAAGTTACCCCAAAATCGCGCGCGGGCCCGAGCCCTTGCCGCCGAGGCGGTCGTCCTTGTTGTAAAGCTGGCACTTGGTCAGGCTGAGGCAGCCGCAGCCGATGCACTGGTCGAGCTGGTTGCGGGTGCGGGTCAGCAAGTTGATGCGCTGGTCGATCTCGAACCGCATGCGGCGGCTGATCGCCTGCCAGTCGCTGAGCGTCGGAGCGCGGCCCTGCGGTAGCCCGGCGAGCTGCGTCTCGATCTCGGCCAGCGCCAGGCCGAGCTTCTGGGCGATCAGGATGAAACTGACCCGGCGGATGTCGGAACGCAGGAAGCGGCGCTGGTTGCCGCTGGTGCGCAGCGCCTGGATCAGCCCCTTGTCCTCGTAATAACGGATCGCCGAGACAGCGAGGCCGGTGCGCTCCGCCAGCCGTCCGATGGTGATGAACGGATCCCGTTCCATTCTTGCCTGACTCTCTCTTTTTGTTTGACCTCAAGTTAGCTTGAGGTTGCACAATGGGCAAGCGCAATGATTCGCGAGACACTCCGATCCTCTATCTTTCCATTTTCTTTCAACTATTTCGTGCAGGAGTTTTACACCATGCCCCAAGGCCGTATCGAACACGTCAACCTTACCGTCACCGACATCGAACGATCCGCGGCGCTGTTCGAAACGCTGCTCGGCTGGCGCCAGCGCTGGCGCGGCGCGTCGATGCGTGGCGGCGAAACGATTCATGTCGGCGAGGATGCGACTTACCTCGCGCTGTACACCGACCGGGCCGATCACGCCGGCCAGCGCAAGGGCCGGCCGCTCAATCACGTCGGCCTGCTGGTCGACGATCTCGACGCGGCGGAGCAGGTGATCGTGGCCGCAGGCCTCGAACCGTGGGGCCACGACGACTATGAACCCGGCCGCCGGTTCTACTTCTTCGACTGGGACGGAATCGAGTTCGAAGTGGTCAGCTACGGATGAGTCGATGGTCTCTCCCCTCCCGCTTGCGGGAGAAGGAACCTAAGCGTCGTAATCGGACAGTGGCTTGAGCACCCCGTAGCGCTCCTTACCTGGCTTGCTCTTGAGCGGCGGCAGCTCGACCGGCGGCGCGTCACTGCCGGTGTCAGGCAACCGGTCGAGGAAATCGCGGATCAGCGTCAGCCGGCCCTGCTTCTGATCGTTGAAATCGACCAGCGTCCAGGGTGCATTGACCGTGTGGGTGGCGCGCAGCATCGCTTCGCGCGCCTTGGTGTATTCGGCATACTTGTCGCGCGCGGCGACATCGACCGGAGACAGCTTCCAGTTCTTGAGCGGATCGGCGCAGCGTTCGGCGAAGCGTTCTTCCTGCTTTTCCTGATCGCAGCAGGCCCAGTACTTGAACAGGTGAATGCCATCGTCGACCAGCAGCTGCTCGAATGCCGGCACCGCCGCCAGGAACGCCTCGACCTGTTCGGGCGTGGAGAAACCCATTACCTGTTCGACCCCGGCGCGGTTGTACCAGCTGCGATCGAACAGCACGATTTCGCCCTTGGTCGGCAGCTGCGCGATATAGCGCTGAAAATACCACTGCCCCGCCTCGCGCTCCGTCGGCTTGCCGAGCGCGACCACACGGCAATGGCGCGGGTTGATATGGGCGCGCATCGCGTCGATCGCCCCGCCCTTGCCGGCGGTGTCGCGGCCTTCGAACAGCACCACGATGCGCGCGCCGGTTTCGACCGCCCAGCGCGCCATCTCCACCAGCTCGCGGCTCATTGGCTCGAGCGCGGCATCGTACGTCTTGCGCTTGAGCTTGCCCATCGCGGTCAGAAACTCTCTTCGTAAACGCGGCTGATGTCGCCGCCCCATTCGCCGTGGAACTTGTCGAGCAGACGCTGCGCCGGGACTTTGCCGCTGGCGACGATTTCGTGCAACGGTTCGAGGAACCCGGCCTCGTTGTCGCCGCCACCACTCAGCCGCGCGCGCGCGCTGAGGCCGGCCGACGCGATCGCCAGCGCCTCGCGCGCCAGATCGCGCAAGCTACCGCCGCCGGGGATCGGCGCGTCGAGGCCGAGCCTGGGCACCGCGCTGCGCAGCGCCTCGCGCTCGGCCATCGTCCAGTGCTTGACTAGGTCCCACGCGGCGTCGATCGCGGTATCGTCGTAAAGCAGACCGACCCACAGCGCGGGGAGCGCACAGATCCGGCTCCACGGCCCGCCATCGGCGCCGCGCATCTCGAGGAAGGATTTGAGCCGGACTTCGGGAAAGGCGGTCGAGAGGTGGTCGGTCCAGTCGCTCGAGGTCGGCAATGCGCCGGGTAGCGCGGGCAGCTTGCCGGCAAGGAAGTCGCGAAAACTCTGCCCGGCGGCGTCGATATATTGGCCATCGCGGAAGACGAAATACATCGGCACGTCGAGCATGTAGTCGACATACCGTTCGTACCCGAACCCGTCCTCGAACACGAACGGCAGCATGCCGGTGCGGTGCGGATCGGTGTCCGACCAGATGTGGCTGCGGAAGCTGAGGAAGCCGTTAGGCTTGCCTTCGGTGAACGGAGAATTGGCGAACAGTGCGGTGGCGAGTGGCTGCAACGCCAAGCCGACGCGGAACTTCTTGGCCATGTCGGCTTCGGATCGATAGTCGAGATTGACCTGGATCGTGCAGGTGCGCAGCATCATGTCGAGGCCGAGGCTGCCGACGCGCGGCATGTGATCGAGCATGATCGCATAGCGGCCCTTGGGCATGATCGGCAGTTCGGCGCGCGCCTTGTCGGGCCACATGCCGAGGCCAAGGAAGCCGACGCCGAGCTTTTCGCCCACCGCCTTGACTTGCTGCAGATGGCGGCCGGTTTCGGCGCAGGTCTGGTGCAGGTTGTCGAGGGGAGCGCCCGACAATTCGAGTTGCCCGGCGGGTTCGAGGCTGACGTTGCCGTCCGCCCCGGCGAGCGCGATGACCTTACCCCTCTCCTCTACCGGCTCCCAGCCGAATTGACGCAACTCCATCAAGATGTCGCGGATACCGCCGAGCCCGTCATAGCTCGGCGCGGCATGATCGGCCTGGCGGAAGACGAGCTTCTCGTGCTCGGTGCCGATGCGCCAGCGCTCAGGCGGCTTTTCTCCCGCCTGCATCGGCGCGACGAGCTGCTCGCGGCGCTCGACCGGCGGCTCGTTCCCCTCGCTCGCCTGGCGCGTACTCATCGCGCGCCGCTTAGGTGACGGCGCCGATATAGACCAGAGGGAATTCCGCGCTTCGATGACCGAAGAGCGTCACCGTGGCGTTCCGAATAAGGTGAACGACGACCACAGCGCTGGATCGTCGTTTTCCGACCGCGCGTCGAGCATGGCGTGCCGCAAGGCCTGGGCCGGAGACTGGGACACGGCATACTGGCTGAAGCGCTGCATCAGGTACAAAGTCGCAAGATCGTCGACATTCCACAAACTCATGATGACGCGCGGCACGCCGGCTATGTGAAACGCGCGGCTGAGGCCTATCGTACCCCCCGCCGTGGCCCCTCCCAATCCGGTTTGGCATGCGCTGAGAACCGCAAGCTGGGCGACGAAGCGCAGCTGCTGGATTTCCTGCGCTGTCCAGGACGAGCTCGCTCGATCGGTGCCGGCGAGCATGAGCAGCCCTCCGGTAAGGGGCGTCTCAGGGTCGGAAGCTCCGTGACTGGCAAAATAGAGAAGCTGCGCGCTTTGGGCCCGTTGCACGACCGCCGCCTTGGTCGCGTCTGCGCCGAGCAATGGTGCAACCCCAAAGCTTGCCGCAAGTGCGCGCGCCTCGGCTTCCGCCCCGATGAGTGAGGGACTTACTCTGCCGTCGATTACCGGAACTGTCGGATTGCCCACGACCAGCGCCTGGCTAAAGGCGCTCTCGCCGTCCCACGGCTGGATGGTCCGTGAAATGTCGTACAAGCCCGCAGCGACGGAAATCGACATCGTGTCGATCAAGACACCGCCGCGCCGGTTTGGCAGCGCCGCAAACGGCACCTGGCTGATCGTGCCGTCGGCCACCACAATCAGATCGGTCACGCCGCCGAGCTGCTCAGCTATCGCGCCTGGCAAAAGCACATCGGCAAGGGCCTGCGCGTCATGGTCGTACAAGCGTCGCGGTTCTCCGGAAAAGCGCGGCTGGGAGCCGAGCCATGCCGCTCGCGTTGTCGCGGTGGCAACGCCCAGCGAAAGGCGGAAATCGTCGACCGCCTCGGCGATCTGCAAGGGACTGGCGGGGGTCAGGTCCGCTACGCGAAGGCCCCTCCTATCGATCAGATAGATCGCCAGTCCGTCGGCGCGCTGGGCATAAAACAGCACCGCCGTGCCTTGCGGAAACGCGCTACCACTTGCCGAGTTCAGGGCGATGGTAACGCCGGCGACGCTCGCCGGCGCGCCCTCGTTCCAGCGCCGAATTCTGACCGCGGCGTTGCCTCCGCGCATCACGCCGACCCTACCTGCCTCGAGCCGATGTTGCGAGGCGTCGAGCGCGAACATGGCCTCCGCGGTGTCCAGGGGAATTGAGCTGGCCTCGGCCGCCAGCGGGACGCACAGGAGCAAACCCAGCAGAGCGAGGGCCCAACGCGAGATCATCCGCTCCAATCCCCAGCCGTCGCCATCCACAGCGCGGTGGCGGCGATCGCGGCGGTCTCGCCGCGCAGGATACGTGGGCCAAGGCTGATCGGGCGGGCTTGCGGCAGCGCGCGGATGGCAGCGCGCTCGGCGTCGTCGAAGCCGCCTTCGGGGCCAGTGAGAAGCGCGGCCGGGCCGGGATGCTCAAAGGCCGCCGTGGCCGGACCGCCGCCGGCCTCGTCGGCGAAGAACAGCGTCCGCTCGCCCGGCCAATCGCGCAGCAACGCATCGAGCGTCACCGGCGCGGCGAGCTCGGGCAGCGCGGTGCGCGCGCATTGCTCGGCCGCCTCGACGGTGATCGCCCTCGCCCGCTCGGCGTTGAGCTTGTCGGCCACGCAGCGCCGCGTCAGCACCGGCTGAATCCGCGCGACGCCAAGCTCGGTGGCCTTTTCAAGCAGCAGGTCGAAGCGGTCCTTCTTAAGCAATGCGGCGCAAAGCCAGAAATCGGGCACCGCCTCGCGCCCCCGCAACTGTTCGACCGGCTCGAGCGAGACCTCGCGCTTTCTCACCGCACTGACCCGGGCCGCCCATTCGCCGGTCGCATTATCGCACAGGATAACCGTGTCGCCCTCGGACAGGCGCATGACCCTGGTGAGATAATGCGCCGGGTTGCCGCTCAGCTCGACCCTTTCGCCGACCGCCAGCGGACCTGCGACGAACAGCCGCGGTGCACTCTTCGGGGGCCAGGCGGGTGTGGCGGGCATCACGCCGCGCCGCCGGTGTTCTTGAGCGCCTCGCGCCGGCTCAAGGGGCTGAGTTGATCTATGTGCCGGGCGACGTAGCGCTTCACTTCGTCCGGGTTGAACCAGGCCACTTCGCGCAGCGCCCAGCCAATCGCCTTGCGCAGGAAAAACTGTTTCGAGCCCAGCGAGGGTTCGATGCAGGTGTAGAGCAGATCGAGATCGGTGCGGTCCTTGGCGCGAATCTGGCACAGGATCGCGCTGCGCCGCTTCCACATGTCGTCGCCCGTGCTCCATGCGCGCATCGTTTGCTTGAACGGCTCGCCTTCGGATTGCAGCATCGGGCCCAGCCGGTGCGCGGCGATGACATCGACATAGTCCCACCACGCACCCGTGACGATCATCTCCTCGTACAGTCCCAGCGCATCGCGCCGCTGGAACGGTCGCGCCGCCTTCACGCCCGTCAACTCGATCGCCGCGTATCGCTCCTCACGAAATTGAGCGCCGCGCCAGATAGCGATCGAGTCGGCCTGCCAAGTGGCGCTGTCGGGCCACGCGAGGCCGGCGAAAACCTCCTGGCACACCTTGCGCAGAGGCACGGCCGCGACGCCAAGATACGGCATGGCGGATTTCATATAGGCCTGCATGCCCGTCGCGCGGGCAGGTTCGGCGGCTTCGGCAAGCCGCGCACGAAGGGTCTGCGAGAGCGAAGCAGGCACGGCTAGGCACTATCCCCGTGCGCCGCTAGGACGCAAGCGATGGCCGCCGAAATCGTCCCCGATACCCAGCATCGCGGCCTCGTCGGCCGCCTGCCGCAATTGCCGCGCGATCTCGCCCAGCTCGCCCGATTCGATCGGCCGATCGGGTGGTGGCTGCTGTTCTGGCCGTGCACGTGGGGAGTGTGGCTGACCGGCGCGGGATTGCAGCTGGCGCTGGTGGCGTGGCTGCTGCTCGGCGCGATCGCCATGCGCGGCGCGGGGTGCGTCTATAACGACATCGTCGATGCCGATCTCGATCGCCAGGTGACGCGCACCGCCAGCCGCCCGGTGGCGAGCGGGCGGGTGAGCACAAAGGCAGCGTGGGCGTGGCTGCTGGCGCTGTGCGCGGTCGGCCTGATGGTGCTGCTGCAACTGCGGCTCGAGGCGCAGCTCGTCGCGCTGACCAGCCTGGGGCTAGTGGCGATCTACCCGTTCATGAAGCGGATCACCTGGTGGCCGCAGGCGTGGCTGGGGCTGGTGTTCACCTGGGGCGCGCTGGTCGGCTGGACGGCGCTGCGGAGCGACCGGCTCGAGGTCATGGCCGCGCTCTATGCCGGGGCGTTCTGCTGGTGCGTGGGGTACGACACGATCTACGCGCTGCAGGACCGCGAGGACGATGCACTGGTCGGCATCCGCTCGAGCGCGCTGAGGCTCGACCGCCATGTGCGCGGCGGGGTGGCGGCGTTCTACGCGCTGGCTCTCGCCGCTTGGGCGTTGGCGTTCTGGTGGCTGCGACACGATCTGTGGACGCTCGCCGCGCTGCTGCCGGCGGCAGGGCATCTCGCCTGGCAGACGCTGACGCTCGACCCGGCCGACGGCGACAATGCGCTGGCCCGGTTTCGGTCCAACCGTTCCCTCGGCCTGCTGGTCGCGGCTGCCTGCCTGGTGGTGGGGAACGCCTGACGGCTACTCCGCCGGCTGCACCTGCAAACGGCGCGGCGCTGCGCGGGCCGCCAGCTTGCGCAACCGCGACGTCAGCAGGCCATGTTCGGCCATCCAGGCGTGGTATTCGCGGTACTTGGCATCTTCGGACAAGAGGTGCGCTTCCTCAGTCCGCGCGCGCCAGTAGTAGATGCCGCTGACGCAGCCCAAAAACACCGTGTTGCGCGCGGCTTCGGCCAATGAGCCGGTGGTGACCAGGAACGGCATCGCCGAGCACCACCAGAACAGGTTCTTCGACACATAGGCCGGATGGCGGGTGAAGCGGTACGGCCCGTTGGTCAGCACGCCGCGATAGGTCAGGTTCGAAAAGCGGATCCCGAACGCCATTGTCGCCCAGGCGTAGACCGCGGTGAGCAGCGCCAGCCACCCCGCCCAGGCCCACAACACCGCCGGATGCGCGCCGATCCAGTAACCCCAATTGGCGGTATCGTATTCGTACTGGATCACCCCGCCCTGCCCCATCAGCGTGTAGACGAACGGCGGGTAGCAAATCAGCGCCGCCAGCCAGCCGGCGAGGAACGGATTGCCGCTGCGGATCTGCGCGTCGAGCGGGCGGAAGGTGAGCAGGTAGCCGACGGTGCCGATCTGCACGTCGATCACGAACAAGAGCTCGAACAGCAGCGTACCGAACCGCACCGGATCGGCGGCGATCCCGGTCAGGTCCGCTTCGACCACCGCGGCAAAGCCCAGCGGCAGGATCGAGATCATGAACGCCGAAAAGAAGCCCTTGATCAGCCAGGCGCGCCAGTGGCGCTTGACCTCGTCCGCCTCGCACGGCTCGCGCCCGATCAGCATCGCCCCGAAATGCCAGGCATGATCGCGCGGTTCGACCAGGTAGCGATCGAGCCACAGCACGTAGGGCGCCGACAGCGCAAACAGCGGCAGCGCGGCCGTGCCGATGACCCGCATCGCGAAGGCATAGTCGCCGTCCCAGTACCACCGCCCGAGCGCGTAGAACGCGCCGATCAACAGCCAGGTCGCCCACAGCCCGGCGAGCTTGGCGACCGACACTTCGAGCACTGCGGCGAGCGGCCGTGGGCGCTTCCAATCGATCCCGGTCGAACGGCGTCGGTGCACTTTGTCGATCCCTATCGACCACGCCGCCATGGCGAGCCCGGTCAGGACCATCGCCATCAGTGCCGAATTCGGCCCCGACAGCGGCCCGCGCGTGTCGGCCATCCCGAACATGTCGGCGATCGCCGGCCAATTGCGGGCGAACACGATCCAGCCGAGCAGCGTCACCAGCCCGACCAGCCCGACCCACGGCGAGACGTCGCTGACCGGCGGTCGCGCGGGGACAGGCGCTGGCGCGTTCATGCGCGCCGGATTAACCGCAAAGGGTTAAGACGGCGGTAAACTCAGCGCCAGGCGTTGATCCGGCCGCCGTCGTCGAGGATGTACAGCGTGTTGTTCGCCACCAGCGGCGGCAGCGACACCCCGTCACGCAGCCGGGTGAACGGCGCCGGCGTGCCGGTCAGCACGTCGACCGATTGCACGTCGCCTTCGGAGCTGGCGATCCACAGCCGGTTGTCGGCCAGCACCGGTCCGGTCCAGAAGATCGGCCCGGTCTCCTTGTTCGGGCTCTTCCAGCGGGCGAGCTGGGTGACCCAGCGTACCTTGCCGGTCGACCGCGCGATCGCCAGCAGGCGCGAATCGTCGGTCAGGGTGAAGATCCATTCACCGGCCACCGTTGGGGTCGAAATCCCCGCCAGGCTCAGTTCCCAGATGCGCTGGCCGGTGACCAGTTCATAAGCCGCCATGCGGCCGCCCTGGCCGAGCGCATAGACCCGGCCCTGATCGATGATCGGATCGGCATCGACGTCGGTCAGCGTGCCGACCTGGGTCGAGATCGAGGTCCGCGCCAGTGCGTCCGACCACAGGTTGCGGCCGTTTTCGTAACGATACGCCACCACTTCGCCTTGCGAATAGCCGGCGATAACCGTGCCCTGCCCGGCCGCCGGCGCGGCGACCCCGAACACGCCCGACTGGCCCGAAGCGGCGGCTTCCTGCCACAGCAGAGCGCCGTTGGCCGAATTGAGCGCGTAGATCTGGTTGTCCTGCGTCATCACGTAAACGGTGTTGAACGCGATCGTCGGCGCGCCGCGCAGCGGGCCGGCGGGCTTGACGCGCCAAACTTCGGCCCCGGTCCCCGCATCGAGCGAGACGACATCGCCGGCGCCGTTGGTGGCGTAAACCCGGCCTTCGAAGAAACTTACCCCGCCGCCGAACGCCACATCGCGCAGATCGCGTTCGACTTCGATCGAATGGGCCCAGCGCGGTGCGCCGGTGACGGCGTCGAAGGCATGGATCACGCCCAGCGTATCGACCGCGAACAGCGAACCGCCGCCGACCACCGGAGCAGACGCCAAGCGGCGGCGCGGGGTGGTGCCTTCGATCGCGGCCGACCACACCGGCTGCGGCGTGGCCGACAGTTTGAGGTGGCCCGGCGCCTTGGCGGCGTTGCCGCCGGCCTGCGGCCATTCGGCGTTGGTCTGCGCGGTCGGCAGCACCACCGCGACGCTGAGCAGCGCGGGATCGACCCGCACCTCGTTGCTGATCCGCGACAGGATCGGCACGCGGTTGCCGAGCGTCGGCGTACCATCATCCTTTTCCTTGCCGCCGATGCCGATGGTGCTGCAGCCGGCGAGCGCGGCGAGCAGCGCGGACACGGCGAGAAATCGGGTGACGGAACGCTTCATCGTGACGGTTACCTTCATGGGGCGGGCGCCGGCGCAGGCGCGCTCTGGCCCTGATCGGCCAGCGCACCGGCAGCCGCGTCGACATCGACGACGGCATCGTAGCCGAGCAAGCCGGCAAGCTGGCGAGTGCGCGAGCGCAGCGAATTGGGAACGGTTTCGTCCTTGGCGATGGCGGCGAACAACGGGCCGGCCAGGTCCTGCTTGCCCTGGCGCAGATAGGCCATGCCGACCAGTTCGCCGGCACTGCCGAACCAGGCGTTGCCCGGCACGGCCAGTGGCTTCAGCCGATCGACGACCTTTTGCGGATCGAGTTCCTCGAACCGCGCTGCGGTGGCGCGAATCAGCGCCAGGTCGCGATAGGGCTGCGGCGCGCCGGTATCGGCGGCAATCGCGTCGAACGCGGACAGCGCTTCAGCCCTGCGGTTCTGCTGCAGGGCAATCCCCGCGCGCGCCATCCGCGCCGAGATTGCGGCCGCCGAAGACGCTTCTTCGCCGAGTGCGGCCAGCGCATCGTTGGCGGCCGGAACCTGCCCGGCTTCGAGCTTGTCGTACGAGGTGACCAGCGTTTCGGAATCGGCTTCCATCGCCTTTTCGCTGCGGTCCTGCCAGATCAGGTAGCCGCCGAACACCGCCAGCGCGGCCACTACGCCGCCACCGATCCACCAGCCGTATTTCTTCGCCACCGTGCCGACCTGGTCCTGGCGCACCGCCTCGTCGACTTCGCGCAGCAGCACTTCCTGCTCGGCGACGCGGCGGCGGGCGTTGTCTTCGGCGCGGTCTTGTTCGGGATCGGGAGGTAGGGCCACGGGGCTCGATCTGGCTGCTTGTTAACCTGTGCGCGCGCTGTTTAGCGAAAGGGCAGGCCTTTTCAATGGCCGAAGCCGAGCGTGTCCCCCGGCGCGTGAACCGCTTATTTACGGCCCATCACGCCCCAGTAAAGCGCGCGATAGCGTTCGATCATCGCGGCGCGATCGAACTCGGCGCGCACCTTGACGCGATTGGCCGCGCCGATCCGTGCCCGCGCCGCGGGGTCGGCGGCCAGGCGGCCGATCGCCGCGATCAGCGCGGGCTCGTCACCGGGCGCGGTCAGGAACGGACCATTGTCGCTCGCCACCATCGCCCCGACATCGCCGACCCGCGGGGCAGCCACTGCAAGTCCCGCGGCCATCGCTTCGAGCACTGCGATCGGCGCCTGTTCCGAATGCGACGACAGCGCGAACAGGTCGAACAGCCCGACGGCGGTTTTGGCGTCGACGAAGCCGGGCAGATGGACGCGATCTTCGATGCCGAGCCGCACCGCTTCGGCCAGGATCGCCTCGCGCTCGGGCCCGTCGCCGCCGATCACCAGCTGCCATTGGGCCGGCAGTGCGGCGCAGGCGCGAACCAGCGCGGCAAGGTTCTTGACCGCGCGCAGACCGGCCAGCGTGCCGAGCCACAGTTCGCCCTTTTGTTTGACCAGCCGCGGCAACGCGTCGCGCCGGGGCGACCTGGCGTAGCCCTTGAGATCGATGCCGTTGGCGATCAACCGCACCCGGCTGCGCGGCTGGTCCCAGGCCTCGAGCGCGATCGCCTCGAGCGTGCGCGACGGCACCACCAGCGCCGCGCTGCGCCCGAGCGCGAAACGGCGATACCAGTTGCGCGCAGGTTTGAGCCGCGTCGCCTCGTCCTCGTTGAAGCCGTCCTCGTGGTGGACCAGCGGCGGCAGCTTGTGGACATCGGCGAACAGCGTGTGCGCCATCGCCGCGTCCATCGCGCCCCAGTTGTAAGTGCAGACGAGGTCATATCCCGCCATCGCCGCGCCCAGCCGATTGAGCCGTCCGGGCCATGGCTTGCCGCTGAGCGGCGGGAACGCGGGCCAGCTGACCTGGGCCTTTGGCAATAACGCCCGCGCCGCCGCGCGGTGATGCGGATCGCCCGAAACGATCGCATGGTCGGCCTCGGCAAAGGCGTTGATCAGCGCGACGCAGCGCAGTTCCTTGCCGCCGGCATCGAAGGTCGAATGGAGGTGCAGGATGCGCGGGCGCGCGGTCATGCGACCTTGCCCAGCAGTCGCGCGATCGCGGCAAGCGCGGCGGGTTCTTCGAGCGTCGGGACATGGCCGGTGCGGGCGATGGTGCAGCTCTCCAACCCGGGCAGTTCGGCCCCCATCTTGTCGAGCGTCGCGGCCGAAAGCAGATCGGACAGCTCGCCCCGGATCGCCAGCACCGGGCCGGAGCCAAGCGCGCGAAACGCCGGCCACATATCGAACGGCTCAGCCGGCGGCGGGGCGTTGAACGGTTCGGCGATCTTCATGTCGTAATCGAACGCGATGCGTCCGGCCGGGCCGACCGCCATCACCCGCTTGGCCATCCGCAACCAGTCGGCCAGCGCGAAATCGGGATAAGTCGCTCCGGCGATCTCGGCATAGCCGCGCGCGGCGTGCATCCAGGTCGGGAAGCTGCGCCCCTGGCCGACATGGCCGCGAATCCGTGTCAGCCCGGCGGGCTCGATGTCGGGGCCGATGTCGTTGAGCACCGCGGCGGCGATCCGCCCGGGCGCAGCGAGCGCCAGCAGCATGGTGACGATCCCGCCGAGCGAAGTGCCGACGGCAACGACCCGCGGTAGCGCCAGGTGATCGAGCAGCGCCAGCATGTCGGCGCCATACCAGGCCGGCACATAGCTCGCCGGATCGCGCGCATAATCGCTCAGGCCACGGCCGCGCAGATCGACGCAGATCACCCGCCACGGGCCGGCAAATTCGGCCGCCAGCGCGTCGAAATCGCGGCTGTTTCGAGTGAGGCCGGGGATGCACAGGATCGGCGGGCGGCCGTCGGCGCTGCTGGCAAAGTCGCGGTAGCGCAGCGTCAGCCCGTCGGCGCTGGTCCATTCGCCGATCGTGCTGGCCGCCCCACTCATCGCATCCTCGCTGCTTGCGCGTGCGAGCACGCCGCCCCACTAATGCGCAAATGCGCGCCGAACCGCAACTGACCCTGTATCGTCCCGATACGCCGATCCAGGCGCTCGCCGGCTGGCTAGGCGACGCGGTCGCGCCGGCGGATTTTCCCGAAACGCGCCTGCGCTTCCGCAACGACCGCTGGGCCGGCGCGGTGGGGCTTGCCGGGCTGACCGACGCGGAGTGGATCCGCCACTTCGGCCGCTTCGAACCACTGCCCGGCAACCTGCCCCGCCCGCTGGCGCTGCGCTATCACGGACACCAGTTCCGGGTGTACAATCCCGAGATCGGCGACGGACGCGGGTTCACCTTTGCCCAGCTGCGCGACGGGGGCGGACGGTTGCTCGACCTTGGCAGCAAGGGTTCGGGCCTCACCCCATATAGCCGCACCGCCGACGGCCGGCTGACGCTAAAGGGCGCAGTGCGGGAGATTCTCGCCACCGAAATGCTCGAGGCGCTCGGGGTCTACACCTCGAAGACCTTTTCGGTGATCGAGACCGGCGAGGCGCTCGAACGCGGTGACGAGCCATCGCCGACGCGCTCGGCGGTGCTGGTGCGCCTCAGCCATTCGCACATTCGCATCGGCACGTTCCAGCGCCTCGCCGCGCTGGGCGAGCCCAAGCACCTCGCCGCGCTGGTCGACTATTGCCTGGCGCAGTTCCCGGGTCCGCAGCCGCCCGAGGATGCGCCCGGCCGCGACGAGCCGGCGGTGATCCTGCTCCACCAGGCCTGCGAACGGCTGGCCGATCTCGCCGCCAGCTACATGGTCGCCGGGTTCGTCCACGGCGTGCTCAATACCGACAACATGAATATCACTGGCGAAAGCTTCGATTACGGCCCGTGGCGCTGGCTGCCGCGCTGGGACCCGGGCTTTACCGCAGCTTACTTCGACCACGGCGGCCTCTACGCCTTTGGCCGCCAGCCCAAAGCGATTCATTGGAACCTGGCCCAGCTCGCCATCGCGCTGCGCCCGCTGGCCGAAGCCGAACCGTTGGTCGCCGCGCTGGAGCGGTTCCCGGGGCTGTACCAGGCGGCGATGCGGCGGCGGTTTTGCTGGCGGCTGGGCGTGACCAGCCGCGGCGAGACTGACCTCGCCCTGATCGAAGCGGCCGAACAGACCATGCGCCAACAGGCCATCGGCCCCGATGCGTTCTTTTTCGCCCATCGCGCCGGACGCGCCGCCCAAGGCGCGGTGGCCGAGGCGCTGGTTGGATACCAAGCGATCCCGGCCGAGCACCGCTATTGGTCGGTCGAAACCCCACAGGCCCTGCTGATCGACGAGGTCGAGGCGATCTGGGCAGCAATTGCCGAGCGCGACGATTGGCAGCCGCTACAGGCCAAAATCGTCGCGATCCGAAGCTTGGGCGAGGCTCTGGGCGAACCGCCAGCACCCGCCGGGCACGTGCCGGCCGGTTAGCGTCCCGCCGGCCGTGGCGCCGCTTGCTGCGCCGGTGCGGGATTGCGTACCGGCTGTCCGTCCGGCCCGATCGCATCGCCCATCGGCAACGGCCTGAGTTCGATACCGAACAGCTTCCAGCGTCCCTGTTCCCACTGATAGATCAGGTCGAAATAGATCGACATCGGGCGCAGTTGAAACACGCCCTTGACCTCGAATGCGTCGGCCTGGAGCAGCTGCGGCGCTTCGAGGTAAGTCGGGGCCACCAGCAACGCATCGCCCAGGTCGATCCGGGCGTTGCGCAGGCCGGCAAAGATTTCCGCCAGTCGCGCCGGATCGTTGGCGATCTGGAAGCCCTGCGACGCGGTATCGCGCAGCACCGAATAGTTGCCAGAACGGTTGGCCTGATCGACCCCGGCCATGGTCCACCAGATCAGCTTGGCCAGTTCCATCGAACCGGGAACCGGCTGCAGCGAGGGCGGCGGCGCGGTCGACAGCGAGGGGTCTTGCGCCGCGGCGGGCGTGGCGAGGCCGGCCGAAGCGGCGATCATCAGGGCGAAAAAAAATGCCGGGGCGCGAAGCCCCGGCATCTTTTGGTGCGATCCGGGCATGGTCATGCCCGGAAGCTTAGCGGCTCACCATGCGGCTGAGAAGCCGGCACGCGCGCCGAACTCACCGGTGTCGAAACCGACGCCGACGCCGGCCGAGAACGCCGAATTGGCGCCGATCCGCGCGCTCATCGCGACGGTCCCGGCGGCCTTGTCGTCATAGTAGCCGACCCCACCCGAAACACCGAAGCTGGTGCCGGCCGGAAGCGCCGGCGATTCCATCGCCAGCGCCATGGCCACGCCTTCGGTCGCGCGGCTGTTGGTGTCGTCAACCAGCTGGAACAGCGTGTTGATCTGCGAGGTCTGGTTGGTCGTCAGCGTCTGCAGCGAGGCGATGTTGGTGTTCGCCGTGGTCATCTGGCCCTGCAGCGTCGAAACGTTGCCGAGCAAGGTGGTGTTGGTGGAAACGTTGCCGTTGGCATCGTTCACCAGCACGCCCGCGGTGTTGTAGGCCGTGCCGCCGAAGCGGACCGTGGTCGCCGCGTTGCCCAAGGTGACCTGGTTGGCCGCCGTCGTCGTCGCGCCGCTGCCGACCGCCGTCGAGTTGGCGAAGGCCGCAGTGGCACCGCGGCCCAGCGCCGTGGCGTTGGCGGCCGTGGCGAAGGCGTTGTCACCGACCGCAGTGGCTTCGGTGGCGGTGGCGTTTGCCTGCCGGCCAAGCGCGGTCGCGCGCGTGCCCGAAGCCGTAGCCTGCCAGCCGAACGTCTGCGCGCCGATGCCCGAGGCGATGGCCTGACCACCCACCGCGGTCGAATGGAAGCCGGTCGAACGCGCCAGCGCGCCCACCGCCACGGCTTCTTCGTCAGTCGCCGAAGAACGATCGCCCAGCGCCGTCGCGCGCAGCCCGCTCGCCGTGGCGACCGTACCGAACGCGGTGGTGTTCGCCGCCGAGGCGCGCGAATCGGCGCCGACCGCGGTCGCTTCCGCGGCCGTCGCACGGGCGAGCGCACCGATCGCAGTGCTGGCCGCGCCGCTGGCGCTGGTGCGGTCACCAAACGCACTCGACAAGTTGCCGTTGGCCGAAGCAACCACGCCGACCGCGGTCGCCTGGTTGCCACGCGCTTCGGCATCGCCGCCCACGGCCACACCTTCGGTCCCCGTGGCGACCGAAGAACTGCCGATCGAGACGTTGAACGCATTGGACGCGGTGGCGCCGGCGCCGATGGCGATGGCGTTGGCGGCGGTGGCGCCGATCACCGTACCGGTGCCGATCGCAACCACATTGGCGGCGTTGACGGTGTTCATCGAACCCACAGCGACGGAGCCTGTGCCACCGACGCCAATCTGGTTACCCGCGCCGACGGCCGTGCTCATGCTGCCGTCTGCAAAGGTCTGGCGCGAACCGAAGACCACGCTGCCACTACCCAGCGCGGTGGCGCCGACACCGTTGGCTTCGGTGGTGGTGCCCACGGCGGTCGAGTTGTTGGCGCTGGCGCCCGAACGATCGCCGATCGACGTGCTGTAGAAGCCCGCCGCGGTGCTGACCGTGCCGACCGCGGTCGACTGCGGCCCGGTTGCCCGCGAATCGACACCGATGGCCGTGCCTTCGACTTCCGGCGCGCGAGACAGCTGCCCCACCGCGGTCGAATTCTGGCCGGCGGCAATCGAGTTCGCCCCGCACTCGGTGCTCAGTAGGCCGGGGCCCGTGTTACATTCGGGCGTCGCGTCGGCGAGCGCGGGCGCCGCGGTGAAGAAGAAGGCCCCACCGATGGCCATAGCGGCCACGGATGCACTGCAGGACAGCCACTTGGTGGCAGCGAAGGAACGATTCATTAGGTGATCTCCCCTGAGGTTCGAACATTGCGCCGGAGGGACCGGCAAAAGGCCAAGTTGACGACAACTCAGTCGGCATTAACTGTCTGACAAAACCATAATACTGTCAATCGCCGCAAGCCCCATTGTGGCGGCGAATCTCGCCGCGACCAACGCGCGCAGCAGGCTCGCCGACTGGTACATCCCGACAAGGCCGGTGTCGGTGCCGGGCCAACCGGCTACCGCCGCCTCGACCGCGGCCCAGTCGAGCAACCGTTCGGAGGCAGCACCGCGGGCCGATCGCGCGAATGCTTCGAGATCCGCGCGGTCGACACGCGTGCGCCAATCGGCCGATTGCAGGCCGCGGCTCGCCCCGCGCAGCACCTCGGGCGCCACGCGCCCCGCCAACGCTTGCACCAGCGCCGGACGGCGGACCCCGTCTTTCAAGCGCGCTTCGACCGGCAGCGAAAAGCAGAATTCGACCAGCCGGCGATCGGCAGTCACATCGCGTTCTTCGACGCCCCAGCGCGCCAGGGTGCGTTTGCGAAAGGCGCTGGGATCGACCATCTGCAGGAACGACCAGCGCCGCGCCCGGCCGACCAGGCGGCTGCGAGCCAGCCAGTCGGGCTCAACCGCCCGGCGCACCGCCAGGTCGCGATAAGCCGGCGCCACAAAGGTCTGACGTTCGAAATCGACATGGCCCCGTATCGCCGCGATCGCGGCATCGACCACACCGGCGATCGGCGTGGCCAGATGCGGCCGCAGCGAGGCGGTCAGCAGGCCCCGCCATCGCCCGCCAACCGCGACGTGCGCGCGCGCTTCGGCCAGCCACTGGCCCAACGCGCCCTGCTGCAACAGATCGGCGATATCGTCGAGCACGACACCGGCGCTGATCGTGAAATTGCCAACCTCACCCGTCAGCATCACGCTCACGCCCGCCTGTTGCGCGCGCGCGTGTATCGCCGAAGCCCAACCGTTGTTGAGCACCGAGCCGACCGGTTGCCCGGCCAGCTGATGATCAAAATCGATGTTGAACGGCGAACCGGCGTAACGGACCACGTGATGATCGATATTAGGATGCAGCGCGGCGGTGGCGCCTGCAATGGCCGATTCGTCGGCATGCCAGCCCGCAGGGACCGATTCGGGAACCGAGGCCGGCGCGCTGGTGAAGGCCTGCAGCCGTTGCCCCCGCGCGGCGAGCTGGAGCGCGGCCGATGTCGCCACTGCGCTACTGTCGAAGCCCGAGCTCAGATGCGCTCCGACCTCGCCCTCTGCCCGGCGCAGACGCCGCGCCACCGCCGCGTCGAGTTCGTGCCGCAGGGCTTCGGCATAACTCCCGGCGGGATCGGCGCGCGGGCCTCGCTCGAGCGGATTCCAGTACTTGCGCGCGGACACCGTGTCCGCGGTGACCGTCACCACCTCGCCGGGTTCGATCTTGCGGACGCCCTGGAAAAAGCTGCCTGCAAACCCGTCGGTCAGGTCGGCGATGAGTTGGGCAAGGCGGATGTCGTCGAGTTCGGCGCCCGCCATCCGGGCCAGCGGCGGCGCGAGGCTGGCGAACAGCACCCGGCCGGGCTGGCGCACCAAGTGCAGCGACCGCTCACCCAAGGGGTCGCGGGCCAGCAACAGGCTGCGGTCACGCCCATCCCAGAACGCAAACGCGAAATCGCCGAGCAGGCGGTCGAGCGCGCGCGCGCCCTCGCTCAGCAGAAGTTCGAACAGCAGCCGGCTGTCGCTCAGCGTTGCGCAGCTCGCCGGATCGAGCCGTAACCGTTCGCCGATCTCGTCGCGGTTGTCGATACGGACATCGGCCACGAGCGCGAAGCGGCGATCGCGGCTCCACTCGGGCTGCCGGTCGTAGCGATCTTCGGGAACCGATCGATGCAGGCAGCGCCCCAACGCAAACGCGCCCTCGGAATCCAGGGCGGTGCCATGACTTCCGAAGGCGCGATGTGCATCGAGAAGGACCTGACAGGCTAAATTCGCCTGTTCATCGCCTCTCTGATCCCAAACGCCCGCAATAGCACTCACGTAAATTGGCTATCACAGGCGGGCGGGAGAACTCTGATTCGTTTACGACCGGGCGTTGCCGACCGGGCCGTTGTCGTTGATGCCGGTGCCGCCGGTCTCGGCGTCGCCGGCCGAGAGGATCTGCACCTTCGGCGCATCATAGGCGCGCTTGGCCGTTTCGCGTGCATTTACCAACGTATTTACTCCTCATGTTGCGGCGTCGTTCGTACGCAATTTGGTTAATCTGTCAATGCTCTGGCGGCTGGTGCCGACAAAGTCAATGTTCGGCCGGCAACAGCAGCTTGCGGGGCAAATATTACGGCAGCCGTGCGGTACTAACGCCACGAACATGCGATTCGATCCCAAGAGCTTGCTGGTCGAATCCGTCCGGATCGAACGGCCGGGCCACTTCGAACACCGGCACCGCCGCGGCCAGGGCGACGCATTGCCGCCAATGCGCGGCCGAATCGCCGACGGTGGCGATGAACGACCCGCGATAGGTATTGCTGATCAAGGCCCCCGCCGCCGCGGCTCCGGTCAGCCGATTGATGGCAAAGCCGCCGGCGCGGTTACGCAGCAGGTAGATCGCCTTGAGCGCGATGGGCTCGGCCGCAGTGGCGGCCGCCGCGATCGGCACGTCGAACTTGTCGTAGGTCGAATCGCTCGCCCAGGTCGGTTGGAACTGGCCGGGATCGCGGCCCGAACGATGCAGCGCGTCGCGCCACAGCCGCATCCGCGGCAGGCCGGGATTGGCGATCGCCCGCCCTTCTGCGTCGAGTTCGACCACGCAGACGTCGTCGCTCAGCACGCGCGCGCCGCGATCGTGGAACCAGGCCGCCAGCGTCGACTTGCCGGCCCCCGAATGCCCGGTGAAGGCCACCGCCTGTCCGCCGATCTCGACCGCGTTGGCATGCAGCGGCAGCAGGCCGCGTTGATGCAGCACCACGCCCATCGCCGAGCCGAGCAGGAACAGCCGCACCTGGGCCTCGGGCACGCCCGGATAGGGCGAGACGATCACCTCGCGCCCGCCGCGCACGTCGAACAGGCCCACGTCCGCGACGATCAGCAGGGCCCGTGCAGCATTGCCGACCAGGCCCGGCGCGAGCACCGGCGACACCGCCTTGCCGCGTCGAATGACCAGATCGGGAGCCGCATCGGCGGATGCGGGGATCAGCTCGGGCAAGGCCAGCTCGCTCGCCGCGATCAGACCGAACAGGGCATAGCGCGGCCACTCAGTCATGGCGGGCCTTGGGCCGGCGGGGAATCGCAGCGCACATCACCGCCGCCGATGGCGAACCCTAAGCTCGCCGTAAAGCGAAACGAAACCCTAGCCGCACTGGCGTGGTTAAGATGCGCGCGCTACAGCCCCGCCTCGATCTCACCCCAGCTAGAGACCCCGCACCCATCCGTGAGCGCCCCCGCGATCATTTCCTGCGAACCGGCCACCGGGGCCGAGCTGTGGCGCGGCGAGGTAGGCGCTGTCGACGCCACGGTGCTGCGTGCGCGGCGGGCCTGGCCACAATGGGCGGCCCAGCCGCTCGCCACCCGGATCGAGCTGATGCGCCGCTTCGCCAATGAAGTGCGCAAGGAACAGGACGCCTTCGCCGAGCTGATCGCGCGCGAAACCGGCAAGCCGTTGTGGGAAGCGCGCGGCGAAGTCGAATCGGTGGTCGCCAAAGTCGAAATCTCGATCCGCGCCTATGCCGATCGCACCGGGCAGCGAAAGCTCGACAGCGCGCTGCAGGGGACCGCGGCGGTGCGGCACAAGCCGCACGGGGTCCTGGCGGTGCTCGGGCCGTTCAACTTTCCCGCGCACTTGCCCAATGGCCACATCGTCCCGGCGCTGATCGCCGGCAACGCGGTGGTGTTCAAGCCGAGCGAAAAAGCGCCCGCAACCGGCGAATTCCTGGCCAAGTGCTTCCACAAGGCGGGCGTTTCGGCGGCGGTGCTGCAAGTGCTGATCGGCGGGCCGGAGGAAGGCAAGGCGCTGGCCGCGCATGACGGGGTGGACGGCGTCCTGTTCACCGGCTCGGCGCAGGCGGGCATCGCCATCAACCGCAAACTCGCGGCCAATCCGGGCAAGATCGTCGCGCTCGAAATGGGCGGCAATAATCCGGTGGTGCTATGGGATACGCCCAAACTGGCCGACGCGGCGATCCTGATCGTGCAATCGGCCTTCACCACGGCCGGCCAGCGCTGCACCGCGGCGCGGCGGCTGATCGTCAAGGCCAGCCTCTACGACCAGGCGATCGCGGAAGTGCTGCGGCTGACCAAGCGGCTGATCGTCGGCGCGCCGTTCGACGAGCCGGCGCCGTTCATGGGCCCGGTGATCGACAACGACACCGCCGATCAGTTGACCGAAAGCTTCCTCTACCTGCTCACGCACGGCGGTAAGGCGCTCAACCACATGCGCCGCCTGCGCGGCGAATTGCCGTTCCTGACCCCGGGCGTGATTGACGTGACAGCGATGAAGGAACGGCCCGATGTCGAGCTGTTCGGGCCGCTGCTGCAAGTGATCAGGGTCGACGATTTCGACCAGGCGATTGCCGAGGCCAACAATACCCGCTTCGGCCTGGCGGCCTCGCTGATCGGCGGCAACCCGCAGGAATACAACCGCTTCTGGGCCAATGTCCGCGCCGGGATCGTCAACTGGAACCGGCCGACCAGCGGCGCCTCGTCGGCGGCGCCGTTCGGCGGCGTGGGCTATTCGGGAAATCATCGCCCGGCCGCGTTCTATGCCGCCGATTACTGCGCCTATCCGGTCGCCAGCACCGAGATGGAACAGCCGCGCGCGAGCCTGGGCGTGGGCTTTAGCGAAGACCGCTGAGCGCGAGCGTGACCGCGCTGTTGCCCGAAGGCAGCCGCCGGACCGCGAGGCGATAGGCCGCGCCGCCCTTGGCGCCGTTCAGCCAGTCATCCTCGCCGCCGGCAGCATGCCGGGCCGAGAACCCCGCTGCCTGCGCACGGGTGTAATAGAAATCCACCACCTCGCCCGCCCCCACCGGGGTGACGAACGCGACCACGCGGACCGTGCAGCCGCCGGCGTCGATGCCGGCGGCTTCCTGGGTGGAGCCGCGCGGATAAACCGCGAATGCCACCGGGAGCCGCGCCGCCCAGGCCGCGGAATAATCGAGGCGATCGGCACAATGGGGCGAAAGCGCGGCGGCGAAGTCGGCGATGGTCGCAGGCCTTTCGGCCTCGCCCTCGCCCTCCACGGCCGCGGGCGCGCGGCGCATCTGCCCGGCACCGCCGACCAGGCGCAGCGCCTCGTCACGCGCGGCGGCTACGGCGTCGGGCCCGTTGTCGAGGGTGGGCAGCGATCCGTCGAGCGAGGGCAGTGCGGCCACGCTGTTGGCCCGGTTGGCAAACACCAGATCGGGGTCGGACAGCAGCGGCTGCATCAACGCGCGGTGGAGGGCGGGATCGGAATCGAGCACCCGCGCGGGCTCGGCCTCGCCGCACCCGGCGAGCAGCGCAAGCGCGATCAGGGCAAAACCGGTCCGCATCGGCACAGCCTAGCAGCGACAACTGGCCAAACCGTTTACGCGCCCGAACGAACAAGGCGCCCGCAGGGAGTTCCCACGGACGCCTTGGCGCGACCCCTCATGTTTGCGACCCGAGAGGCCGCGCAACGGCTGCGATCCAACAGGGGGGAACCGCGCGCCGTATTCGAATTCAGCTCAGCGGCAGATCATTTCCCGCGCCCCGTCGCCGCTACCGCGCACGCCGGCTGCCGCGCCGAGAATGTCGCCGAACGAGCGAACCCCGCCTGCGGGAGCGGCACTGCCGACAATCACCCCGGTGCTGCCGTCGCGTTTGCGGCAATAGGTCCGGCCATCGTTGCCGCGCCACACGCGCGTTTCGCGATAGACGCGTTCGGCCGCGGCGGTGGCGCGCGCCTGCGGCACCGTGCGCTCGCCGTTGCGGTCCCAGGTGTCGACCTGCGGTGCGGCGGCCAAGCTCGCGCCGCGCCAATCGCCAGCCATAGCGGGCGGCGCTGCCGCCACGCCGACGGCGGCGAGCGAGACCAGCAGAAAGGCGCGAATCGTCGTCATCGGTTCAGCTTTACAACGTCCTGGCTGAACGCCCGGCAACCCGGCTGTCAGCCTCGGTTCGCCTTGTCGCTCGCCTTGCCCCGCGCGGCCGCGCCCCGTAACGCACGCCGGTGAACGATCCCGCCGCCACAAACCGCAACGGCCTGGTCTACGCGCTGGGCGCGCATGCTTTCTGGGGCCTGATGCCGCTGTACCTGTTGCTGCTGCAGGGCGTGCCGCCGCTCGAATTCGTCGCCTGGCGGCTGATCTTCACGCTGCCGCTGTGCCTGCTGTTTCTGACCGCCACGCGCGGGTGGAGCGAGTTTCGCACCGCGATCCGCAAACCCTGCACCGTGCTGACGCTGGCCGGCAGCGCGGCGCTGATCGCGGTCAACTGGTACCTCTACGTCTGGTCGATCCAGAACGGCCACGTCTATGCTGCGAGCCTGGGCTACTACATCCTGCCCTTGATGATGATGCTGCTCGGCGGCGTGGTGCTGGGCGAACGGTTGACGCGCTGGCAGGCCGGCGCGGTTGGCCTGGCGGTGCTCGGCGTTGGCTTGTTGGCGATCGGGGCGCTGACCACGATGTGGCTGAGCCTGTCGATGGCGGTGTCGTTCGGGCTCTACGGCCTGGTGCGCAAGACTGTGGCGGCCGGCGCGCTGGCGGGGATGACGATCGAGACGCTGGTCCTCTATCCGGCGGCGCTGGCGCTGGCCGCCTGGTACTGGATGAGCCCCGCCGGCCCGGCGATCGGCGAGAGCGGCGGCCGGGCCTTCGCCATCGCGATGAGCGGGCCGATGACGGCGATCCCTTTGGCGTGGTTCGCGGTGGCGGCGCGGCGGCTGCCCTACACGGTGATGGGGTTCTTGCAGTTCAGCTCGCCGACGCTGGTGTTCCTGCTCGGACTTACGGTGTTCGGCGAGCCGCTGCGCCCGGCCCAGCTTGGCTGCTACATGCTGATCTGGGCCGCCGCGGCGCTGTTCGTGATCGATATGTGGCGGCGGCGTGGGCCGGAGCTCAACGCTGCCGCCAGCTGAGTGTTTCGCCCGCGTGGAAGGGGACGACGCCGGCGATCTCGTCAGGCACCGTCACCTCCAGCTTTTCCAGCCTCACCGTTCCTTCGTTCAAGGGCAACCCATAGAACCGCGCCCCATGCTCGCTGGCGAAGCCTTCAAACCGGTCGAGCGCCTGTTCGGCCTCGAACACCGCGAGGTAGCTTTCGAGCGCGAATGGAGCGTTGAAGATGCCGGCGCAGCCGCAGCCGGATTCCTTGTCCTCGCGCCGATGCGGGGCGCTGTCGGTGCCGAGGAAGAACTTGGGACTGCCCGAAGTCGCCGCCGCGCGCAGCGCCAGCCGATGCCGCTCGCGCTTGGCCACCGGCAGGCAGAAGGCGTGCGGGCGCAGGCCGCCGGCAAACATCGCGTTGCGGTTGAGGTGCAAGTGCTGCGGGGTGATGGTGGCGGCAACGTTAGGCCCGGCGAAGTTGACGAAATCGACACCGTTCTGCGTGGTGACGTGTTCGAACACCACCTTGAGACCGGGCAGCGCCTCAAGCAGCGGCGCGAGCACCTGGTCGATGAACACCGCCTCGCGGTCGAACACGTCGATCGCAAGGTCGGTCACTTCGCCGTGCACGCACAGCACCATGCCGATTTGGGCCATGCGTTCGAACACCGGGCGAATGCGCGCCATGTCGGTGACGCCGCTGGCCGAATTGGTCGTCGCCCCGGCCGGATAGAGCTTGGCGGCGGTGAATACCCCGTCGGCGAACCCGGCGGCGAGATCGTCGGCGTCGGTGGTGTCGGTGACATAGGCGGTCATCAGCGGCGTGAAATTCGCACCCTCGGGCAGCGCGGCTAGAATCCGCTGTCGATAGGCCACCGCGTCCGCCGCGCGGGTCACCGGCGGGGCGAGGTTGGGCATGACGATGGCGCGGGCGAACTGGCGCGCGGTGTGCTGGGCAACCGCCGCCAGCATCGGCCCGTCGCGCAAGTGGACGTGCCAATCGTCGGGCCGGCGGATCGTCAGGGTTTCGCTCATCGCGCGCAGCGCCATGGCACAGCGGCTTGACTATCGCCAGAGCCGGGCCACCTTGCCGCCATGAGCGGTCCTCGCCTGTTCAGCCGCGCCGTGGTGCGGCTCGCCCCCGCCGAGCCCGGCGAGGACGCGGCCGGGTTCCTGCAGGGCCTCGTCACCAACGATGTTACTGGTGCGCTGCCGGTCTATGCCGGGCTGCTGACCCCGCAGGGCAAGACGCTGTTCGATTTCCTGGTCTGGCCCGGGGCCGACGGCGCGTTGCTGCTGGACTGCGAGGCGGCGGCGGCCGACGACCTGGTGCGCCGCCTGTCGCTGTACCGGCTGCGGCGCAAGCTCGAGATCGCGGTCGATCCCGCGCTCGGCGTGTTCTGGCAGGCCGATGCCGGCGAAGGCACGCCCGATCCGCGGCTCGCCGCGCTGGGCGGGCGCTGGATTGGTCCCACGTCCGCCGAGGACCAGCCGGTCGACGACGCCTGGCTCGCCCACCGGCTCGCCCTCGGCGTCCCCGAAGGCCGGGCCGAACTCGGCGATATGCTGTGGCTCGAAACCAATGCCCAGGCGCTGAACGGCGTGTCGTTCGGCAAGGGCTGCTATGTCGGCCAGGAAAACACCGCGCGCATGAACTGGCGGCAGAAGGTCAATCGCCTCGTCACCGTCGTGCCGCTCGACCGTTCGGACGAAAAGCGCCGCCAAGTCGCCTATCCGGCGCTGGGCCTTGCGGTCGATCACTTGCGCATCGAGGACATCGATCCGGCATGGCGGCCGGCGTGGATGGTCGACTAGGCGGTCGTCGCCAGCTCCGCCGCCAGCAACTTTTCAGCGGTATCGCGGGCCGAGCCGCGCGGCAGGCCGAGCGAGCGCGCCAGCCGCTGGCCGAGCATGGCATCGCCCATCGCCAGCAGCACCAGATCGAGCGTGATCTGCCGCAAGTGGCCGGTGCCGCTGTCGTGCAGCTCTTCGACCAGATCGTGGATCGAGGCGAGGATCGGGTCGAGCGCGTCCTCGTTGCCCGACAGCAGCATCCAGCTGGCCAGCGCGCCGGCGCCTTCCCGATCGAACGCATCGAAGGTCAGATCGACCACTTCGCGCGGCGACCCGATCCCGGCGCGGTTGGCGCGCACCGCGTCGGCGATCGTGGCGCAGACCGCCTGCGCGAGATAGCCCGCCAGCTGCTTCTGCAGTTCGCCCGCCGAGCCGAAATGGTGCAGCAGGTTGGCATGGGTGCGGCCGATCCGCCCCGCGACAGCCTTCAGTGTCACCGCCTGCGGACCGGCCTCGATCAGCAGCGCGCGCGCTGCTTCGAGCGCGGCGCGCCGGCTTTCCTCGGGCGGCAGACGCTTTCTTATTGACATAGTTGTAAGCTAACCCCAAGTCTTTGGCTATGAACGCATTCACGCCGCTCGATGTCAATTGCGCCGAACCCGCGATCACCGTGCGCGACCGGCGCTTCGGCCGCGACCGGGCGATGGAACGGTGGTGGGCCGGCGGCGATCCGATCGCCACCGCCTGGTTCAACGCGCTCTCGGCCACGTTCCCGCGCGGCGAGACGCTGTTCGTCGATGGGGTGAAGGCGTTCCGTGAGGGCGCCCCGCCGGCGCTTGAGGCCGAGATTCGCGCCTTCATCCGCCAGGAAGTCAATCACACCCGCGAGCACCTGGCGTTCAACCGCGCCGCCGCCGAGGCCGGGTACGACCTGAGCGCGATCGACGCGCGGGTCGAAGCGCTGATCGGGCAAGTCTATGCGCAGCCCAAGGTGTTCTGGCTGGCGGTGACCATCGCGCTCGAACACTTTACCGCGATGTTCGCGCGTGAATTCCTTGCTCACCCGCAGCATTTCGCCGGATCCGACGGCGAACAGGCGGCGATGTGGCGCTGGCATGCGGTCGAGGAGATCGAGCACAAGGGCGTCGCCTACGACACCTGGCGCCACGCCACCCGCCGTTGGAGCCGCGCTCGGCGCTGGCGGGCCAAGAGCCTGGCCATGCTGATCATTACCCGCCGCTTCGTGGTCCACCGCTTCCGCGACGCCCTCGACCTCCTGGCGCAGGACGGCATCGACGGCTGGCGGGCGCGGGTGCGCCTCGCCTGGTATCTAGTCGGCCAGCCCGGCATCCTGCGCCGCGTCGCGCCGGCCTGGTGCGCCTATTTCGTTCCCGGCTTCCACCCGTGGAACCACAACGATCGGGCTCTGATCGGTGCCTTTGACACGCCGGAGGTGCGCTGATGTACCGCCACCCGATCGCCATCGAGCGCGCCGACATCGATCACATGGGCCACGTCAACAACGCGGTCTACCTGCGCTGGGTCCAGGACGCGGTGGTCAAGTACTGGGAAGCCGTCGCCCCGGCGGACGCGGTCGCCGGTCACCTGTGGGTCGCGCTCAAGCACGAGATTTCCTATCGCCGGCCGACCTTTCTCGAAGACGGGATCATCGCCGAAGTGATCGCCGAGCGGGCGCACGGCGCGCGGACCTTCTTCCGCACGCTGTTCAAACGCGGCGAGGACATCCTCGCCGATGTGCACAGCACCTGGTGCTGCCTCAACGCGGCGACGCTGCGCCCGGCGCGGCTGGGCCGCGAGGTGGTCGAACGGTTCGTCCGCGCCACGGATTAAGCCGCGGCGGCGCGGTGTTGCAATTTGGCGATGACCGCGGGCAGGTCGGCCTCGCTCACCCCTTCGGAAATCAGGTAGCCCTGCATTTCGTGACAGCCGATCGCAGTGAGAAATTGGCGCTGCTCGGCGGTTTCGACGCCTTCGGCCACGACCGTCAGCCCGAGCACCTGGCCGAGCGCGGCCATCGCCGTGACGATGCCGGCCGAATCCTCGCGCGAGCCGAGCGAGCGGATGAAACTCTGGTCGATCTTGACCTTGTCGACCGCGAACTTGCGCAAGTAACTGAGCGACGAATAGCCGGTGCCGAAGTCGTCGAGCGCGATGCGGAACCCCGCGTCGCGCAGCCGCGCCAGGACCTCCTGCACGCCATCGTCGTCGGCCAGGAGGACATGTTCGGTGATTTCGAACTGCAGCCGTGCCGGATTGGCGTTTTCTTCCATCACGATGCGCCAGATCCGTTCGAGCAGTCCGGCCCGCTTGAACTGCAGCGGCGA
>JANOAH010000156.1:0-1871 GCA_031411075.1 Erythrobacteraceae bacterium
GGCACCGGATCACTGATCGTCACCATCAGTGCCGGCAATCAGGTGGTCGCCGCTCGGGCCATGACGGTGGCCGGCGGCAGCACGATCGACTTTACACTTATCGGGTCGACCGGGATCGACATCGTCAAAGGTGTGTTCGGAGCGACCAACACCCTGAGCGGCGACACCGGCTCGGACCAGCTGGTCGGCGGCGCGCTGGCCGATACGATCAAC
Source organism: Erythrobacteraceae bacterium (assembly GCA_031411075.1). Classification (GTDB taxonomy): domain Bacteria; phylum Pseudomonadota; class Alphaproteobacteria; order Sphingomonadales; family Sphingomonadaceae; genus Croceibacterium_A. The sequence continues at coordinate 214 of JANOAH010000156.1, forward strand.
GGCGGCGATGGCGGCGACAAGATCAGGGGTGACGGCGGCGCCGATCTCCTGACCGGCGGGGCCGGCAACGATGTGTTCAAGCTGCGCAACGTCAATGACAGCGGCCTTGGCGCCGCGGCGGACAAGATCAGCGATTTCGCCATCGGCTTCGACCGGATCAACGTCTCGAAGATCGACGCCAACGCGGGGGTTGCCGGCGACCAGGCGTTCGCCTTCATCGGCACGGCCGCCTTTGCCAACTCCGGCAGCGGCCAGATCCGCTATGAAGACTCGGGCGCCGATCTCTACGTCCAGGCCGATGTCAACGGCGACGGGATCGCCGACATGGGCCTCATCCTGCAGGGTCTTGCCGGCCAGCCGCTGACCTCGGCCAGCTTCGTGCTCTGACGCGGGGGGCCGGCGGGGCGATCAGGCGCCGCGCCGGCCCGGCCGTACGCCGCGCTCCGCCGCCCCTTCGAAAGGGGCCGGCCCGGGCGCGAAAGGTTACACAAAAGATACACCATGATCACGCCACCGCTCAGCGCACCGGGCGCCGTTTCTTGCGCACGCGCGGGATTTGCGAGGGATCGAGGTATTCGCACAGCGCGGTAAATTCCTCCGCGCTCAGGTCTTCGCCGCGTTCGTCTTTATCATAGGCCCGCTCGCGGAAGTCGTGGCGGTCCGCCGCTTCCTCGGCCCGCAGGCGCTCGGGCGTCTTGGGCGCGCGCTGTTCGGTCAGGTGATGCGGCAGCGTGCCATCGACGATGTCCGCCACCAGCAGATCGTTCACCAGGTCGCCGTTATCGACCAGCGTCTCGGGCGGCGCGGGGGGCGCGGGCTCCATCGCGCGCAGCGCCGCATCCAGAGACACCTCGCTCGCTCCCTGCCCCGGAGGCCAGGCCCCACCGCGCCGTTCGCGCGCGGCGGCGGAATAGCGCTCGGGCTTTAACTGGCCGAGCATGAAGCGCAGCAGCCGGTCGTTATAGACCGTGCGCGTGCTGGCGAGCTCGCCGCTGCCGTCATAAGTTTCGACCTCCACTCCCTCGATCGCGCGCTCGAAGGCGATATCCTCGAGCAGCGTCCCGGCCCGCTCGCGCGCCAGGTCCCAGGCGCGGGCAAAGGCCCCGGCGTGCGGCGCGCGGCGCAGCCGATAGGCGCTCATCCGCGTCATCCCCACCTCCTTGGCGGCCACGCCGACCAGCCCGGTATCGGCGAGCACCTCGATGAAGCGGCGCTGCTTCTCCTCGGTCCACCCGTCGTGGCGGGGGCGACGGCGCACCGGGACCCAGCGATATTCGGCGGGGTCGTATTCGGGCAGGCGGTCGCCGAAACTGTCCTCCTCGACGACGAATCCGCGCGCCGGCGCGGGGGTCGCGGCGGCGGCATCGGCGGCCGGCGCGGGGGTGGCGGAAGGGGCGGATGCGGGCAATTGCCGCTGTTTGGTGCGAGTCATCCGCCAGGGTAAGCCACAGATGGGGGTGTGTAGGAAAGTGTTTTCTAGAACAAGACAGGAACAGAGGCTTGCTTGCGGCGTTGGGGCCGCAGAGGAGACCGAGCATGGCCGACAAGCAGGACAGCGACGGCGAACGCGAATTGATCGAGACCAAGGGCGACAAGCGCTACCAGCGCCGCAACGATGATGGCACTTTGGCCGAAAGCGACGACCAGACGAAGTCGCT
>JANOAH010000157.1:0-13119 GCA_031411075.1 Erythrobacteraceae bacterium
CGCTGGATGACGTCCTGGATCTTGTAGCGGCGGCGCAGCGCCATGCGCTTGTCGCGCAAGTCGTCGGCGGCCTTGGCCTGGGCCCGGCCGCCCTGACGGCGCCCACGACCGCGGCGCTGGCGGGGTTCGTCGGCCTCGCCCTCGTTGCCGTCTTCGCCCTCACCGTCGTGCTCTCCGGAATCGTCGTCCGAATCGGTGACGGTGCCGCCCTCGATCGTGGCGACCTCGTCCTTCTCGCTGGTGTCGATTTCCTCGACGCTGGAGAGGTCCTCGGCCTCGTAATCGTCGTCGAAATCGTCCTCGTCGGCGCGTAGCGCGGCCTCTTCTTCGGCATGCGCCTGCTCTTCGGCGATCAGCGCCTCGCGGTCGGCGTGGGGAATCTGGTAATAGTCGGGATGGATTTCGCCAAAGGCGAGGAAGCCGTGCCGGTTGCCGCCGAAATCGACGAACGCGGCCTGCAGGCTCGGTTCTACCCGGGTGACTTTGGCGAGATAGATATTGCCCTTGATCTGCTTGTGTTCGGCAGATTCAAAGTCGAATTCCTCAATCCGATTGCCCTTGAGCACCGCCACCCGCGTTTCTTCCGGGTGGCGCGCATCGATCAGCATGCGCGTTGACATTGAATAATCTCCGGGCGCGCGGGGCCGTCATGCTCTGACCATGCGCCGAAGCGCGCCGATTTGGGTGAGTTCCGCCGCCTGAGCGGACGGAGAATGAGATGGCGCCCCGGTTCAGCCGGGAAGCGCCGCGGAATGTGTCTGCCGAAATGCGAAGGCGCAGGGTTGCGATCTGCGCGCGGGCCACCGCCGCGACGCCACCCGAAGGAAGCGGATCGGCGGTATGGCTCGGGCATCTCATGACGGCATCAACCTGTATGCTTATCCGAAAGCGGCGGAACGCGGCCTCCGGGTGTGTCCATGGGCGCGCAATACGGCGCAAACCCCGGACGGGCGGGGTGCTAGCATCGGGGGAAAGCCTGGGCAACCTTATTGCGTGGCGCGGTAAATTTCCCCTTTGTGCGCGGCTCAAGGCCGTTAACCGTGGCTCGCTGAATGCACCAACGCCTGCAGATTGCGCTCGTCTTCCTCGCCCCCGTGCTGGTGCTGGCGGGACTGATCGCGCTTGGTGATCTACTGGATGTCCGGGCGCCGCTGCTCGGCCGAGCCTATGTGGTGCGGCTCGAATTGCCGAACCCCGATGCGATGGTCGGGCTACCTCCGGTCGAAGGGCCGGCCGATCCTTCGCGCCCGCTGGTGGTGATCGACGCCGGCCACGGCGGGCACGACCCGGGGGCGAGCGGATCGGACATCAAGGAGAAAAGCCTGACTCTGGCGCTGGCCCGGGCGCTGCGCGCGCGGTTGCTGGCCGACGGAGGCGTGCGTGTGGCGCTGACCCGCGACGACGATCGTTTCCTGGTGCTGGAAGAACGCGCCGAGATCGCCCGCCGGCTCGGCGCCGACCTGTTCCTGTCGATCCACGCCGATTCCGCCGGGGAGAAAGCCGGGGTGACCGGGGCCAGCGTCTATACCCTGTCGGCGCGTGCTTCGAGCGAGGCGGCGGCGCGCTTTGCCGCGCGCGAAAACAGCGCCGATACGGTGAACGGCGTGGCGCTGTCGGGGCAGGATGCGGCGGTCAACGCGATCCTGGTCGAACTGGCGCAACGCCGCGCGCAGGGCCAGTCCGACGAGTTTGCCGGGCTGATCCTGCGCGAAGGCGAGGAGTTGTTGCAATTCCACCCGCAGTCGCGCCGTTCGGCCGCACTGGTGGTGCTGAAAGCGCCCGATGTCCCTTCGGCGCTGTTCGAGGCGGGGTTCATCTCCAACCCGCAGGAGGCCGGGCGGCTTGCCTCGCCCGCCGGGCAGGCGCGGTTCGCCCGGGCCATGGCGCGGGCGATCCGGGTCTACTTCGCTCGCCAGGCAGCGGTGTGAAGCGCACCGGCGCTCGTTTCGCCGCTTGGTTCTGGCGCCGGACAGAATCGCCATGCTAAGGCGCAGCCCATCATGGCCGAAACCGATCTGACCGCCGGCGAGCATTTCAAATATCGCGTCCGCCGCGATACCAGCGGCGCGCTCGACTGGTTCCGCGCCAACTGGCGCGCCAGCCGCCGCTTCCGCTGGGGCGCGCGGATCGTGCTGGCCGGCCTGATCGTGCTGATCCTCGCCTGGGCCTTCATCGCCCGCGGGCTGCCCGATGCGCGCACGCTGATCGATTATGAACCTGCGTTGCCGAGCGTGGTGCGCGGTGCCGATGGCGAAGTAGTCGGCCGATACGAGCGCGAGCGGCGGGTGCAGCTGCAGTACAAAGATTTCCCGGCCCAGCTGGTCAACGCCTACACTTCGGCCGAAGACGAAACGTTCTGGACGCATGGCGGGATCGACTATCCCGGCTTCGTCGGCGCGGTGATCGATTACCTCAACCCGATGCGCACCGGACGTGCCAAGGGCGGCTCGACCATTACCCAGCAGGTGGCCAAGAACATCCTCGTCGGCAACGAATACTCGATCACCCGCAAGTTCAAGGAAATGATCCTCGCCCGGCGCATCGAAGCGGTGCTGCCCAAGCGTGAGATCATGGAGCTCTACCTCAACGAGATCCCGCTCGGCCGGCGCAGCTTCGGCGTGCAGGCGGCAGCGCGCGCCTATTTCAACAAGGACGTCGGCGAGCTCAGCCTGCCGCAGATGGCGTTCCTCGCTATCCTGCCCAAGGCGCCGGAGAAGTACGGCCGCGCCAAGTTCGCCGACGAGGCCATGTCGAGGCGCAACTTCGTCATCGATGTGATGGCCGAAAACGGCCACATCACCGAGGCCCAGGCCGCCGCGGCCAAGGCGACGCCGCTCGGCCTCATGCGCCAGCAGCCTGAAACCGCCACCGCCGACGCCGGCTATTTCCTCGAGGAAGTGCGCCGCCAGTTGATCGCCCGCTATGGCGAGCAGGCGGAGAACGGGCCGAACAGCGTCTATGCCGGCGGGTTGTGGGTGCGCACCTCGCTCGACACCCAGATGCAGGCCGCGGCGCAGAAATCACTGCGCGCCGGGTTGCTGCGCTTTTCGGGCGGGCGCGCCTGGCATGGTCCGGTGGCGAAGCTCAATGCCGACAACGGCGACCTGACCGAGCAGTTGGCCTCGTCGAACATCGCCATCCGCTACGAAAACTGGCGCATCGGCGTGGTCACTGCGCGCAGTGGCCCGTCCGCCACGATCGGCTTCTCCGATGGCACCGAAGCGCCGCTGACCGGGTTGCCCGATGTGATCAAGGTCGGCGACGTCACCGCGGTGGCGCCCAACGGCAATGCCTGGGCGGTGCGCACCGTGCCCGAAGTGCAGGGCGGTTTCCTGGTCGAAGATCCCAACACCGGGCGGGTCTATGCGATGCAGGGTGGGTTCGATTCCCGCCTCAGCGATTTCAACCGCGCCACCCAGGCGCAGCGCCAGCCGGGATCGACGATCAAGCCGTTCGTCTATGCCACCGGGCTCGACCAGGGAATGACCCCGGCGACGATGGTCCCCGACCAGACCTATTGCTATTACCAGGGCGCCAACCTGGGCGAAAAATGCTTCCGCAACTTCGGCGGCGAAGGCGGCGGCGAGCACACGATGCGCTGGGGCCTCGAACAGTCGCGCAACCTGATGACGGTGCACATTGCGATGGACGCGGGCATGGAGAACGTCAGCCGCACGTTCCGCAACGTCGGCATCGGGCAATATGACAACTATCCCGCGTTCGCGCTTGGCGCCGGGGACACGACCGTGATGAAGATGGTCAACGCCTATGCGTCGCTGGTCAACCATGGCGTCCAGCACAGCCCGACGCTGATCGATTATATTCAGGACCGGCGCGGCAAGGTGATCTGGCGCGCCGATCGCCGCGAATGCGCCGGCTGTACCATGGCCGAATGGGACGGCAAGGCGATGCCGCGCCTGCGCGAAACCGGCAAGCAGGTGATGGATCCGCGCACCGCCTACCAGGTCGTGCATATGCTCGAAGGCGTGGTCCAGCGCGGCACCGCCACTGTGCTGCGCGATCTCGGCGTGCCGCTGTTCGGCAAGACCGGCACCACCACCGGCCCTACCGACGTGTGGTTCGTCGGTGGTTCGCCCGATATCGTCGGGGGGGTCTACATTGGTTACGATCGCCCGCGCAGCCTTGGCGGCTGGGCGCAGGGCGGCCGCGTCGCCGCGCCGATCTTCCGCCAGTTCGTCAGCGAAACCAAGGGCAAGTGGAACGGCCGCCCGTTCCTTGCGCCCACCGGCATCCGCATGGTGCGCATCGACCGCGCCAGCGGCAAGCGGGTGTTCGCCGGCATGCCTACCGACGATCCGCGCGCTTCGGTGATCTGGGAAGCGTTCAAGCCCGATACCGAACCACGCCGCAGCCAGCGCCAGGATGCGACCGACGCGCTGCGTGAATTGGTGCTCGCCCAGTTGCGCCGCAGCCGCAGCAACGCCCAGGGCGGCGGCGTCGACGCCAGCGACGAACCGCCGCCGAGCGACTTCGCCGAAGAGCAGGGCGGCCTCTACTGACGCTGGTGGACTCTGTCCGGAATCGGGCGCATATCGCCCGGCGACATTCCGTAAAAGAGGCCCCCCATGACCCTTCGCCCGCTCGCTGCCGCGTCGCTCCTCGCGCTCGCCGCCGCCGTTCCCGCTTCGGCCGCACTGCAGCAAGGCGCCGCGGTGCCGTCGCTTATTACCCAGGGCGCCCTCAACGGCCGCACGATCAATATCAACCTGCAGCAGGAACTGCGTCGCGGGCCGGTGGTGCTGTACTTCTTCCCCAAGGCCAATACGCCGGGCTGCAACGCCGAGGCCAAGGCCTTTGCCGAACACATCGCCGATTTCCGCCGCGCCGGGGCGCGGGTCATCGGGATGTCCGGCGATACGCTGGCGGACCTGAACGAGTTTTCGAAGAAGGAATGCGCCGGCGCGTTCCCGGTCGCTCGCGCCACCCCGCAGACGATCGAGGCGTTCGACGTGGCGCTGAGCATGAACGGCCAGCGCAACGGCAACCTGTCGGACCGCACCTCGTATGTGATCGGGCGTGATGGGCGGATCATCATGGTCCATTCGGACCTGAACTGGGCCGAACACGTCAACCGCACGCTCGCCGCGGTCCGCGCGCTGCGTTCCTGACACGGTCATCACGATCGGCGCCCCGGCTTGCGCCGGGTCCTTGCCGCGCGGCCCTTTCGCCGGCGCGATTGCTGCGCTAGGCGCGGCGTCGTTCTGACGGAGACTTCGTGATGCGTGCCGAAGGGCAGGCCCATATCGAGCGGATCGAAGCGGCGCTGGCGCTGGTGCGGCGCTCGCTCGACTGGGATCGCGCGGTGCGCCGGCTCGACGAGCTCAACGCGCGCGTCGAGGACCCGAGCCTGTGGGACAATCCCAAGGCCGCCGAAGAGGTCATGCGCGAACGCCGCCGGCTCGAAGCATCGATCGGCACCGTCAACGAAATTGGCGCCGAAATGGCCGACGCGGTCGAATTCGTCGAGCTGGGCGAGATGGAAGGCGATGACGGCGTCGTCGCCGACGGCCTCGCCAGCCTCGCGCGGCTGGCGGCCCGCGCCGATGCCGACAAGGTCCAGGCCCTGCTCGGCGGCGAGGCCGACGGCAACGACACCTATCTCGAAATCCACGCCGGCGCCGGCGGCACCGAAAGCCAGGACTGGGCCGAAATGCTGCTGCGGATGTACGCCCGCTGGGCCGAGCGCAAAGGCTACAAGGTCGAAACGGTCGAATACGGCGCGGGCGAACAGGCCGGGATCAAGAGCGCGACGCTGCTGATCAAGGGCGAGAACGCCTATGGCTATGCCAAGACCGAGAGCGGCGTCCACCGCCTGGTCCGCATCAGTCCCTACGACAGCAGCGCGCGGCGTCATACCAGCTTCAGTTCGGTGTGGGTCTATCCGGTGATCGACGATGACATCGCCATCGAGATCAATGACAGCGACTTGCGCATCGATACCTACCGCGCCAGCGGCGCCGGCGGGCAGCACATCAACACCACCGACAGCGCGGTGCGCATCACCCACATCCCCACCGGCGTGGTGGTGGCGAGCCAGAACGACCGCAGCCAGCACAAGAACCGCGCCACCGCGATGAACATGCTCAAGGCCCGGCTCTACGAACGCGAAATGGCGATGCGCGAAGCGGCGGCGCTGGGGCAGTACGAGGCCAAGACCGAGATCGGCTGGGGCCATCAGATCAGGAGCTACGTCCTCCAGCCCTACCAGCTGGTCAAGGACCTGCGCACCGGCACCACCTCGACCGCGCCGGGCGACGTGCTCGACGGCGAAATCGACGATTTCATCGCCGCCGCGCTTGCTCAGCGCGTGACCGGCGAGACGGTCGAAGTGGAGGACGTGGAGTAATCGTGCGCTGGCCGTTCGCCTTGTTGCTCGGTGTTTGCGCGCTGGCCGCGTGCCGCCAGGAGCCACCGGCCGATCTCGACCGAGCAGAGACCGCGAGGGTTTTTCCGCGGGCGGATCGGCCGGTGTCGGAAGTGCGCAGCAACCAGTTTTCGACCGAAGAAGCGCGCGACGACCGCAACGAAGCGACCACGGTGATGGACTTGGCGGGCATTCGCCCCGGCATGACCGTGGCCGACATCGGCGCGGGCGAGGGGTACTATACGGTCCGGCTGGCCGAGCGGGTCGGCGCGCGCGGGCGGGTGCTGGCGCAGGACATCGATTCCGACGCGCTGCGGCGCCTCGGCAGCCGGGTCGAGGCGGAGCGGCTGGACAACGTCTCGATCAAGCTCGGTGCCGAAGACGATCCGCGCCTGCCCGAAAACAGCTTCGACCGCATCTTCCTGGTCCACATGTACCATGAGGTGTCCGAGCCTTATGCGTTCCTGTGGCGGTTGCGCCCGGCGCTGCGCGAAGGGGGGCAGGTGGTTGTGGTCGATGTCGACCGACCGACCGATCGGCACGGAATCGCCCCGCAATTGCTGTTCTGCGAACTGCAGCGCGTCGGGTTCCGGCTGGTCGAATTTGTTCGCAAGCCCGAACTGGCGGGCTATTATGCGCAATTCGTCGCTGTCGGACCGCGTCCGGAGCCGAGCGACATGACCGCCTGCAAGGCGCAGGACGGCACTGCTGAAGGAACGCCGCCAGCTTAGGCGGCCGATAGGAACAGCTGATGGACTTCAAGGGTTTGAGACCCATTCTTTACGGTGGTCGCGAAGTTTGGCCGCTGGTCGAAGGCGGCAAGGGCGTGGCGGCGACCAATCACATGAGTTCGGGCGCCTGGGCAGCCGCGGGCGGGGTCGGCACGGTCAGCGCGGTCAACGCCGACAGCTACGACGCCGAAGGCAAGATCATTCCGCAGATCTACGACCAGCTCAGCCGCATCGAACGGCACGAGCAGCTCGTCCGTTATGCGATCGACGGCGCGGTCGAACAGGTGCGGCGGGCTTACGAGATCGCTAGTGGACGCGGCGCGATCAACATCAACGTGCTGTGGGAAATGGGCGGCGCGCAGCAGGTGCTTGAAGGGGTGCTCGAAAAGACCCGCGGGCTGGTCACCGGGGTCACATGCGGCGCCGGGATGCCCTACAAGCTCAGCGAGATCGCCGCGCGCTACAACGTCAGTTACCTGCCGATCATCAGTTCCGCGCGCGCGTTTCGCGCCTTGTGGAAGCGCGCCTATCACAAGTTCAGCGAACTGATGGCGGCGGTCGTTTACGAGGATCCGTGGCTGGCCGGGGGGCACAACGGCCTGTCGAACGCCGAGGACCCGACTCGGCCCGAAGACCCCTATCCACGCGTCGCTGCGCTTCGCGCGACCATGCGCGAGGAAGGCATTTCGGACGATGTGCCGATCGTGATGGCCGGCGGGGTGTGGTTCCTGCGCGAATGGAACGACTGGATCGACAATCCCGAGCTTGGCCAGATCGCGTTCCAGTTCGGCACCCGACCGCTGCTGACCGAAGAGAGCCCGATCCCGCAAGGCTGGAAGGACCGGCTGCGCGAGCTTGAGGAAGGCGACATCCTGCTACACCGGTTCAGCCCGACCGGTTTCTACAGCTCGGCGGTGCGAACCCCGTTCCTGCGCGCGCTCGAGGCGCGCAGCCTCCGGCAGATTCCCTATTCGCGGGTGCAGGCGGGCGAGCACACCGTGCAGCTCGACGTCGGGGTCAAGGGCAAGAACTTCTGGGTCGCCCCGCGCGATCTCGATCATGCCCGGCAATGGGCCGCCGCCGGCTATACCGAAGCGCTCAAAACGCCCGACGATACCGTGGTGTTCGTCATGCCCGAGGACCGAGCGGTGATCCGCGACGATCAGGCCGCCTGCATGGGCTGCCTGTCGCATTGCGGGTTTTCGTCATGGAAGGATCATGACGATCATTCGACCGGCCGCCTCGCCGACCCGCGCAGTTTCTGCATCCAGAAGACGTTGCAGGACATCGCGCATGGCGGCGATATCGACCAGAATCTGATGTTCGCCGGCCACGGCGCTTACCGGTTCAAGCAGGACCCGTTCTACTCGAACAACTTCACCCCCACGGTGAAGCAGCTGGTCGATCGGATCCTGACCGGGGACTGAGGCCGGAGTTCAGGCCGCGTCGCGCTTGTGGCGATGCGCTTCGAGATCGACCACCTGGCGGCGGGCCGAACGCGCGCCGTATCCGTATCCGTATCCGTAGCTGTTGCCCGAGCGGATGCGCCTGGGCGGGGCGTTCCACAGCTCACGGATCGGAACGGTCAGCAGGGTCCACAACAAGCGCATCCCCATCACCAGGGTGAAGCCGCAGACCGCCAGCAGCCAGACCGGCACAGAAATCGGCGCGGTGAGCAGAAGCGCCCGGCGCGTCCGTACTTTCCAGGTGGCCGGTGCAATCACGCGGCGATAGGCCAGATCGATAGGCAAGTGGGCAACTCCGCTGCACTGCAGCATCAATAGCGCAGTTCGATTAAGAATTCCAGCAAGCGTTCGCGGATGCAAAATCGGGCGCGGCTAATCGAACTCCCAGCCGCGCTCGCCGTGACTGGCGATGTCGAGGCCCTGGCGCTCGTCGTCCTCGCTCACCCGCATCGGCAGGAACAGCGAGACCGCCAGCGCCGCCACCGCGGTGGCAATCGCCGACCACAGCGCCACCACGCCAACGCCCAGCGCCTGCGCGCCGAGCATCGATCCCATCGCCACGCCCTCGGCATAACCCGCTCCGCCAAACTGGGGCGCCATCAGCACCGCCATCAGCAGCGAGCCAAGCATCCCGCCGACGCCGTGGACCGCGAACACGTCGAGCGAATCGTCGATCTTGAGCCGGTTCTTGACCAGTTGGATGGCGTAATAGCAGACCCCCGCAGCCAGCGCGCCGATCACGATCGAGCCGCCGAGAGAGACGAACCCCGCGCCCGGCGTGATCGTGGCGAGGCCCGCGACTGCACCGGTGGCAAAGCCCACCGTGGTCGGCTTGCCAAAAGTGATACGCTCGATCGCCAGCCACACCAGCGCGGCGGTGCAGGCGGCGGTGTGGGTGTTGAGGATCGCCAACGCCGCGCCATCGCCGGCGGTCAGCGCCGAACCGCCATTGAAGCCGAACCAGCCGACCCACAGCAGCATCGCTCCGATCATCGTCAGCCCCGGGGCATGCGGCAGCAGCGCCGCGCCGGGAAAGCCCTGTCGCTTGCCGAGCAGAAGCGCGATCACCAGCGCCGAGACGCCCGCGGTGGTGTGGACGACAATGCCGCCGGCAAAATCGAGCGTGCCGCGCTCCGCCAGCCAGCCGCCGCCCCAAACCCAGTGGGCCACGGGGGCATAGACGAGCAAGCTCCACAGCGCGCAGAACACGACCACCCAGCCGAACCGGGCCCGGTCGACCCAGGCGCCGATCATCAGCGCCGGGGTGATCGCGGCGAAAGTCAACTGGAACATCGCGAACGCGCTTTCGGGCAGCGTCAGCCCTTCGCGCACATCGGCGATGCCGCGCAGCATCAACGCTTTGTTGCCGCCCAGCCACCCGCTGCCGACCGTGCCGAAGGCCAGGGTATAGCCGACCACCACCCATAGCAGCGAGACTACCGCGGCCACCGCGCCGATCTGCAGCAGCACGCTGAGCCAGTTCTTGGCCCGCACCAACCCGCCGTAGAATAGCCCCAGGCCGGGCAGCGTCATCAGAAGCACCAGCGCCGAGGAAATGAGGATCCAGGAGGTATCGCCGCTGTCGGCGACGGGTGCCGCCTCGGCTTGCGCGAACGCCACACCCGGCACGGCGGCAAGCGCCGCGGCGAAGGCCCATTTGCCCAGCATCGAAATCCCCCTGCAGGCCGCGGCCGTGCCGGCGGCTCCCTCAACTGTGCAAACTATGGCAGGATTGGCGTTCGGGCAAGCCGATGGCGGTTGAAGCGCACAGGTGCATCGCGGTAGGAAGCGCGATGCGCCGCCTTGTCCCACTGCTGTTGTTGAGCCTGGCCGCGCTGGCCGCGGCGCCGGCCGCGGCGCAGAACCGCGAGGTGCCCTATTGGGCCTCGTTGCGCGCCGCAGAAGTCAACATGCGGGTCGGGCCGAGCGAAGCATTCCCGATCGAATGGGTCTATCGCCGCCAGGGGCTGCCGGTCAAAGTGGTGCGGCTGATGCAGGGCTGGCGGCTGGTCGAAGATCCCGACGGCGCGCGCGGGTGGATCCTGTCGCGGCTGCTCGATCCCGATCGCGGGGCGCTGGTGGTGGGCGGTGGCCTGGTCGAAATGCGCGCCGCGCCCGAGGCCGGCGCGCGGCTGCTGTGGCGGCTCGAACCGGGCGTGGTCGGTGCGCTGGGCGAATGCGAGGAAGATTGGTGCGAACTCGACGTCGCGGGACACAAGGGCTGGGTCGCGGCCGACCGGCTGTGGGGTGCGGGCGAACCCTGACGCGCTACTGCAGCCGCTTGAGTGTCCAGGCGTCGCGGGCGTCGGTCTTGTTGACCGAACGGTACACCCCGCCGCTGAATTCCTCGTCGTAGCAGGTCGGCGCGCCTTCGCCTTGCATCGCCACGCAGAAGTTGCCCGGCCCGGTCGACGTCCAGGTGCCTTCGCGGGTCTTGTCGGCTTCGACCGTGGTCAGCGTGCCATCGGCGCGCACGGTTTGCGTCAGCACCATCTTGCCGTCGGCCGAGGTGACTTCGAAGATTCCGGCGGCGGGTTTGCCGTCGGCGGCCAGCAACTGGTCGGTTTCGGCGTCGGGCCCGGCCGATCCGGCGACCGCCGGCTGGGCAGTGGGGCCGATGTCGTCGGATTCTTCGGCGACGTTGTCGCAGGCGGCCAGCGCACCCGCCAGCGCAGCGACGAGTAGGAGGTGTTTCACGGCTGGTCCCCTGTGGCAAATCCGGACGCGTTGCTAACATTCTCCTGCGCGGGCGGCAAATCTATTGCCGGGCGGGGGGTGGGCCTTTCGATGGCACCGCCAGGGCGATGATCGCCGCCGCCCCGGCCATCAGCACCCCGGCAATGAGGAAAGCCGCGCCATCGAAGCCGCGCGCCGCGCCATAGGCCAGGCTTTGCGCCGCGATCAGCGGCCCGATCACCGCCGCGACGCTGTTCATCGCCCCGAGCCCGCCTTGCAGCGCGCCCTGGCGGGTGGCGTCGACCATTCGGGTGAGGATGCCGTTGAGCGCCGGATAGGCGAACGCGCCGAGGCAGCCGACCAGGAAGAACGCATAGACCTGCCATGGCTGTGTGGTGAAGGCATAGGCCAGCAGGGTGATCGCCGCCGCGCCCAGCCCGATGACCGCAGCCTTGCGCTCACCCAGCCGCTTCATCGCCCGCGGCGTCAGCACCAGCTGCACGACGATCGACAGGAACCCGACCCAGGCCAGGCTCCACCCGATCGCCGCCGCGTCCCAGCCGAAGCGGATCGCGGCCCAAAAGCTCCAGGTTGCCGGGTACACTACGCCGCCGAGCTGCCACAGGAACCAGGCGATCAGCAGCGGCGCGGCGTTGCCCGCCTCGAACAGCGGCCGGAACGCGCCGATCACATGCGCCTCGCGCCAGCGGAATGGGCGGCGGTGGGCCGGATCGAGCGTCTCGGGCAGCAGGAAAATCATGATCGCGGCGTTGGCGAAGGCCAGCGCGGCGGCGACCACGAACGGTGCACGCAGGCCGAACCCGGACACGATCCCGCCGAGCGCAGGTCCGATGACAAAGCCGATCCCGAACGCCGCGCCGAGCAGGCCATACGTGGCGGCGCGCTTGTCCGGCGGGACGACGTCGGCGATCACCGCGCCCGCCGGGCCAAACGTCGCGCCGGTCACCCCGGCGATGGCCCGGCCGACGAACAGCCAGGCCAGCGTCGGCGCCGCCGCCATCAGCAGATAATCGACCGAAAACGCCAGCATCGCGGCCAGCAGCACCGGGCGGCGGCCATAGCGATCGCCGAGCTGCCCCATCACCGGACCGGCAAAGAACTGCGCCAGCGCGAACACCGCCAGCATCCACCCGGCGGTGCGGCTGGCCGCGGCGAGCGACTGGTGGCCGAGCTCGGTAATCAGCCCCGGCAGCACCGGCATGACGATCCCGAACCCGATCACGTCGATGACCACGGCGGCCAGCACGATCGGAACGGCGCGGTGTTCGAAGCGGATCATGCGCCAGGCCATCGCGGGGAATGGCGGCCGGGCCAAGCAAAAAGGGCGACCGTTGCCGGCCGCCCTTTGAGTTATCGGATTGTGCCGCTCAGGCCCGCTTCTTCACCGTGATCGCGGTGCCGTCGTCGGCGGTCGCGGGCATGCTGCCGTCGCCGCCGGGGGCGCCGAGCGTCCAGCAGTTGGTCTTGCCGCTGTCGGGGCCGGCGGTGCCGGTCAGGCAGGCCTTACCGTCCTTGACCTCGTAGGTCCCGGCGCTGCCGTCGGCATCGCTGTACTTGCCGTCGGCGGTGAACGTGGTGGTCGTCTTTGTCCCATCGGCCAATGTATCGTCCCAGGTGCCGACCAACATTTCGGCCGTGACCGCGGTAGTCGCCATCGGGCTGGGGCCATCGGAGATCGTGGTGGCGGTGTCGCTGGGCGCGGGTTCGGGCGGGGCCGCGTCCTGCTGGCATCCGGCGAGCAGCATGGCGCCGCCCGCGGCGATCAGAAGCTTGTTCATCGGTGTCTCCCCTGTTGCAGTTCGCGCAGCCTAGGCTCGCTGGACCGCAACGCAACATCGAC
>JANOAH010000158.1:0-2275 GCA_031411075.1 Erythrobacteraceae bacterium
GCTTCGTGCCCGGCACCGGCACGCTTCCGAAGGTACCGAAAGCGGGCTGGACCCAGCGCCTGACGCTCGACACCGCAAGCGAGTGTGGCTGGGTATTCGTGCGCCGCGGCGGTGCGGCGGCGGCTGTGGTGCAAGCGGCCAAGCCCTCGGCCGAACAGGACCCGGGCGGCGCGACACGCCACGTGCTGCTGTACGCTCCGCTCTGACCGAACACGCTTGCCGCGCGCCCGATTGCCCGTAAGTATCTGGCAAGGCGGGCGGTGGGGGACACGCGCGGATGCGATTGCCGGAGGGATTGCCGGAACTGAAAGGCCGCTGGGCCGCCGCCTACAAGGGGGTGTGGTGGATCGTGCTGGCGCTGGCGCTGGTCAGCTCGACGGCGGGCGTGTGGGCGCAGTTGCGGTTTGGCGCGAACCTGGATCGGCAGGTTTATGGCGCCGGGGTGCGTCTCAATATCGAAAACGGCACCACGAATGTCAGCCCGATCAGCCCGGCGGCACGGCAGGCGGGGCTTGTCGATGGCAGCACGGTTCTCGCGGCCGATGGGCGGGCCGTGGCCATGGGAAGCAAGCAGGAAGACATCGCAAATTTGGGTGCCATGCTCGATGGGCCCGACGGGAAGGTGAACACGCTGTTGGTCAGGACACCGGCCGGAACGCGCCAGACCGTGCGCATCGTGCGCGGACCCGAGCACCTTGCCGCGGCGGACCGGGAGGCATCGGTCCCCTATGCGCAGCGAAGAGCGTTCAACCTGTTCTCGCTCGCTGCCAGTCTCCTGATCGCGCTCACGGCCGGGATTCTGCTCTACACGCGTCGACGCAACGATGCCGTCGCCGCGATCCTTTCGCTCGCCCTCCTGCTGGTCGATACAAACAACCTCGTGGCCTTGCTCGATTTCGGCCCGATCCGCGATGCGGTTGCCAAAGCCATCAACATCGCCGGCCTTGCCCTCATAGCAACGGGCGCGGCCGTCTTTCCGACCGGGCGCTTTTCGCCCCGCTGGAGCCTCTTGGTCCTGCCGGCCATCGCCGTGGCGGCGTGGATCATCCTGTCTGACGGCGCCGGCCTGCCCGATGCCGCGCAGTTCGCCATCAGCTACATGCCGATGTTCCTGGCCGCCGCGGTGCTGATCGCCCGGTTCCGCCGGATGGAGGCGGGTCCATCGCGGCAGCAGATGAAATGGGTCATGCTCGGTTTCACGGCAATGGTGGGCCTGACGGCGGTCAGGTTCGGACTGAACGTGATCGACAAGCAAGTCACCGACAACGCCACCCATTTTGGCCTGCTGGTCGCGATGAACTTGGTGCAGCTCGTCGGCAACCTGTGCGGGATCGGCGGCATCCTCATCTCGCTACTGCGCCATCGGCTTTACGATGCCGACGTGGCGATCAGCCGGTCGGCGCTGTACGGCGGGCTGACGGTCATGCTGATCGCGATCTTCGCCGGGTTCGAGAAGCTTATCGAGACGCTGGGCGAGGAGTGGTACGGGTCGAGCGTGGGCGCGGCGGCCGGCGCAATCGCGGCGGCGCTGGCGGCGCTGTTCCTGGTGCCGCTGCACCACCGGATGAGCCACTGGGCCGAAAAGCGCTTCCAGAAGGACATCGCCGGGATGCGCGCGCGGCTGCCTGAACTGCTCGCCGAATTGCGCGACAGCGACAACCCGCGCGTGCTGGCCGACGATGCGCTGCGGCTGGCGCTGCACGGGGTGCGCGCGAAGCACGGCGCGATCGCGCTGGCCGAGGAGGGCAGGCTGGCGCTTGGCGACGCGCAGGGCATCGACCATGCGAGCGCCGAAGCCGCACTGGCCGAGCTGCCGCACGCGCCTCAACCGGGCCTGGAACGGCGCGACGAAAGCGCCTTCCCTTTACGCCTGCCGCTCCTCACGCCAAGCGGCACGCTCGCCGGCTGGCTGCTGCTGGGCCCGCACCCCGACGGCAGCCTGTATGGCAAGGAAGACCGCGAGGCGCTCGAAGAGATCGCCAGCCCGCTGGCCCGCGCGCTTGCCCTCTCGCTCGACCGCGCCCGCCGCGCCCAGGTGCGCGAGGCGGAACGCAGCACGATGATGCAGCATCTGGAGCGGCTCGAAGCCGCACTCGCCAGCCTGGTCGGGCTGGTCGGGCCGTCGCGCACTCCCGCTAGGAAGCGCTGACCCGCCAGACCGTGCCGCCGACATCGTCTGCCACCAGCAGCGCGCCGTCGCGGGCGATCTCGACGCCGACCGGGCGGCCCCTGGCGTCGTTGTCTGACAGGAAATCCGTCAAAACGTCGACCGGCG
>JANOAH010000159.1:0-2781 GCA_031411075.1 Erythrobacteraceae bacterium
GCCAGCCGCGATGTCGTCAGCCGCAGCATGGCGCTGGAAATCCGCGACGGGCGCGGGGTGGGGCCGAACAAGGACCACATCTTCCTCCACCTCGACCACATCGATCCCAAGGTGCTGGCCGAGCGGCTGCCCGGGATCACCGAAAGCGGCAAGATTTTCGCCGGGGTCGACTTGACGCGCCAGCCGCTGCCGGTGGTGCCGACCGTGCACTACAACATGGGCGGCATTCCGACGAACTACCACGGCGAGGTGATGACCGTGGCCGATGGCAATCCCGAAACCGTCGTCCCCGGCCTGTTCGCGGTGGGCGAGGCGGCCTGCGTCTCGGTCCACGGGGCCAACCGGCTCGGCTCGAACTCGCTGATCGACCTGGTGGTGTTCGGCCGGGCGGCGGGGCACCGGCTCAAGGAAACGGTCAAGGCGGGCGCGGCGCAGGCCGAACTGCCCAAGGACGGCGCCGACCTGGCGCTGACCCGGCTCGACCACTTCCGCCACGCCAAGGGCGGTACGCCCACCGCCGCGCTGCGGCTCGACATGCAGCGGGCGATGAGCGCGCACGCCGCGGTGTTCCGCACCGCCGAGCTGATGGCGCAAGGCAAGGCCAAGTTGGCCGATATCTACGCCCGCATGGCGGACATCTCGGTCACCGACCGCTCGCTGATCTGGAATTCGGACCTGATCGAAACGCTCGAGCTCGACAACCTGATCGGCCAGGCCACGGTAACGATGCACGCCGCGCACAACCGCCAGGAAAGCCGCGGCGCCCACGCCCACGAAGACTTCCCCGACCGCAACGACAAGACCTGGATGAAGCACACCGCCACCTGGTTCGAAGGATGGGGCGGCAAGGGCGGCGCGGTGCGGATCGATTACCGCCCGGTGCACGAGTACACGCTGACCGGGGATGCGGAGTACATCAAGCCGAAGAAGCGGGTTTATTGAGTTGGCGAAACTCGGCACGGCGGCGATCAAGGCACTAGCGAAGCAGAAGGTCGCTGCTGTGCCCGAGGGCGTGCGATGGACAACACTCGTCAGTGAGATCAAAGCTGATCACCCCGAAACGCCGATAAACACAATCTGGGGAGCACCAACGCGCTGTTTCGCGATGACCCGGAAATCGTCAAAGTCTCCAAGGGGATCTATTCGTTTGGGGGATTAGGCTCCGTCGCGGGAACGGTCGGTTTCGTCACCCCGATAGAATCTTCGACCACCAAGCCACTGGCTGAGAAGGACTTCTACAAGCCGTTCGCCGAATGGCTCCGGGACGGACTTGAAGAAGTCACCGAGGCGCTCGCGATCGGCGGCAACATCTTCAAGGGAAAATGGTCCACGCCAGACGTAATCGGGGTCCTCCGGCCTATGCGAGGCGATTTGGTCAAGTTTGAGCCGCAGATCGTGTCGGTCGAAATCAAAACCGATCCATCGCAGCCTGTTGTGGCTTTCGGACAGGCGATTTCTTACAGGCTGTTCTCGCACAAGAGTTACCTTGTTTTGCCCGACAGCACTTCGGCGGATGACCTCGACCGCATGATCGCGCTGTCGACGACATTCGGACTTGGGTTGGTTACCTTCAAGGTCGATGCCGAGGACCCCGAATTCACGGTGCAGGTTCGCGCAACGCTCGCGACGCCCGACATGGTCTACGTCAACCAGATGGCCACATTGCTCAACAACTATGACAAGAAAGGTTTCGACCGGCTGTTCTAAACCTCGGCCCGCCTACGCCAACTCCCGTGCCGGATCCCTTCGTTCGTGCAGGATGCGCACTACTTCGACCACCCCTTTGCCGACGAGATAGAAGACCAAGTGGTGCCCGCTTGCCATTCGCCGAAGGCCGAGGCCGCTTGGTTCGTGGATCGGGAAGCGCTCTGAAAATTCGGCAAGGCTGGCAATGTCGGTCCGAAGCGCCGCCAAATAGGTCTGGGCCTGCGCCCGGCCCCACCGTTCTATCGTGAAGTCGGCGATGTCTTCGAGGTCGGCTTCCGCTTCAGGCCGAAGCAGAACCTCAGTCATCGGCAGCCGGGCCGAACTTCCGCTCCATGAAGGCTTCCCAGTCGTACCGTCGGGCTGGTCCGCTATCGAGGCCCTTCTGCAGATCGCGCTTGAGCGCCTCGAGCTGAGCATCTTCGGCGATGTAGCGGCGCATCGCTTCGCGCACGACTTCGCTGGTCGAGCCGAATTCGCCGGATTGGACCTTGCGGCGGGCGAACTCCACGAACGGAGCGCCGAGCGCGACGGAGGTGTTCTTGCTCATCGGGTCGCGATACCAAAAATTGGTAATCAACGCAAATCCGGTCTCGGGCTTGCAGTCGCACCGCGCTCCGCTAGCCTCGATTTGAAACGGGGTCGGGGGACGCCATGCAAGATGCTTTTCTCAAGGCTGTCGTTGCCGGCGCCGTGGTGCTGGCGGCCGCCGCATCCGCGCTCGCGCAAGCGCCGGCCGAGCCGATCTACCCGCCGCCGCACACCGCGCCGTGGCCTTCGCTCGGCACCGGCGTGAACGAGCGGCAGGTCGATGCCAGCCTGACGCTCGGGCCCGAACTGCAGCGGTCGCGGTCGGCGCGCGAAATGTTGGCCGATCGGCGCAAGCTCGATGCCGCGCTGGCGGCGCTGCAGCCGCAGCGGCCGGGGACGGTCGATGCCTATGTCGTCGCCATCGCGCTCGACAGCGATCCGGTGTTCAGCCGCGAGGCGCGCGAGGCGGGGCGGGTGCTGACGCGGCGCTATGATGCCGAAGGTCGCTCGATCACGCTGGCCGGCCCGGACGGCCGCAACCCGGGC
>JANOAH010000160.1:0-6191 GCA_031411075.1 Erythrobacteraceae bacterium
GGCGTGCCGCTCAAGCTGTGGGACAGCGCGGGCGCGTTCGAACCGGGCGCGATGCAGCAGCTGCGCAATGTCGCCAGCCTGCCGTTCGTGTTCAGCCACGTGGCGGGCATGCCCGATGTTCACTGGGGCAAGGGGGCCACGGTCGGATCGGTGATCGCCACCAAGGCGGCGATCGTGCCGGCGGCGGTGGGCGTCGACATCGGTTGCGGGATGATGGCGGTGCGCACCACGCTCACCGCCAACGACCTGCCGGATAATCTCGGCGCGATCCGTGCCGAGATCGAGCGCGCCGTGCCCAAGGGCTTCGAAAGCAGTTCGGGCGCGAATCACGCCAAGGGCGGGTGGGCGATCACGCCCAACGCGGTGGCGCGCGCCTGGTACGACAAGTTCGAGACGCGCTGGCGCGCGATCCTGGCCAAGCATCCAAGAGTCGATGGCAAGACCAGCGACCAGCTCGGGTCGATGGGGGGTGGAAACCACTTCATCGAGGTGTGCCTCGATGAAGAGGACTGCGTGTGGGTCATGCTCCACTCGGGCTCGCGCGGAACCGGGAACCGGATCGGAACCTACTTCATCGAGGCCGCCCGCCAGGCGATCGAGAAGAAGCAGCTCGATTTCCACCTCGCCGATCGCGACCTCGCGTTCCTTACCGAAGGCTCGACGCTGTTCGATGACTACATCGAGGCGATGCACTTCGCGCAGGATTACGCGATGGCCAACCGCGAGCTGATGATGGCGCGCGTGCTCGAGGCACTGCGCAAGCATCTGCCTGCGTTCAAGACCGACAAGCAGGCAATCAACTGCCACCACAACTACGCCACGCGCGAAGCGCACTTTGGCGAGCAGGTGTGGGTGACCCGCAAGGGAGCGGTCAGCGCGCGCGAGGGCGAGCTCGGTATCATCCCGGGCTCGATGGGCACAGGCAGCTTCATCGTCGAAGGAATGGGGAACGCGCAGTCGTTCTGCAGCTGCTCGCACGGGGCCGGGCGGTTGATGTCGCGCGGCGAGGCCAAGCGGCGCATCACGCTCGAACAACACGCCGCGGCGATGCAGGGTATCGAGGCGCGGGTCGACGAAGGCGTGCTCGACGAAAGCCCGGCCGCCTACAAAGACATCGGCGCGGTGATGGCGGCGCAGGAAGACCTGGTGGCGATCCGCCACCGGCTGCGTCAGATCATCAACGTCAAGGGCTGAACGGGGCGGCGCGTTCCTGGACTGGAGCGCGCCGCTTCACCTGAACGGCGGCTCGTTGAACGCCCTCAGCTTGCGTGAGTGCAGCCGTTGTCCCTCCGCCCGCAGGCGTTCGCACGCCCGGATGCCCATTTGCAGGTGGGCGGCGATGGCTTCTTCGTAGAACTTGTTGGCTTGCCCCGGCAGCTTGATCTCGCCGTGGAGCGGCTTGTCGCTGACGCATAGCAGTGTGCCGTAGGGGACGCGGAAGCGGTAGCCTTGGGCGGCGACAGTGGCGCTTTCCATTTCGATGCCGACCGCGCGGCTCTGGCTCAGGCGGCGGGCGGTGAGGGTGTAGCGCAGTTCCCAGTTGCGATCGTCGGTGGTGACGACAGTGCCGGTGCGCATCCGCTGCTTCAGGTCCGCCCCTTGCGCGCCGCTGACTTCCTCGGCCGCGCCGTAGAGCGCCTGCTGCACTTCGGCGATCGCCGGCAGCGGGATTTCGGGCGGCAGCACGTCGTCGAGCACGTGGTCGTCACGCAAGTAGGCGTGGGCGAGCACGAAATCGCCGATCTTCTGGGTGGGGCGCAAACCGCCGCAGTGACCGATCATCAGCCAGGCTTCGGGCCGCAGCACCGCGAGGTGATCGGTGATGGTCTTGGCATTCGACGGGCCGACGCCGATGTTGACGAGCGTAATGCCAAGGCCGTTGGCCGACTTGAGGTGATAGGCCGGCATCTGGTGGCGCCGCCAGGTCGTCTCGTTCAACTGGCGCGAGGCGTTCTTGGTCTTCTTCTTGATCGCCAGGCCGCCCGCGCCGGTGAGCGCGGTGTAAGTGCCGCCACCGATCTGTTCGCCCGCCCAATCGACGAATTCGTCGATGTAGCGGTGGTAATTCGTCAAGAGCACGAAGCGCTGGAAATCGCGCGATGGGGTGCCGGTGTAGTGCGCCAGGCGAGCGAGGCTGAAATCGGTGCGCAGCGCGTCGAACAGGCTCAGCGGCAGGGGTTCGCCCGCAACGCGTTCCAGGATCGAATCCGCCAGTTCGTCGCCAATCAGCGCCAGTTCGGTGGTCGGAAAGAAGCGCGCCAGCTCGGTCGGGCTGATCCCGGCCATCTCGGCGCCCTGCTGGTTGTCGAGCACGTAGGGAAAGGGGATTTCCTGTGCCGAGCGGCCGACTTCGATCTCGATCTCGAAATCTTCGAGCAGCAGGTCGAGCTGTTCGGAGAGATAGCCTTCGAACTGCTCGGGCTTGGTCACCGTGGTGGCGTAAGTTCCGGCCTCGTGCAGCCGGCCAAACGCCCGGCCGCGCTCCGCCGCGGGCGCGCCGCCGAAATAGCGCAACCGCAGTTCGGGGTAGCAATAGCTGCCGTCCTGGCGGCGCTCGGGCGGCGGCTGGGTGCCGTCCCTGGCGTAAAGCGCGATGTCGGCCTGCAGGCGTTCGACCGCCGCTTCGTAAATCGCGGCCAGTTCGGCGATGACGGTCTTGGAATCCATGCGCGCCATTAGCTCACGCGGCCCGGCCATGCAAAGTGGTGTGTCGGACGGCGGCCCGGCCGCTCGCCATCAACCTACCGGCTGCGGGGCGGGTGGCGGCGGACCCGGCCGCGCGCGCCCGCATTGCGGCGTGGTGCAGACGGTGGCTTCGTGGATATAGCGGGTGCGGCCCTGTTCGACGCGGAACGTCTGGCTGGCGGGGGTGCCCGGGTCCTTGGGCAAGCCGGCGTCGATCCAGGGGAATTTGTGCAGGATCGCCACCGCACCCAGCGTTTCGTCGATCACATAGCGGCGGCTGGTGACGGTGAGCTTTTCCGGGAACGCCCCCATGTCGCAGGTATTGCCAGCGGGGTTGCGCGTGCCGGTGTTGATCCGGCCTTCGAGACGGGCGCAGGGCGTGCCGTGCGGCACCGGCAGCTCCGGGTTGCCCCAATTGTCGAGGTAGGCGTTGGCTGCGGCCTGGATGGCAGCGCGCGTATCGCGCCGCTCCGCCGGGATTTCGGGCCAGGCTTCGGTGCGGATCACGGCGAGATGCTCGGTCGCGCCGAACACCCAGTCGCCGGCATCGGTGACGACCGATTCCATCTTGGCGATCTGGCCATTGGCGGTGGCTTCGATGCGGGTGTGGATCACGTAAGGGTGCGGGTCGGTGGCCGCGACCAGTTCAGTGAAGGTCGCGCACTGGGCGGTGTCGAGGAAGCTGCGGGTGAAATCGACCGTGATCGGCCCGGCCAAAAGGCCGCTGCCGACGGCCATGGCCTGGTCGTTTTCCGCGTACGTGGCGGCGGGGGTCAGCGGCAGCAGGCTGACGTTGCCGGCGGTCTGCGCTTCGACGTAGGTGGCGGCCACGTAGCGCAACATCTCGCGGTCGCAGGCCGCGTGCGCCTCGGTTGCCAAGGTCCCGCCGGCCAACGCGAGCGCGAGTTTGCAGGCGGTCCGCCCCCAGCTATCCCTCATGTCGTGCTCCCTAGCGCCTGTTGTCCGGCGTATTGGGCGAGGCGCTCGCCACCGCTACGCCCTGGCGGCTGACGTCGATCGAAGCCTGCGCGCGCAAAGTGCCGACCTGGACCACCACCGCGCCCGCTGGCTCCGGATTATCGACCACCAGCTTGACCCACAGGCTGTTGGCGTCCTTGAAGTAGGAGGTCACGGTGGCTGCCCGCAGTGCATCGAGGCTGGGCTGCGCGATCCCGCCGGTGGCCGTGGTGAAGCCGGGCAGTTCGAACACTACGAAGGCGTTCTTGTCCATTTCGCGCAAGTGCAACGCCAGGGTGTCGCGCGCGGTTGAAACCCGGACTTCGGCACCGCTCGGGATGGTGGTCTCGCCATTGTATTCGAACCGCTTGCCCGAACGCTGCAGCATGACCGGATCGGAGGCGGGGCCGGCGGCGAATTCGGGGAATTGCCGTGTGTCGCCGATGCTCAGGCGGCCCATGTCGCCTTGGCAGATCGCGGCGTTCCAGCTGGCCATGATCCGGCAGTCGGTCTCGCTCGACGCGATACCGTTGTCGATCACGATATAGGCGCCGGGCGTGCCGGACACCGAGCCATCGCGGTCATGGATGGTGGCGCTGCGATAGGCGGCGCGGCCGCTGAAATCTGACGACCAGCGGCGCTGCATCGGCGGGAAATAGACCGGCTTGGCGTTGACGAAGCGGGCGCCTTCGACTGCGTTTTCGGTGCTCATCCCGAAGCTGGTGAACAGCAGATACGACAGTGCCCCGGCCTCGCGCGTGGAATTGTCGGCGTAGTTGACGAACGTGGTGTTCACCACGTCGTGCCGATAATCGTAATACTCGTAGCCGCGGATCGGGAAATCCGCGTCGAGGTGCGGCAAGGTGCGGCCATAGGCGATCTCCGCCGGAGTGGCCGGATTGCCGATATTGTCGCTTTCACCCACAAACACCGAATTTTCGACCCGCGAGGTGTACGGCGCGATCCGCGCCCCGCCGGCGGCGTGGGTGAAGCCGATGGCGTTGTCGGCCAGCCGCAGGTTGGTGAACAGGTGATATTCGCCGCGCGCCCAGATGGCGCCGTTGCGGTTCTTGTAGGCGGTGTAATTCGCCACGGTCGCCGGCACCGCGCCGCTGCTGGTATCGCCGGGGTTGGCATAGGCGATATGGCCGGCGCCGCCGACGCTGAAGGTGCCGTCGGGCGCGGGGCCGCGATCGAACATCAGCGCGTCGAAGTTGGAATGCGCGGTGTTGCCGGAAAATTCGCGCAGGCGGGTGCGGCGCGGCCAGATTTGGGCGCTGCCTTCACGATCGAGGAAGGCGCCGGTCGGGTGCTGCGGCAGGGCGATCCAGAAGCCGATCGCGTCCGATCCGGCGGCGACGTTGTCGCGATAGACGTTGTCGGGATTGGTGATCCAGAACGACGAGACGGTGTTGTCGCTCGGGATCAGGATGTTGGGCGAGCGCTGCCCGGCGGGAGACTGGTGGGCGATGGTCAGGTTGGTCGGCTCGCACGGCAGCGTCGGATGGCACTTGGTCTGGATCGCCAGGTTGCGTACGAACTGGTTGCCCGTCTCGACCGCGTCTTCGAGGAAAAAGCAGTGGCCGACGGTATTGTAGGTGACGTTGTTTTCGATCGAGAGGTTGTTGGTGCCGTGGACAGTGACGCAGCGGCTGTAAGTGTCGTGAATCGCGGCGTTGCGGATGTACTGGCCCTGGCCTTCGCCGAGGATGTGCCAATGGATCGGATAGCGCGCGAGGGTAAGATGCTGCCCCATGCGCGACAGCTCGACGCCCGAGACGTACATCCGCGATCCGGACATCGCCATGATGTGGCCGCCGAAGTAGCTCGTTTCGGCATCGTCGGAGGCCTGGATGCGGATGTTGCGGTTGAGCAGGCCGACTTCGCCGCGCTCGTCGACCCCGTAAGTGACCTGACCGAAATGCATGTACTCGAGCGGGCGGTCGAGCTCGATCCGGTTGCCGCGCACCGCGGTCACGGTGCGCCGCTCCGCCTGACGCGGGTCGAAGTCGGTCGAGGCGAGCACAATGACATCGCCGCGGCGCCAGTCACTCGCGTCGAGCACTTCGATTGTGCGGCTGCCGCGCTCGGCGGTGGCGGAAAGCTTGGTCCAGGTATGTTCGCGATCGCCGTGCAGGTTGAGCGTGCCGCCCATCAACAGGATACCGCGGTCGCCCATGGTGTTGACGTCTTCGCCCTTGACCGTGTCGGTCAGCGTGATCGACGCGTTGTGCCGATAGGGCCGAGCCTCGGTGCCGATCTCCAGCTCGCCACCGCGCAGGTAGATCCATTCGGTCTCGAGGCCGATGTCGCGCTCGTCGGCGAAGCTGAGCTTGCCGTCGATGGTCAGGCTGCGCAGCGCCGGCGGATCGACGTCGAGCACCACCGCCCTGTCGCGCGCGATGGTAACCGCATCGCCTGCGGCCGGGACCTTGCCGTCGGGCCAGGTCGCCGGATCGGACCACCGCCCGCTGCGCATCGCGTCCGCCGCAGCCCGTTCAGCCACCGCATGGGCGCTGTGGTCCTGCGCCATCGCGCCGGTGCCGAGC
>JANOAH010000161.1:0-8261 GCA_031411075.1 Erythrobacteraceae bacterium
GAAGCTGACACCGAGGAAGAGGCCGGCGAAGAAGCGGCCGAAGGCTGATCTACTTAAGCCCCTCCTGCTTGCGGGAGGGGTTTGGGGTGGGCCTGTGGGTGGGCTCGATGGCTTACACTGGCCCACCCCCGGCCCCTCCCGGAAGCGGGCGGGGAGAACGTGCAACTCTGGGTCGGGCTCGGCAATCCTGGTCCGCAATGTGCGATGCACCGGCACAACGTCGGCTTCATGGCGGCCGACGTGATCGCCGAACTGCACGGCTTCGGCCCGGTGCAGAAGAAGTTTCAGGGCTGGCTGCAGGAAGGCCGCGTCGGCGGGGCTAAGGTGCTACTGCAAAAGCCCGCCACCTTCATGAACGACAGCGGCCGTGCGGTGGCCGAAGCGCTGCGCTTCTACAAGCTGGACGTGGACGCGCTGACCGTGTTCCACGACGAACTCGATCTCGCCCCGTTCAAGGTCAAAGTCCGCACCGGCGGCGGCCTCGCCGGGCATAACGGCCTGCGCAGCATCGACCAACACCTCGGCCCGGAATTCCGCCGCGTCCGCCTCGGCATCGGCCACCCGGGCCACAAGGATCGCGTCACCGGCCACGTCCTGGGCAACTACGCCAAGGCGGAAATAGACGATCTCGCCGAAATGCTCGGCGCGATCGGCAACGAGGCGGATTGGCTGGCCAAAGGCGACGACGCCCGCTTCATGAGCGACGTGGCGCTGCGGCAGCAGGGTTGAGCGATCAGGCCAGCGTCCGCACCTGCGGTTCGCGCTCGAAATGGCGCCGGGCCGCCGCCTTGACGAACTCGGGTCCCAGCCCCGTCACCCCGTCATCGGCGACGACACCAGCCTTGTCGAGCAGCGGTTTAGCGTCGGCGCTGCCGCCAATCGCCTTCAGGTGGCCGAATGCGTCCATCACGAACTGCACCGCCGCGGCTTCCTTAAGCAACGCCCCGCATCCTGCCTTCGACAGGACGAGCGCCACGGCGTCGAACAGCTGCGAGGGCGAACCGGCGAGCTGGCCATCGGCCTTCTGTACCTTGCCGTTCGACAACTTCGCGCCGCCGACCTTGGGCGCCACGATTACGGCCCTGCCCTTCGCCTTGACGACGGCATCGACTACCCCGGCAAGTGCGTCGGCGTCGGTGCCATCGGCAATAAGGACGCCGACCGAGCGACCTTCGAGCGTGGCCTTCATGTTCTTTTGAATCGAAAGCGCATCGGATGGTGGCAGGTCCACTGGCGCCTTGGCCGCTTTGGCTTTCGCGGGCAGCGCGAGGCCCAGGCCGGCGGCAACGCGCTTGGCCAAGTCCTCGTCGACGTTGCGCAGATTGCCGATCATGCGAGCGGGCACCTGATCGAGCAACCCGACCTTCGATAGTTCGAACACGAACGAAGAGGCGATATGCGCCTGCTCGTTCTCGGTCTGCGAGCGGTAGAACAGTCGCGCCTGGCTGTAGTGATCGGCGAAGCTTTCTGCACGGACGCGTAACTTGTCGCCTGTCTCATCCGGCCCCACCGTGGCGTTGGTGGTGGCGAAGCCGCGCTCGGCGCTTTCGCGCGGGCCGCCTTCCTCGCCATGGTCGGCCAGACTATTGGGCTCGTAATTCGCACGCCCATTAGGCACCGCCGTCTGCATCTTGCCGTCGCGCTGGAAGTTGCCAAACGGACAGCGTGGAGCGTTGACCGGAATCTGGTGGAAGTTGGTCGTACCGAGCCGCGAATTCTGCGTGTCGAGATAACTGAACAATCGTCCCTGCAGCAGCGGGTCGTTCGAAAAGTCGATACCCGGCGGCACGTTCGACGGCAGGAACGCCACCTGCTCGGTTTCGGCGAAAAAGTTGTCGACATTGCGATTGAGCGTCAGCGTGCCGATGACCCGCACCGGCACCAGTTCTTCGGGAATAAGCTTGGTCGCATCGAGCACGTCATAAGGCTGCGCGTCGGCGAATGCCTGATCGAACACCTGAATGCCCAGGTTCCACTGCGGGAACGCCCCGGTGTCGATCGCCTCGAACAGGTCGCGGCGGTGATAATCGTTATCGGCCGCCTGAAGCTTGAGCGTTTCGTCCCACACGGTCGATTGCAATCCCAGCAACGGTTTCCAGTGGAACTTGACGAAGCTGACCTTGCCGGCCTCGTTCACCAGCTTGAAGGTGTGGACGCCAAAGCCTTCCATCATCCGGAACGAGCGCGGGAGCGTCCGGTCGGACATCGCCCACATCAGCATGTGGGTGGTTTCGGCCATCAGGCTGGCGAAGTCCCAGAATGTATCGTGCGCGCTGCCGGCTTGCGGATAGCCGCGGTCTGCCTCCATCTTCACCGCATGGACCAGATCGGGGAACTTGAGCGCGTCCTGGATGAAGAACACCGGGATATTGTTGCCGACCAGGTCCCAGTTGCCTTCGCGGGTGTAGAACTTAACGGCAAAACCGCGCACATCGCGCGGTGTATCGACAGATCCGGCGCCGCCGGCGACCGTTGAGAACCGGACAAATACTTCGGTCTTTTCACCCTTGGTGAAAACGGCGGCCTTCGACAAATCGGCAATATCGTCGGTCGCCTCGAACACGCCATGCGCACCCGAGCCGCGGGCATGGACGATGCGTTCGGGAATCCGCTCATGGTCGAAGTGGAAAATCTTCTCCCGCAGCACAAAGTCCTCGAGCAGCGTAGGCCCCCTCGCGCCGCTCTTCAGGCTGTTCTGGTTGTCGCTGACCGGTACGCCGTGGTTGGTGGTCAGCGCCGCATCCCCGCGCGACTGTTGATGGGTTTCGCCGCCGTCACCACGGCGGGTCGAAAATTCCGAGTTGTCCATGAGGGTCTTTCGCAAGAGTGGTGTCGTTTGCCCAACGGCTCAGCGCGAGAGACTATCCGATCCGGGATCGATTTTTTTAACGGTGAGGCTTGGCCCGGGTGCAAACCCGGCTGGCCAAGCGCCGTTTCGGGCGCTAGCGGCGCCGCTCGACGCCGGGCGGCCATTTCAGCCGTGACCCGCCAGGAGGATGTGACGCTATGGGTTTCCGCTGCGGGATCGTGGGCCTGCCGAATGTCGGCAAATCGACCCTGTTCAATGCCCTGACCGAAACGCAGGCGGCGCAGGCGGCGAACTATCCGTTCTGCACGATCGAGCCCAATGTCGGGCAGGTGTCCGTGCCGGACGAGCGGCTCGACAGGATCGCGGCGATCGCCAAGTCGGCCAAGATCATCCCGACCCAGCTGGCGTTCGTCGACATCGCCGGGCTGGTGAAGGGCGCGAGCCAGGGCGAAGGGCTGGGCAACCAGTTCCTCGGCAACATCCGCGAGGTCGACGCGATCGTCCACGTGCTGCGCTGTTTCGAGGACGACGACATCCAGCATGTCGCCAACAAGGTCGATCCTATCGCCGACGCCGAAGTGGTCGAAACCGAGCTGATGCTGGCCGATCTCGACAGCCTTGAGAAGCGCGTCGACAACGCCAAGCGCCGCGCCACTTCGGGTGACAAGGAAGCCAAGGCGATGGCCAGCGTGCTCGGCCAGGCGCTCGAGCTGCTGCGCGACGGCAAGCCCGCGCGCCTGGTCGAGCCGGGCAGCGATGACGAGGCGCGGGTGTTTGCGCAGGCGCAGCTGCTCACCGCCAAGCCGGTGCTCTATGTCTGCAACGTCGCCGAAGCCGACGCGGCGAACGGCAACGCGCTGACCGAGCAAGTGTTCGCCAAGGCTGCGGCCGAAGGCGCCGGAGCGGTGGTCGTCTCGGCCGCGATCGAAAGCGAGCTGGTGGCGATGCCGGCGGTGGAACGCGCCGAATATCTCGCCGAGCTGGGGCTATCGGAAAGCGGGCTCAGCCGGGTGATCCGCGCGGGTTACAAGCTCCTCGGCCTCAACACATTCTTCACCGCCGGCCCGAAGGAATCGCGCGCCTGGACCTTCCCCGCGGGCGCCCGCGCGCCGCAGGCGGCGGGCGAAATCCACACCGATTTCGAACGCGGCTTCATCCGCGCCGAAACTATCGCCTATCCCGACTACATCGCGCTGAACGGCGAAGCCGGCGCGCGCGAGGCGGGCAAGCTGCGTCAGGAAGGCAAGGAATACCTGGTCCAGGACGGCGACGTGATGCTGTTCAAGTTCAACGTGTGAGGAAACGGAAACGGCGCGGCAGGCCTGACCTCCCGCGCCGTCTATTTGTCGCTACGCTGCGCTATCACCCCCGGCTATCGACGTAGGCGCTCCACAGCCGGGCTACCGCAGCGCGCTCGCCGCCGACCTGGGCGAAGGTCGCCTTGGCTTCGGCGTTCTTGTTCTGGTGCGCCTGGGCAATGCCGAGGCGGGTCAGCAACAAGTCGCGGTCGGCGCCGGGCTTGTCGAGGCCGAGCGTGTACATCGCTTCGGCCTCGGCATAGTTTTCGAGGCTGAGATAGACGTCACCGGCGTTCTGCGCGTCACGCGCGGTCCCGGCTGCGGCGCGGGCCTGGCGCGCAAGGGTCGGCGCGTCGGCGCGGTCCTTGGCCATGTTGGCATCGACCGTGCTCTTAACCGACTGGTAGTAATTGTCTGAGGCGGTGAAGGCGTTGGCGGCGAGCGCCGCGGCCAGCACGCGGCTGACTTCATTCGACATCGAGCGCGGATCGGCGGCTTCGATGTAGCGACCGAAATCGGCCCGTTCGGTCAGCGAACCGGTCAACGCCATCAGGCGATAGAGATCGAGCCGAACCTTGGGATCGACCGTGGCGGTCTCGCTGACGACCTGCAGCGACTGGCGCCAGGTCATCGCGTTGGGCGCGTGGCGCACCCGCAGCGCCGCCCACTCGAGCGCTTCGGCGTTGAGGTTCTGTTCGTAAGCGGTGCCTAGGCCACGGGCGAGCCACGAATCGGGCACCGTTTGTCCGGCCACGCTGCGCGCATCGACCGTGGTGCGCAGGAATTGCAGCGCTTCGGCCGTGCGGTTGAGCTTGATCAGCGAATCCGCCTTGAGCAGCCAGGGATCCTGCTGCTGGGCGAGGTTGCCGGCAAACCCCGCTGCGAGCGACGCGTCGGCCTGGGTCAGCGCGGTGGTGAAATCGCCGTCTTCGAAGGCCAGCCCGCCGAGGAAATAGCGGAACAGGCCGAGGTCGGCGAGCTGCGCCTGGTTGCTCGCCACCATCAGTTCGAGGCCCTGCTTCTGCAGCGCGCGGTCGTTGGCCTTGTTGCCGAGCTGGAGCATCAAGTTGCCGGCGAAGAAGCGATCGTAATCCGTCTTGATCGCCGCCACCATCGCCGGAACCTGCGCCTTGGCGGCGGCGACATCGCCGTTGGCGGTGACGATGGCGGCGACCGGCTGATAAAGCGGCCCAAATTCGGCCGACAGCGACGGCTCCTGCGCCGCCGGCGGCTGGCGGCGTTCGCGCTGCGCCAGCGCCGGCTGGGTCAGCGCCACGACGCCGACAGCGGTTAGCGCCACGGCGGTGGCAAGCGAACCGAAGCGGCCGCGGCGGATATTGCGCGAAGCAAAGGGCTGGCGAAGCATTATCGGGTCTCTCCAAGTGAGTAGCGGGCGGCGTTCTTGCGGCCGCCGTTAGGAAAATCGGCGGCCCCTTGCCGGGAAACGCCGCCGAATGCAATTCGGTCCTAGGTTTCGCGCCCTGAATGCCCATTTAACCAGGGTCCGCCTCACCGTTCAGGAATGCGGTATGAGGTGTGGAAAACGGGGCATTTGTGCCCTCCCCCGCTCCGGCTTCGCTGGCCTCTGCGCGGCCGCTGGCCTAGGGCCTTGAGGAACAGCAAAGAGCAGCCAATGACAGGCCCGCAGCGCCCGTGAGCGACCCGACCGATACCCTTGCCCCGCCGGCCGCGCCGGAAGAGTTCGAGCGCATCGACATCGTCGATGAGATGAAGACCGCGTACCTCGATTACGCGATGAGCGTGATCGTGGCGCGCGCTCTGCCTGACGTTCGCGACGGCCTTAAGCCGGTCCACCGCCGCATCCTGTTCGCCGCGCAGGAAGGCGGCATGGTCGCCGGGCGCCCCTATCGCAAGAGCGCCAAGATCGTTGGCGACGTGATGGGCAACTACCACCCGCACGGCGATACCGCGATCTACGATGCACTGGCGCGCATGACGCAGGACTGGTCGATGCGCCTGCCACTGATCGACGGTCAGGGCAATTTCGGCTCGATGGATCCCGATCCGCCGGCCTCGATGCGCTACACCGAAGCGCGCCTTGCCCGCGTCGCCAATGCTCTGCTTGATGATCTCGACAAGGATACCGTCAACTTCATCGACAACTACGACGGCTCCCGTCAGGAACCGTCGGTCCTCCCGGCCCGCTTCCCCAACCTGCTGGTCAACGGCGCCGGCGGCATCGCGGTCGGCATGGCAACCAACATTCCGCCACACAATCTGGGCGAAGTGATCGACGGCTGCCTCGCCTATATCGACAACCCGGCGATCACCACCGAGGAACTGATCGAGATCATCCCCGGGCCGGACTTCCCGACCGCGCCGATGATCCTTGGTCAGGCGGGCGCGCGTTCGGCTTACCTGACCGGGCGCGGGTCCGTGCTCCAGCGCTGCCGCTTCGAGATCGAGGAAGGCCGTGGCGATCGCCGCTCGATCATTCTCACCTCGATGCCCTATCAGGTCGGCAAGTCGGGTCTGGTCGAGAAAATCGCCGAAGCCGCCAAGGACAAGCGGATCGAGGGCGTTTCCGATATCCGCGACGAATCGAGCCGCCTTGGCGTGCGCGTCGTCATCGAACTGAAGCGCGACGCGACGCACGAAGTCGTGCTGAACCAGCTGTGGCGGCACACCCCCGCGCAGTCGAGCTTCCCGGCGAACATGCTGGCGATCCGTGGCGGCCGCCCGGAAACGCTGACTTTGCGCGAATTCATCAGCGCCTTCATCACCTTCCGCGAGGAAGTGATCACCCGCCGCACCAAGTTCGAACTGAACAAGGCGCGTGACCGGGCGCACATCTTGCTCGGCCTTGTCATCGCCGTGACCAACATGGATGAAGTCGTGCGCATCATCCGCGCTGCGCCGAATCCGGCCTCGGCGCGTGCAGCGCTGCTCACCCGCGATTGGCCGATTGGTGACATTGCGCAGTACATCCGTCTGGTCGAGGCGATCGAGCCTGATGCCGAGCAGAGCGGCGGCACCTATCGCCTGTCCGAAGCGCAGGTGAAGGCGATCCTCGACCTGCGCCTCCACCGCCTCACCGCGCTGGGCCGCGACGAGATCGGCGACGAGCTCAAGATATTGGCGATTGCCATCGAAGGATACCTCGCGATCCTTGGTGACCGGGCAAAGCTCTATGCCGTCATGGTTCAGGAACTGACCGAGATCCGCGCCGCCTATGCCACGCCACGCAAATCGGAGATCGCCCCCGCATGGGACGGCATCGACGACGAAGACCTGATCGAGCGTGAGGAAATGGTCGTTACCGTAACCATGGACGGCTATATCAAGCGCACCACGCTCGCCACCTTCCGCGCACAGAATCGTGGCGGCAAGGGCCGCGCCGGCATGGCGACCAAAGACGAGGACGTGGTGCAGACCATGTTCGTCTGCTCGACTCACAATCCGGTGCTGTTCTTCTCGACCGCCGGCAAGGTCTATCGCCTCAAGGTGTGGAAGCTGCCCGAAGGCGGTCCGGCCACGCGCGGCCGGCCGATCGTCAACCTGCTCCCGGCGCTCGACAAGGACGAGACGATCCAGACCGTCCTCGCCCTGCCCGAAGACGAGACAGAGTGGGGCAACCTTTCGGTCGTCTTCGCCACGGCCAAGGGCAACGTCCGCCGCAACTCGATGGACTCGTTCGCCAACGTGCCGTCGAACGGCAAGTTCGCCATGCGTTTCGAAGACGGCAGCGAAGATCGCCTGATCGGCGTCGCCCTGCTCGACCCGACCGACGACGTCCTGCTCGCCAGCCGCAGCGGCAAAGCAATCCGTTTTGCCGGCGATGAAGTGCGCGAATTCACCAGCCGCACTTCCACCGGCGTGCGCGGCATGCTGCTCAAGGGCGACGACGAGGTCATCAGCCTGTCGATCCTCCACCGCGTCGGCACCAGCGCGGAAGAGCGCGAACAATACGTCCGCTTCGCCCCGTGGAAGGGCGAAAAGGAAGGCGAACCTTCGCTGACTGCCGAACGCATGGCCGAACTGGGGGAACGCGAACAGTTCATCCTTACCGTTTGCGCCAACGGCTATGGCAAGATGAGCTCGGCCTACGAATATCGCCGCACGGGCCGCGGCGGTCAGGGCATCACCAATATCGACAACATCGGCCGCAACGGTCCGGTGGTCGCCAGCTTCCC
>JANOAH010000162.1:0-13656 GCA_031411075.1 Erythrobacteraceae bacterium
GTCTGCGGCATCGGGCCGTCGGCGGCGTTCACCACCAGGATCGCGCCGTCCATCTGCGCCGCGCCGGTGATCATGTTCTTCACATAGTCGGCGTGGCCCGGGCAATCGACGTGCGCATAGTGGCGGGCGCCGGTCTCATACTCGACGTGGGCGGTCGAGATGGTGATGCCGCGTTCGCGCTCTTCGGGCGCCTTGTCGATGTTGGCGAAGTCCACCGCGGTGCCGCCGTGCGCCTCGGCCATCACCTTGGTGATCGCGGCGGTCAGCGTGGTCTTGCCATGGTCGACGTGACCGATGGTGCCGATGTTGCAGTGCGGCTTGTTCCGCTCGAATTTTGCCTTGCCCATTGTTCTAACCTTCTAGCTTCAATTTTGGGGTTCTGACGGGGTTTGGGGGACGCCCGGTGGAATCAGGCGCCGCCCCTAGAACGATGCCTGCGCTTAGGCAAGCTTCTCCTTGACCTCGGCCGCGACGTTGGCCGGGACCTCGTCGTAGTGGTTGAACTGCATCGTGTACTGGGCGCGGCCCTGGCTGAACGAGCGCAGTTCGTTGACGTAGCCGAACATGTTGGCGAGCGGCACCATGGCCTCGACCACCTGGGCGTTGCCGCGGCTGTCGGTGCCCTGGATCTGCCCGCGCCGGCTGTTCAAGTCGCCGATCACGTCGCCCATGAAATCCTCGGGGGTGACGACTTCGACCTTCATGATCGGCTCGAGCAGCTTGATGCCGCTCTTCTGCGCGGCTTCGCGCATCGCCCCGCGGCCGGCGATCTCGAACGCGAGCGCGCTCGAGTCGACGTCGTGGTACTTGCCGTCGAGCAGCTCGATGTCGAAGTCGATGATCGGGAAGCCGATCAGCGATCCGCTCTCGGCGGTCTCGCGCATGCCCTTTTCGACCGAGGGAATATATTCACGCGGAATATTGCCGCCCTTGATCGAATCGATGAAGTTGATGCCCTGGCCGCGCTCACCCGGGGTGAGCTTGACCTTGACCTCGCCGAACTGGCCCGAGCCGCCCGACTGCTTCTTGTGGGTGTAGGTAATCTCGACCGGCTTCGCGAGGCTTTCACGATAGGCCACCTGCGGCGCGCCGACGTTGGCCTCGACCTTGAACTCGCGCTTCATGCGATCGACCAGGATGTCGAGGTGCAGTTCGCCCATGCCCTTGATGATGGTCTGGCCGCTCTCGTGGTCGGACGACACGCGGAAGCTCGGATCCTCGGCGGCGAGGCGCGACAGGGCAACGCCCATCCGCTCCTGGTCGGCCTTGGTCTTGGGCTCCACCGACAGCTCGATGACGGGGTCCGGGAACTCCATCCGTTCGAGGATGATCGGCTTGGCCGGATCGCACAGCGTATCGCCGGTGGTGGTGTCCTTCATGCCCGCGATGGCGACGATGTCGCCGGCGAAGGCTTCGGTGATGTCTTCACGGCTGTTGGCATGCATCAAGAGCATGCGGCCGATCTTTTCCTTCTTGTCCTTGACCGAGTTGAGCACGATGCCCTTCTCGAGCTTGCCCGAATAAATCCGGGTGAAGGTGAGCGAACCGACGAAAGGATCATTCATGATCTTGAACGCCAGCGCCGCGAACGGCGCGTTGTCGTCCGACGGGCGGGTGTCTTCCTGGTCGCTGTCGGGAATCAGGCCCTTGATCGGCGGAATGTCGAGCGGCGACGGCATGTAATCGACCACCGCGTCGAGCAGCGGCTGCACGCCCTTGTTCTTGAATGCCGAGCCGCAGACCACCGGCACGAAGGCCTGGCCGAGCGTGCCCTTGCGGATCAAGCGCTTGATAGTCGCCACATCGGGCTCATTACCGTCGAGATACTGTTCCATCACATCGTCGTCCTGTTCGACGACAGTCTCGATCAGCTGGTTGCGGTATTCCGCGGCCTTGTCTGCCAGGTCGGCGGGAATATCGACATAGTCGAACTTCGCGCCCAGGCTTTCGTCCTGCCAGACGATGCCGCGGTTGCTGACCAGGTCGACCACGCCCTTGAGGCTGCTCTCGGCGCCGATCGGCAGATACATGACCAGCGGCGTCGCGCCGAGGCGATCGATGATCGACTGCACACAGTAATAAAAGTCCGCGCCGGTGCGATCCAATTTATTAATGAAGCACATCCGAGGCACGCCATACTTGTCGGCCTGACGCCACACAGTCTCCGACTGAGGTTCTACGCCCGCAACGCCGTCGAATACGGCGACGGCACCGTCTAGGACGCGCAGACTTCTTTCCACTTCGATGGTGAAGTCGACGTGGCCGGGGGTGTCGATAATGTTGATGCGGTGCTTGGGACCTTTACCGTCCTCGGCCTCCCAGAAGGTGGTCGTGGCGGCGCTGGTGATGGTGATCCCGCGCTCCTGCTCCTGCTCCATCCAATCCATCGTCGCGGCGCCGTCGTGGACTTCGCCGATCTTGTAGGACTTGCCGGTGTAGTAGAGGATGCGCTCGGTCGTGGTGGTCTTGCCGGCATCGATGTGCGCCATGATGCCGATATTGCGATAGCGCTCCAGCGGATATTCGCGGGCCATGAGGGGTTCCTTGCGGTCGGGGGGCGGCTCCGTCGGCGGAGCGCACCCCCTAGATAGGGTTTACCAGCGGTAGTGCGAGAAAGCGCGGTTGGCGTCGGCCATGCGGTGCGCGTCCTCGCGCTTCTTGACGGCGTTGCCGCGGTTGTTGGCCGCGTCCATCAGTTCGCCCGACAGGCGCGCCGCCATGGTGGTTTCCGCCCGGCCGCGCGCGGCCGAGATCAGCCAGCGGATCGCCAGCGCCTGGGCGCGTTCGGGACGGACCTCGACCGGCACCTGGTAGGTGGCCCCACCGACCCGGCGCGAGCGCACTTCGACCTGCGGGGCGACATTGGCCAGCGCATCGTGGAACAGCGCCACCGGATCG
Organism: Erythrobacteraceae bacterium; assembly: GCA_031411075.1. Lineage (GTDB taxonomy): Bacteria > Pseudomonadota > Alphaproteobacteria > Sphingomonadales > Sphingomonadaceae > Croceibacterium_A. Next base: position 2,899 of record JANOAH010000162.1, read on the forward strand.
CTCTTGGCGCGGGTCTCGACGGTCGCGAGCGCACCATAGACGATGCTTTCGGCAACCGACTTCTTCCCGTCGAGCATCAGGTTGTTCATGAACTTCGACAGGATGATATCCCCGAACTTGGGATCGGGCAGGATTTCCCGCTTCTCGGGACGACGACGACGTGACATCGGACTAATTCCTTCTTCGCGAACCCCTTGTCCCTTTCACCGACACCCCGGACTTGATCCGGGGTCGATTTCGCGGCTGGGAACGGAGCTTGAAACTCAAACGGGCGCCTGCGGCACGATGGATCCTGAACTACGGTCGCTTATTGCGACCTACTTCAGGATGACCATGCCCCCGGCATGGTCACTTCGGCCGCTTGGCGCCGTACTTCGACCGGCTCTGGCGGCGATCCTTGACGCCTTGGGTGTCGAGCACGCCGCGCAGCACGTGATAGCGCACGCCGGGCAGGTCGCGCACGCGCCCGCCGCGGATCAGCACCACAGAGTGCTCCTGCAGGTTGTGCCCTTCGCCCGGGATATAGGCGATCACTTCGCGCTGGTTGGTCAGGCGGATCTTGGCGACCTTGCGCAGCGCCGAGTTCGGCTTCTTCGGGGTCGTGGTATAGACGCGGGTGCAGACGCCGCGCTTCTGCGGGTTCTGCTCCATCGCCGGCACCTTGGACTTGGCCTTGATGGCATCGCGGCCCTTGCGGACCAGCTGGTTGATCGTCGGCATTCGTACACCTTGCTTGGGCTTGTCGGGCAAGGCGAAGGGCGCAACTCGCGTCCGCGGCATGCGGCAGGACAAGCCTGCGCCGCGCAGCACGAGCCGAAGACACTCCACACAAGCCGTCGGGCCTGGTTACTTTGCCGGCTCGCCCCCAAGGGACAGGCCGCCAATGTTCAGCTCTGTTTACCCGCGCGGACCAAAGTCCGAAAGCGCGGATGGCGGCGCCCTTACGGAGATTCGCACTGCCGGTCAACAACCCGCTCCGAGCAGTGGTGTTCAGGCTGCAACAGGGGCCGGCATAACCGGCCCGTTTGGCCCGCACCTACCGCAAGTATCGCCCGGCCAGTCTTTTCTTGTTTCATCGCCGCCGGACTTGGCGTTACGTTGCGGCCACAACAAGGCGCGCCGCTCCGATCGGCGCGCCACCACAGGGGAGGAATGCGATGCGCGGACGGCGGGGATTCAGGCTCGAGACGCTTGCGGCGAGTTCGCTGGCGCTGGCCATGGCGCTGGCATCGTCGGCGGCGAGCGCGCAGGACGCCGGCGCCGCCGACCCGGACGCTGCCGAGGCGAGCGAAGAAGAGGCCCCTGCGACCATCGTCGTCACCGGTTCGCGCATCGTCAGCGGTTTCAATGCGCCCACGCCCGTCACGGTAATCGGGGCGGAGCGGCTGCAAGAGCGCGGCGCGACCAATATCGGCGATGCGCTGAACGAGTTGCCCGCGTTTCGCGGCACACAGACGCCGGCTTCGAGCGGGCTCGGCGGAGCGGCCGGCGGCTATGTCGGCGGCCGTATCCTCGACCTGCGCGGGTTAGGCGCCGTACGCACGCTGACCCTGCTCGACGGCAAGCGGTTCGTCCCTTCGACCACCGAGGCGACCGTCGATACCAACATGATCCCTTCGATCATGCTGCAGCGGGTCGAAGTGGTTACCGGCGGCGCGTCGGCCGTCTATGGCTCCGACGCGGTTTCGGGCGTCGTCAACCTGATCCTCGACAAGCGGCTGGAGGGCCTGCGCGGCAACGTCCAGTACGGCCAGTCCGAATATGCCGACAACGTCACCGCCCAGTTCGGCGTGGCCGGCGGCTGGGCGCTGGGCGACAATCTCCATCTGGTCGTCGGCGGCGAATATGAAAGCAATACCGGCATCGACGGCTGTTCCGATCGCGACTGGTGCGCCAACGGCCTGATCAACCTCGGCCGCAATTCGGGCGTCACCTCGATCCCGGCCAACAACTTCCTCTACGACGTCGATCCGTGGACCGCCGATTACGAAGGCGTCACCACCCCGCCCGCCTCCGCCTACACCGGGCGGCTGGTGCCGGTGCTGCGGCCGATCGACGGGATCACCTTCACTCGCGACGGCATCCCGCGGCGCTATCAACTGGGCACGATCGCCAACAACCTGTTCTCCGCCGGCGGCGAAAGCGACGGGCCGGGCGAAAACGTGTACTTCAACTTCCCGATCGTTTCGCCGACCGAACGCGCCACCGCCGCCGCGCACCTGACGTGGGAAGCGAGCCCGGCGCTGACGGTCGAATTCGGCTTCAACTACGGCCACGGCGAAGGCGAGCACCGCGCGGTCGCCTATCGCAACACCGCGATAACCATCCAGTCGACCAACCCGTTCATCCCGCGCTCGGCCGATCCGACGCTCGACATCCGCACGATCCTGGCGAACGGCGGATTGACCAGCTTCACCCTGGGCAAAGGGTTTGCCGATGTCGGCCCGGGGCAGGTCCATGTCGCCAACAACGTCTATCGCGGGGTCGTTTCGGCCGAATACGATCTGGGTGGCAGCTGGAAGGCGGATGCCTATTACCAGTACGGGCGCAACAATTTCCGCCGCGATCTCAACAACGGCACCATCACCGCGCGCATCACCCGGGCGCTCGATGCCGTTGCGCTGCCTGGCGGGGCGATCGTCTGCCGGGTCAACAGCGACACGGTCACCACCAATGACGATCCGGCCTGCGTGCCGCTCAACCCGTTCGGCTATGCTCAGGGCGCGACGTTCGCCGCGGCGGCCGATTACGTCACCGAAAACGGTTTCCAGGAAAATCACACCACCGAACATGTCGCCGCGGCCAATATCACCGGCTCGCTGTTCGAGCTCCCGGCGGGCCCGCTGGGCGTGGCGGTCGGCGTCGAATACCGCAGCGATTCGATTGTTGGATCGGTTGACGCCAATTCGGCGGCGCGGGCGTTCTTCAACACCGGCGGCTCGGTGATCGCGGGCAAGATCGAAGTGGTCGAAGGCTATGCCGAGGCCGAAATTCCGCTTCTCGCCGACACTATGCTCGCTGACGAGCTGAGCCTCAACGGCGCGATCCGGCGCACCCATTACAGCCGCTCGAGCGCGCTGACCGCGAACTCCACGGTCAACGCCACGACGTGGAAGGTGGGCGCGGTATGGGCGCCGATCGACGCGGTCCGCTTCCGCGCCACCCGCTCGCGCGACATTCGCGCGCCCAATATCGCCGAACTGTTCGGACCGCTCACCCCGGGCTCGGGCATCGTTTCGGATCCCGGTCCGCCCGGAACCCCGGCGGGTGGCGGCCCCGGCAATAGCGTGGTGCCGCTGACGCTCGGCTCGAACGCCAACCTGGTGCCCGAAAAGGCCGACACGCTGACGCTGGGCGTGGTGCTGCAGCCGCAGGACGGGTTCCTCGGCCGGTTCCGCGCCTCGGCCGACTATTTCGACATCCAGATCGAGGATGCGATCAGCACGCTCGGCCAGCAGAACATCGTCACCCGCTGCTATCAAGGCGATCCGCAAAGCTGCACGCTGATCACCCGCAATTCGGCCGGGGTTCTGACCAACGTCACCGACACGTTCCAGAACGTGAACCGGCTGATCGCGCGCGGGGTCGATCTCGAACTCGCTTACCGCCAGCCGCTCGGCGCGGACAACGCGCTCGGCCTCAGGGTGCTGGCGAGCCATTACAACGACCTGATCACGGTCGACGCGGTCGGGCCGACCGAGCGCGCGGGGCAGACCGGCCTGCGCGGCGGCACCCCGCCTGGCATCCCCGACTGGACGGTCGATGCCAGCGTCAAGTTCGAACTGGGTGACCGGTTCGAATTCAACACCCACGCGCGCTGGATCAACAACGGCTTTTACAACGCCGCGTTCGTCGGGCCCGAGCAAGAGGGGTATTCGATCGCGGCTGCCAACAGCGTCAGCACCAACGCCGTGCCTTCGCGCACGTTCGTCGACATCCTCGGTAGCTACCGGCTGAACCTCGGCGATGACAGCCGGGCGGTGGTCTTTGCCGGCGTCGACAACGTGTTCAACACCGATCCGCCCGAATTCCCGGGCGCCAACGGCAGCGGCAACAACGTGCTGTTCAATCCCGTCGGGCGGTTTTTCAAGGTGGGCCTGCGGCTGTCGCGCTGATGACATGACCGGGTGCCGCGGCACCCGGTCATTCGCTAGATCTGCATCTGGCTGCCCAGTTCGACCACGCGGTTGGTCGGCAGCTTGAAGAATTCCATCGCGCTTTCCGAGGTCTGGGTCAGCCAGGCGAACAGCCGCTCGCGCCACAGCGCCATGCCGGGCTGATCCTTCGACGCGATCAGTTTCTGCCGGCCGAGGAAGAAGCTGGTGGTCATCAGGTCGAATGGCGCGTCGACCGCGGTGATGCCGGCCAGATCGCGCGGGATGTCGACGTCCTCCATGAAGCCATAGTGCAGCACCACACGGTAGAAGCCGTTGCCGGCATCGTGCGCCTCGATCCGCTTGGCCGCCTCGATTTGCGGTACGTCCGCCACCTTCACCGTCAGGATCAGCACCCGTTCGTGCAGCACCTGGTTATGCTTGAGGTTGTGCAGCAGCGCCGAAGGGATCGTATCGGGCGTGGCCGCCAGGAACACTGCGGTGTTACGCACCCGGTGGGCCGAGGCGGCGGACTTGATGAACACCTCGAGCGGCATGGCGCTTTCCGCCAACCGTTCGCGCATCAGGCGGCGGCCCTTGGCCCAGGTGGTGAGCACGGTGAACAGCACCAGCGCCACCACCAGCGGAAACCAGCCGCCATCGGGGATCTTGGTCACATTCGAGGCGAAGTAGATCCCGTCGACCAGCAGGAACAGCCCGATCGTGGCGCCGGCGAGCCAGCGGTTCCAGCGCCACACCTTGAACACCAGGAAGCCCAGCATCACCGTGGTGATCAGCATCGTGCCGACCACCGAGATGCCATAGGCCGAGGCCAGACGGGTCGATTCGCGGAAGCCGAGCACCAGCGCCAGCACCATGACCAGGAGGCCCCAGTTGATCGCCGGGATGTAGATCTGCCCGGCCGCTTTCTCGCTGGTGTGGAGCGTGCGCAGCCGCGGCAGAAAGCCGAGCTGCACCGCCTGATGCGTGACCGAGAACGCGCCCGAGTTCACCGCCTGGCTGGCGATGATCGTGGCCAGCGTGGCGATGATGACCAGCGGCAGGCGCAGTTCTTCGGGCGCCATCAGGTAGAACGGGTTTTCGACCGCGGCGGGGTTCGACAGCAGGAGCGCGCCCTGCCCCATGTAATTGAGCATCAGGCACGGATAGACCAGGCCGAGCCAAGACCAGCCGATCGCCTTGCGGCCGAAGTGGCCCATGTCGGCATAGAGCGTCTCGGCCCCGGTCACCGCCAGGAATACCGAGCCCATGGCGAGGAAGGCGAGTTTCGGGTCGTAGGCGAAGAACACCGCCGCCCAGTACGGATTGAGGATGCCGAGCACTTCGGGATGGGCGGCGATGTTGACCACGCCGAGCCCGGCGAGCGTGGCGAAGTACACCAGCACCACCGGGCCGAACACCATGCCGACCTTCGCGGTGCCGCGCGACTGGATCAGGAACAGGCCGATGATGATCGCCACCGCGATCGGCAGCACCAGCGGGGTCAGGCTGCCCTCGACGATCGTCAGCCCTTCGACGGCCGAAAGCACCGAGATCGCCGGCGTCAGCATGGCATCGCCATAGAACATCGAGGCGGCGAGCACGCCCAAGATCACCAGCCCGGCGGTGCAGCGCTGGCCGGGGAAGTGGCGCGAGATGAGCGACAGCAGCGCGAACGAGCCGCCTTCGCCCTTGTTGTCGGCGCGCATCGCCACGAACACGTATTTGACCGTCACGATCAGCATCAGCGACCAGAAGATCAGGCTGAGCACCCCGAAGATGTGTAGTCGGTCGACCGCCAGCGGATGCGGGCCGATGAAGCTCTCCTTCAACGCATAAAGCGGCGACGTGCCGATGTCGCCGTAGACGACGCCGATCGCGCCGAGCATGAGGACGGGAAGGCGATCTTGCGGACCGTGCGGGATCGGCGCGGTGTCGATCACCGGGGCCTGGGCTGAGGACGTTGTCATGGCCGCGCATGTGGGGCCAGGGGGCATAAAGATTCCATGTGGAATTGGTCTTGTGCCCGCGAGAGGGCGGCGCATGGGCGCGCCGGTTTGCTCTCGACGCGGGCGCCGCTGCGGCCCAATTGTCAGGCCATGACCACCAACCTAGCCGCCCGCGCGATGGCCCCCGGCCCACTCGCCTATCTCGCCGCCGCACTGCTCGTCGCGCTGGCGACGCTGGCCGGACTTTCAATCGCGCCGCGCTGGGGCACCGGGCCGGTGGTGCTGCTCTATCTGCCGGCAGTGCTGGCCGCCGCGGTGTACTGCGGCCTGTGGCCCTCGCTGCTCGCCGCGGTTAGCGCGGCGCTGGCCTACAACTACTATTTCACCGCGCCCTATCACACCTTCGTGATCCACAGTCCGGCCGATGTCACCACGGTGGTGGTGCTGTTCCTGGTCGCAGTGGTGACCAGCCAGCTGGCCGGTTCGATGCGCGAACAGGCGCGCCTGGCCGCCGCTCACGCCGCGCGCAACGCCACCATTGCCGGGCTCGCCCGCCGACTGTTGTCATGCACCGACGAAGCGGCGATCGGGGCGGTGGCGGTGGGGGAACTGGCGCGGCTGTTCGGCGGCCACGCGGCGCTGCTGACCGGCGCCGATGAAGCCGGCGTGCTCGCCCGCGAACCGGCCGGCGCCGCCTTGGCGCCGAGCGATTTTGCCGCCGCCGCGCTGACCCTTGCCAAGGGCAAGCCGGCCGGGCGCGGCGTCAACCGCGTGGGGCTGGCCGACTGGCAGTTCCGCGCCGTGGCCACCGAGGACAAGGTGCTCGCCGCGATCGGGCTGGCGCGGCCCGACGGCCAACCCCCGGTCGACGAAGCGCAGCAGGCACTGCTCGCCAGCCTGCTCGACCAGATCGCGCTGGCGCTCGAACGCGCCCGGCTCGAACGCGAAGCGCGCGACGTGGCGGCGCTGCGCGAACGCGACGGGCTGCGTTCTGCACTGCTTGCCTCGATCGGCGAGGACGTCAAACCGCGGCTCAACGCCATCGCCGCCGCGGCGCGGACGCTGCGCCGGGCCGACGGCGGCGACAAGGCGCTCGCCGCGACGGTAGCGAGCGAGGCGGCCAAGCTCGACCGCTATATCGATAACCTCGTCGACCTGGCCCCCGGCGCCGAGCCCAAGACGATCGAAGTGGGCCCGCTGGCGATCGACCTGCACCGCCGCACGGTCACGCTCGATGGCGCGGTGGTGCACCTGACGCCCAAGGAATACGCCACGCTCGCCGAGCTTGCCCGCCACGCCGGGCGCGTGCTGACCCATGCCCAGCTGCTGCGCGCGGTATGGGGCCCGGCCCAACAGGACAATATCGATTACCTGCGCGTAGCGATCGCCGCGTTGCGCAAGAAGCTCGAGCGCGATCCGGCGCACCCGGCGCTGATCGTCAACGAGCCGGCGGTCGGCTACCGCCTGGAGATCCCGCCCACCTGACCGCCGCGCTACTTGCGGGTGTCGAAATGCGCGCGGATGTGGTCGAGCACCGCGGGATAAAGCGGGGTGACGAATTCGACCCCGACATATTCGCCCTGCCCCCATTTGACATGCGCCTCGACCGGGCCGACCGGGCCGATCTTGATGGTGATCGGCGCCACAGCGGCAGGCTCGAAAAGCGATCGTGAAAGGGGCACCCGCGTTCGGACAGGTCGAGGATGATTACATCGCGCGCGCCGGTGCCCATGCGGACCCGGCCGACGATGACCAGTTCGTGTCGCGGCTCGCCGCGTCCTTCGTCCATTGCGCCCTCTTTCCGGCAGGGCCGGGAGCGATGCGCACAGCGATGCGCTGCAATCGCCCATTTTACAAGGTCTTCGCTCGTCTCGTCGTGCCGGAAGCACGGTCGGTCCCGGGAATCGGCATACAACGAGCCGTTCATCTGGCGTTGTGGACCCGGTGGCGAGGCTGACCGTTGAGGGGCCAGATCGCAGGAGAATGACAATGATTAAGCAATGTGTCCTGGGGATGGCGACTGCCGCGCTAGCCGTACAGGCCGCGCCTTCGATGGCTCAGAACCGCGGGACGTACGATCGCTACGGCCGCTATTACGAACCGCGCGCGGTCGCTGCAAACCAGGTATGGCAGGGCCGTGACGGCCGCTATTACTGCCGCCGCGGCAACGGCACCACCGGGCTCGTCATCGGTGCGGCCGGCGGCGCGCTGCTCGGTCGCGTGATCGACAGCCGCGGCGAGCGCACCACCGGCACCATCCTGGGGGCCGCGGCCGGCGCGCTAATCGGTCGCGAAGTGCAGAGGAACCTGCGCTGCCGCTAAGGCTTCGGCGAACGTCACACCAAGGGCCTCGGCGCAAGCCGGGGCCCTTTTTGCTTATTCGCTGATCGTCGCCTCGCCGGACGCGGCGGCGGGGCTGATGCTCAGCGCGTAATCGCCCGAAGTTTCGAGGAAGCCGCTGGCTTTGATCCTGAGCGCGTCGAGCCAGGTGGCCGTAAGCTGCGAGGCGTCGAGCGTCAGGCGGGCATTGGTGCCGCCCGCGCCGTCGTCGTCGCTCAGCGCCGCGGAGAAGCCCAGCGGCGTCTCGAACCCGACCGCGACGACCGGGTCGAGCGCGCCTTCTTCCTCGCCGACGAAGCTCATCGCCACCGTCACTGGGCCGGGGTCGGCCAGGAGCGCCGCCTTGGCTGCATCGCTGAGGCGGTAAAAGCGCTCGCGCACGTCGTCGTCGATCGCCGCGGAAACCGGCGCGCCCAGCTCGATCGTTTCGACCCGTGCCGGTTCGACCGGCCGCCCGGCCGCCGCTGTAAGGCTGTAATCGCCGCTCGCCGTGCCGACGCCGTGGACGCGCAGCACATAGTCGCCGGTTTCGGGCACGGTGAAGCGCAGCCGCGAATTGAGCCCGCCGCCGCCGTCGTCGTCGCTCGCCACGGCCTCGCCGGTGGTGGTGCTGCCGGCGAAAAGCTGCAGCTCGGGATCGAGGTCCGAGCCATCGGCGGCCTCGGCAGTGAATTCCCACCGCTGCCCAGCCTCGCCGCGCAGCCGATAGAGCTGTTCGTCATCGGCCGCGAGCGACCCCTTGTGTTCGCTGCCCAGCGCCAGATCGACCATCGGCTTGGGGCGGTAGGTGGACGGACGGATCACCAGGCTGAACGGCGCCGCGGTGCTGTTGTCGTCGGCCGAGGCGTTGCGCACTTCCACCCGCACCCGGCGGTTGCGCTCAGAATAGAGCCGGACGTGGGCGGAGAGGCCGCCGTTCGAATCGTCGTTTTCGGCGATCAGGTCATCGGTTGCCGCGTCGACGACTTTTAATGCCGGGTCGGAATTGTCGACCTGTTCGGCGCCCAGCTCGATCGCCTGGCCGCCGCGCAGAGTGAAGGTGAAGCGCGCCGGCTCGCCATCGGTGCCCGTCGTGCCCGAAAACACCCGCCCATCGGGCGTGGCGCGGTCGAGATCGCGATCCTGTGCTGCGAGCGCCAGCGGGGCGGCGGCCGCCATCAGCGCGGCGATCGCCGTTGTGGTGCGAAAACGACCCATGAAATCCCCCGATGCCCTTGATCCGGCGACCGTCTTACCGCGACCGGGCGCGCGCGGCTAGGCCTTGGTCAGATGTTCCACCAGCGCTTTGACCTTCTTCTGCCGCCACTGCGGGCGCGGGGCGAGCAGCCAGAAGGCGCGGCGGCTGTCGTGCGGGCCGTCGAGCGTGACCAGCCGTCCTGCCTCGAGCGCTTCGGCGACCAGCGGCATGGGCATGATCGTGCGGCCGAGGCCCGCCAGCGCCGAGCTCAGCGCCTGCCCGGCATTGCCGACCGTCAGCAGCACTTCGGCGCCATCGGGCGGCGGGCAGGTCGGCCAGGCGATCCACCCTTCGGCCGCGTCGGGCGCGGCGACGGTGACGCGTTGCGCCGGTGCCAGCTCGACCCCTTCGAGATCGCCCGGCCCTTCGACCAGCCGAACCGCCACGTCGAGATTGGCCTCGGTGAAATCGGCCGCCTCGTCGGCGATCAGCTGATAGCGGATTTCGGGGTGCGCGGCCTGGAACGCGGCCAGCCGCGGGGCGAGCCACTGAGCGTAGAATTCGCGCGGCACGGCGATGGTGTAGTTATGGCTCGATTGCCCGGCCTGCATCGCCTGGACGGCCTCTTCGAAGCGCAGGAACCCTTCGCGCAGCGGGTCGAGCCCGGCTTCGGCCTCATCGGTCAGTTCCAGCCCCTTGCTGGTGCGGCGGAACAGCACCACGCCGAGCACGTCTTCGAGCGCGCGGATCTGCTGGCCCACGGCGGCAGGCGTCACCGCCAGCTCGTCCGCCGCGCGGGTGAACGACAGGTGCCGCGCCGCGGCATCGAACACGCGCAAGGCGTTCAGGGGCAAGTGCGTGCGCTTCATCGCGGCAGGGCGTGTAGTGCGACGCGGCGGCGCGAGCAACAAATGGGTGCGCCGCGCCCGAAGCGCGGGTAAATCGCTCGCGTGCGCCTCAACGCGATCCTGTGCGTTCTCCTGGCCGGAGCCAGCGCCGGCTGCGCGCCGGGCGTATCCGGACAAGTGATCGATGCCGCCGACGGTACGCCGATGCCCGGGGCGACGGTGGAATTGAACGATACCGGCTGGGGTATGCAAGCGGGCGGCCTGGTGTGGGACGCGCCCACCGTGCAACGCACCCGGACCGATGCGCAAGGACGCTTCGCCTTCAACCAGTCCGGCGGGCTGGCGTTGCG
>JANOAH010000163.1:0-25765 GCA_031411075.1 Erythrobacteraceae bacterium
TGAACGTGTCGGTGTGGATGTCGAACGCACCCGGCGCCAGGCTGGCAATGGTCCAGCTGGTGCCGGTCAGGCTGTCGGTCACCAGCACGTTCTCGAGCGTCACGTTGCCGGTGTTGGTCACCTTGATCGAGAACGTCGCCAGATCGGTCGGCGAGTCGAGCTTGCCGTCGCCATCGTCGCTCCCGTCGGCGTTCTTGACCGACACCAGCACCTTGTCGATCGCCATCTTGGGATCGTAAACGACCGGCGCTACCGCGCTGGATGAGGCAGGGCCGGTCTGACCGGACGTCGCCGTTGCTGTATTTTCAATCGATCCGGACAGGGTGCTGTTGACTTCTACAGTGCCGTTCGAATCGAGATCGGCCTGCGTGAGCGCGTAATTTTCAAAGATTGGCGCACTCGACGCGCCAGGCGCCAGCGTGCCGACGGGAAACGTCGATCCCGTCAGCGGATCGGTGACTGTCACATTCGTGAGCGTGGTATTGCCGGTATTATTGACGATGATCCTGTACGTGCCGATGTCGCCGGCCGTATCCCCAAGGTCGTCGCCGTCACCACCGGACCAGCCGACGAATTCCTTGGTCACCGAAATCGAAGGCGCACGGACGATCGGCGCGGCCGCGGCATCGGTTGCGGTTACGGTCGTGCTCGTACCAACCTGAGTTGCGACGACGGTGGCGGAGTTGTCCTTGTCGGAATCGTTGGTGCCGCCGTTGGAGTTGATGTCGTCCTGCGTGGCGGTCTGCGTGGCGGTGTACCGCCAGGTTTCGCCGACATCGAGAATGTCGTTGTTGTTGGTGTCACCGAAATTGATCGTCGTGCTTAGGGGCTTGAACACCTCCGTGACCGCACCGCCATCGGCCAACAGGTCGGTGACGGTGACGTTGGTCAGCGCGGTTTCGCCATCGTTGAACACCGCGATCGTATAATTCGCGATGTCGCCGGCGTAGTTGAGCACAGTGGTCGAGTTGACCCCGGCGACGTTGGTGACGTTGACGAAGACCTTGTCGATGAAGACGTGCGGCGTCGGGTAGTGATTGCCGATCGGCGCGGCGACAGTGTTTTGCCCTTCGAGCACGGAAATGGTCTGGAAAGCCGCGGTGGTGCGGGTGCTGCCCGCGGGCACGATTTCACGGATGTCGTAGCTGCCGACGGCGACGCCGTTGAAGGTGTAGGTGCCGTCCGACAAAGTGGTGGTGGTGCGCACCACGAAGGTCGTCTCGCCGACCTGCTGGATGCCGTCGTGATTGATGTCGCCAAAGATCAGCTGGATTGTGACGTTGCCGATCGGGCCGTCGATCCCGGCATCGACGTTGCCATCGCTGTCGAGGTCGTTGAACTTGGTGCCGGTGACCGTGCCGGCGGTCTGCAGGTTGAATTCTTCGAAGCCGCCTTCGGCATCGTAAATGCTAGGCGCGGCGGTGCCGAACTGGGCGAAGAGGTAGAGGTAATCGGTGGCGAAATTGGCACCCGCGAACTTAGAGACGGGAACCAGGATGGTGTAGTTGTCGGTGCCGCTGCCCGAACTGTTGTCGGCAAGATGGATACGGTTGTCGTTACCGCCGAAGTCCATGTCGTAGCGCTTGGCCAGGCCGTTGAGCTCGGCCAGCGTGTCGACAAGATTTACGCCCGCCCCTGGATCGAGATCGAGGGCACCGGTGAAGATCTGCAAGGCGTTGAGGTCGATGTTCAGCTTGGCGCCGCCGGACTCGTTGAGATCAAGGCGGATTTCGAAATACTCGGTGCCGTTGATCACCTTTACGGGAATTGAGCTGAGTTTGACCGAACTGGTCTTGGAATCGCCAATCTGATTTTCGGCGGTTGGTAGCGCGTCGGTATTGAAGCCTTGTTCGGTGCCGTCGTTATCTTGAATGGCGAGAAACGTGTTGTACCCGCCCGTGCCGGAGTTGCGCGGGGCCGAAAGCTGAAAGATGACACCGTCGAGAGTGACGTCGGTCGGATTGCCCGCGTTCAAGGTATAATCGGTCATCGCATTTCTCCACGGCACATCGCGCGCGGTGCTTAGCTCCGCGCGCGGACAAGACTTGACTGGCTGTGGCTTTTATTGATTTGCCAAAGTCCAGCACGAACCCGGGGCAGATGGCCCAAGTCCCTTTGCGGACGACCCTATTGTTAACGCGATTTAACCATTGGGTGCAACAGAGATTCTCGTTTGATCGTTAGTTAGGCACGGCTCATCGCGGGGGCTCGTCGGATCCGTCTCTGTGCTGTGGGTCCGCATAAAAATGCCTCGCAACCATGCGGTTAACAGCGCAGCGAGGATAGGCGGCTGCATTGAAGTGGCGGGCAGCGCGACCAACACACGTACCGTAAGAGTCCCGGATCGGGACGGCTCACCCGCCAATCCAATCGTTTACGACTTGGTTATGCGCCGCCGAGTCGCGGCGCGCAGCGACGTCAGGGCTCGCCAACCCCTGCCCCGTTGAACCGTGGCTATGCGCGGCGCCGCTCCGCACATTGCCAGCTCAGCGCAAGGTGACGACGTTATCGCTCTTGCGCGGATCCTGGCGCATGCCGGTGTAAAGACTGTCCATCGGCTCGTCGGTGACCGTGACGGCCTCGGCACTGCCAAACCCGTTGAAGCGCGTCTTCATCGCCGTGCCATAGGCGCCGAGCATGCCGATCTCGATATAATCGCCGGCCTGGATGTCGGCCGGCAGCAGGAACGGGCCCTTCATGTAATCGGCATCGTCGCACGTCGGGCCATAGAACGCGAACGGCGCGTCGGCCCCTCGCAGATCGTCTTCGATTGCGACGACAGGAAAGCGCCAGGCGACGTGAGCGGCGTCGAACAGCGCGCCGTAGGCGCCGTCGTTGATGTAGAGCTCGTCGCCGCGGCGCTTCTCGACCTTGACGATCAGGCTCGAATATTCCGCGCACAGCGCGCGGCCGGGCTCGGCCCAGAGTTCGGCCGAATAAGAGATCGGCAGCGCTTCGAAGTGCCGGTGGATCAGCGCGAAATAGTCCTCGAGCGGCGGTGGCTCCATCCCCGGATACGACGACGGGAAGCCGCCGCCGACATCGACGATGTCGACCGTCACCGCCGCTTCGGCGATCGCCGCGCGAACGCGTTCGAGCGCCTGGACATAGGCGAACGGCGTCATCGCCTGGCTGCCGACATGAAAGCAGATGCCGAGCGCGTCGCAATGCTGGCGCGTCGCCTGCAGCAGCGAGGCGGCATCGACCAGATCGGTGCCGAACTTGGCCGCCAGCGACAATTCGGAATGTTCCGACGAGACGCGCAGGCGGACGAGCAGATTCAGGTCTTCGGCCGCATCCGTCGCGGTGACGATCTTCTCCAGCTCCTCATGCGTATCGAGGCTGAAGGTGCGTACGCCGTGGTCGCGGTACGCCTCTTCGATCGCGCTGGCGGTCTTGACCGGGTGCATGAAGCACAGCGTGGCGGCCGGCAGCAGTTCGCGAACCAGCCGCACTTCGGCGATCGAGGCGACATCGAAGTGCGTGATCCCGGCATCCCACAGGATCTGCAGCAGCTCGGGCGAAGGATTCGCCTTGACCGCATACATCGATTTGCCGGGAAACTTTTCGGCAAAGAATCGCGCCGCCCGCGCCGCGGCGTGCGGGCGGTTGCAGATCACGGGTTCATCCGGCGAAAGGGCGCGGATTACAGCCTTGGCGTCAGGAAAATGGTGCAATTCAAGGGACCCCCAATAGGCCTTGCGGCCAAGTTCAACACGGAAGCTGCCTTGCGGTTTGGAAGTCCCCATGGGGCAGCGAGGGCGCGATATATTCGGGCGCGGCTGAACTGCAAGTGAAAAGCGATGGCTTTCGCGACAGGTTGCATTCAGCCTCGGCCATGCTGAAAAGGGCATCCTTTCCGCTCGCCCGACCGATCGAGGTGCGGCTTGTTTATCAAGGAGTTGTTTATGCGCACGATCCAATGGCTGATCGCCGGGGCGCTGTCGGCCGGTTCGGTAGCGGCGGTGGCGCAAGAGGCGCCGGCTTCGATAACGGCGCCATATGCGGTCCGCGTCACCGGCGCGCGCCTGGCGCAGCTGTGTGCCGCGGACCCGGAAGGCTGCGTGGCCTACGCGCTCGGCGTGCTCGATTCGCTGCACGCTACCCACTCGGCATTCGCGCGGCCCGCGGTGTGCGTGCCGCAGACGGTCAACAACGCGCGCGTCGGCCAGGCGGTGGTCGATCACCTGCAGGCGCACCCCGAAGACGGCGCCCGCTCAGCCGCGATCGTGGTGATCGAGGCGCTGATGAATGCCTTTCCCTGCGCCTGAGGGGGTTTTCCGCGCGGCTTAGTCGAACAGTTTGGCCCAGCGGCGCTTGACGCGGTTCTTGCCGCCGTTGCGGTGCCATGCGTCGCTGGCCAGCAGCGGCATGACCGAGGCGGCTTCGGCGAAGACCATCTGTTCGATCCCGGTGTTGACCTTACCCCAGCTGGCCGCTTCCTGCAGCGTCGAGGATGAGCAGGCGCCGTCACGCACGTCGGCGACGGTGATCTGCACCGCGTACTTGTGCACTTCGACATCCTCGTGACCGAGGATTTCGGCGCAGACCACGGTGTCCTGGATGAAGTTCTTCGGCACCCCGCCGCCGACCATCAACAGGCCGGTCGTGCCGGCGGCAATCTTGATCTCGGTCAGCTCGCGGAAGTCGGCGATCGAATCGATCGTCAGGTAAGGCCGCTGCAACTTCATCGCGTCGACCTGATGCTTGACCAGCCCGAACCCGGCCGAGCTGTCGGTGAACGCCGGGCAGAAGATCGGCACGTCGTGCTCGTAGGCGAGCTTGACCAGGCTGTTGTCCTTCTTACCGTGCTCAACGAGGTACTTGCCCATCTCGCGGATGAAGGCGCGGCTCGAATAAGCCTTGGGCTCGAGCGTTTCGGCGATCTCGAACACCGTGTGATCTACGTGCTGGAGGTCTTCCTCGTCGATATAGGTGTCGTAGATGCGGTCGATGTAGAGGCTGCGCAGCGTATCGTCGTCGGGGATTTCGAGCGCCTGGTAGTGCTTGTGGCCAAGCCCCTCGAAGAAATCCATGTCGACGATGGTCGCGCCGGTGGCGACGATCCCGTCCACCATGTTCGAGCGGACCAGCTCGGCATAGAGATCCATGCAACCCGCGGCACTGGTCGATCCGGCGATGACCAGGAAGATCGAGCAGTCCTTGTCCTCGAGCATCTGGTTGTAGATGCGCGTGGCCCGGGCAAGGTCGCGGCTGGTGAAGCTCATTTTGCCCATCGCTTCGATCAGCGGGCGCGAATCGAACTGGGTGATGTCGATATGCTCGACTTCGGTCGATAGCAGCTCGGCCTTGCGGGTGTCGTTGATCTTGCCGTCACTCATCGATCGATGTCCTTCCAGTTCACCGGGCAACGGGTCGCTCACCGGCCCGGTTCCCCGAAAAGGCGCGCCCGATAGAGGCTGGAGGGGGGCAAGTAAATATGCGAGGTCCCCGCGCCATGACGACGAGGGACCCGACCCGCGAAGGCGTGTTGCGCGCCGCCGAAAAAGTGGCCGCGCGGCTGCCCCCTACCCCGCTGATTCCGTTCGAGATCGCTGGCGCAACGGTGTGGGCCAAGGCCGAATGCCTGCAACCGATCGGCGCATTCAAGATTCGCGGTGCCTGGCACCGGTTGACCGATCTTTCCGAAATGGAGCGGGCCGCCGGCGTGGTCGGCGTGTCGAGCGGCAATCATGCGCAAGGGGTGGCCTGGGCAGCGCGCGAACTGGGTATCGCCGCGACGATCGTGATGCCGGCCGATGCGCCGGCGGTGAAGCTCGAACGCACGCGCGCGCTGGGTGCCGAGGCGGTGCTCTATGACCGCCAGAGCGGCGATCGCGACGCCATCGCCGCCGAGATCGTCGATCGGACGGGCGCGACGTTGGTCCACGCTTATGCCGATCCCTGGGTGATCGAAGGCCAGGGCAGCGTCGGGATCGAGCTCGCCGCGCAGCTCGAACAGGCGGCCGGCGGTGGTCCGACACGGATCGTCGTGCCGTGCGGCGGCGGCGGGCTGAGCGCCGGCCTCGCCCTCGCCTGCCCCGCGGCCGAAATTGTGCCGGTCGAGCCGGTCGGTTGGGACGTAATCGGACAAAGCCTCGCCGCGGGGGAGCCGCTGCGGCTGCCCCCCGGCGGGCCGCCGACGATCTGCGATTGCCTGCAAGCCCCGGTCGCCCGCGAGATCAACCTTGCCGTCCTGCGCGATCGGGCGGCCCCGGCGCTCACGATCACCGATGACGAGGTGCGCGGCGCCATGCGCTTCGCCTTTGCGCACTTGCGCCTGGTGGTGGAGCCGGGCGCGGCCGCTGGCCTGGCAGCGGTCTTGGCCGGCAAGGTTCCGGCGGACGGGCGAACGGTGGTGATGGTCACCGGCGGCAATGTCGACGCGGCGCGCTTTGCCCAGGCCCTGGTATAACGTTATCGAAGGAGGGGAACGATGGTGGGCATGGGAATTCTGCAGCCGGTGGTGGCACTGGCGATCTGGACGATGGTGATGTGGGTGTGGATGTACGCCACCCGCATTCCCGCGATGCGCAAGCTGGAGGTCGATCCAAACACCTTGGCGAGCGATCCCGACGTCACGCTCGACCGCCTGCTCGCGCCGCAAATCCAGTGGAAGGCGCACAACTACAACCACCTGCATGAAGCGCCGACGGTGTTCTACGCGATCGCCATCACGCTGGCGATCATCGGCCAGGGCGATGGTTTCAACTTGTGGCTGGGTTGGGGGTACTTCGGTGTCCGGGTGGTGCACTCGCTGGTCCAGGCGACTGTCAACCGCGTGCTGGCCCGGTTTGCACTGTTCGCGCTGTCGAGCCTGATCCTGCTGGCGCTGATCGTCCACGCCGCAGCGGCGGTGTTCTAACGGGTGAAGGTGGTAGCGGAGGAGGGACTTGAACCCCCGACACGCGGATTATGATTCCGCTGCTCTAACCAGCTGAGCTACTCCGCCCCATGGGCAGGGCCGCGCATCTAGGGCGGTGCCGGGGGCCGGTCAACCGCGGAATGGCCAGCGGCCGAGCGGCTGCCACGGCCCGCCGCGATAGGCATGAAGCGCGAGGCCGGCGAAGGCGAAATCGCGCGGGGAAATCAGCGGCGCAAGCTCGGCTTGCAAGGCCTTGGCGGCGGTGGGCGCGACCTTGTTCTGAATCGTGACGTGGAGCCGCGACGGGGCCTGGTCCTGCGTGGTCAGCAAGCCGTGAAAGCGTTCGGCCAGTTCGGCGCGCATGGCCAACAGCGCCTGGCTTTGGAGCCTGAGCGCAGTCCCGCCGCCCAGCGGCATCAGCCCCGCCAACCGGCCCGCCGGCGGCGCGCACTTGGCGAGATTCGCCAGCGCCGCCCGCGCTTCGCCCTCGCAACCCGGCGGCAGCGTGTGGAACAGCGTGACATGCGCGGCGAGGTGGTTCCGCTCCGGCGGAAAGTGCGCGCGCCGCAATCCATCGGCCCAAGCCTGTAGGTCGGCAGGCAGCTCGGCGGTAATGATCAGCGGCGCGGAGGTTACCAGGCTTGGCCGGTCAGCCCGGACTTGTTCCGGTCGGTCACCCCGGACTTGTTCCGGCCGGTCACCCCGGACTTGTTCCGGGGTCACATCTCGCCGCGGGCGCGGCGGATGGCGAACCAGCGCGCCACGTTGGCATTGTGCTGGTCGAGCGTGCTGGCAAACTCGTGCCCGCCCTTGCCGTCCGCCACCATGTACAACGCATCGGTCCTGGCCGGATTGAGCACGGCTTCGATCGAGGCGCGGCCCGGGTTGGTGATCGGCCCGCGCGGCAGCCCGACCATGGTGTAGGTGTTGTAGCCGTTGACCGCCGAAATCTCGCTCTGGCGGATGCGGCGGCCGAGCGGCTTGCCCTTGGTGATCGGGTAGATGATCGTCGGATCGGCCTGCAGCAGCATCCCCTGCCGCACACGATTGGAATAGAGCCCGGCGACCATCCGGCGTTCGCGGGCAACGCCGGTTTCCTTCTCGACGATCGAAGCCAGCGTTACCGCTTCCGCCGGGTTGGTGACGACGATGCCGGAGGCGCGCTTGGGCCACAGCTCGGCGATCGTCTCGCGCATCGCCGTCTGCATCCGCGCCAGCACTGCGGCGCGCGTTTCGCCGCGTTCGAAATCGTAGCTTTCGGGCAGGACCGAACCCTCCGCCGGCATCGGCACCGGCCCGGTCAGCAGCGGTTCGGCCAGCAACCGCTCGCGGACCATTATCGAGGGCAAGCCTTCGGGAATGGTCACGAAGCGGCGGATCACATCGCCGTGCTGGAATGTGTCGAGAATGTCCGACGCGCTCGATCCCGCCGGCACCAGGAATTCGCCCGCCTTGATCGGATCGCCGCTGCCGAGGACCTTGGCCCACAACAGGAAAGTGTCGGCGGACGATACGAGCCCCTCGTCCTCGAGCTTGTCCGCGACCGAGGTCAGCGACGAGCCCGACGGAACCACGAACGCGGTATCCTCGTCGACCTGGCTCGACCCCCACCAGCTCCAGGTGGAAGCCCCCGCCAGCCCCACGGCAAGCAGGGCGAGCACGACGCCAACGAGCCAGAGCTTGCGGGGCATGCCTGCGACCTTACGCGACCTGCGTCATCACCAGGCTGGCGTTGGTACCGCCGAACCCGAAGCTGTTGTTGAGCACGGCGCGGATTTCGCGCGGCTTGGCCTGGTGCGGCACCAGGTCGACGCCCTCGCACCCTTCGGACGGGTTATCGAGGTTGAGCGTCGGCGGCGCGATCTGGTCGCGCATCGCCAGGATGCAGAAGATCGACTCGACCGCGCCGGCACCGCCCAGCAGGTGGCCGATCGCCGATTTGGTGCTGCTCATCGAGACATTGCCGATCGCATTGCCGAACAGCTTGCGCACCGCGCCCAGTTCCAGTTCATCGCCCAGCGGGGTCGAGGTGCCGTGGGCATTGATGTAGTCGATGTCCGACGGGGTCAGCCCAGCCTTCTTCAGCGCCATCTCCATCGAGCGGAAAGCACCCGAGCCTTCGGGATGTGGCGCGGTGACGTGATAAGCGTCACCCGACAGGCCATAGCCGGCGACTTCGGCGTAGATCTTGGCGCCGCGGGCCTTGGCGTGCTCGGATTCCTCGAGCACCACCACGCCGGCGCCCTCGCCCATCACGAAGCCGTCGCGAGCGATGTCGTACGGCCGGCTGGCGCGGGTCGGCTCGTCGTTGAAATTGGTGCTCAGCGCGCGCGCCTGGGCGAACCCGGCGATGCCGATCGGGCAGATCGTCGCCTCGGCCCCGCCGGCCAGCATGATGTCGGCATCGCCGTCCTTGATCATCCGCGCCGCGTCACCGATCGAATGCGCCCCGGTCGAACATGCGGTGACGACCGCGTGGTTCGGCCCCATCAGCCCGTACTTGATCGACACCTGCCCGCTGATGAGGTTGATCAGCCGCCCGTGGACGAAGTGCGGCGAGACGCGGCCTGGACCCTTTTCCGCCAGGACCCGCGATTCGCTTTCGATCCCCGGCAGCCCGCCGATGCCCGAGCCGATCGACACGCCGGCGCGCAGCCGCGTCGCCTCGTCCATCTCGGTCAGGCCCGCATCCTCGATCGCTTGCCCCGCCGCATCGAGCCCGAAGACGATGAACGGGTCGACCTGACGCTGCACCTTGTGATCGACCCGCAGCGAAGGATCGAAGCCGTATTCGTGATCCGCCGGCTTCACTTCGCAGGCGATCCGGCATTTCTGGTCCGAGGCGTCGAAATGGGTGATCGGGCCCGCGCCGCTCTTGGCGGCGAGGATGTTGGCCCAGGTCGTCTCGACATTGCCACCCAGCGGAGTGACGAGGCCCAATCCGGTTACGACCACTCGGCGCATAGTGTCTCTCCGAAACGAAACAGGCCCAGCCCGTGATGGGGCCGAGCCTGTCTGAAGCCCGCCGGCCAAGCGTCAGCCTGGAGCCACGGGAAGAAAACGGGACTTAGCCCTTGTGTTCGTCGATGTAACGGTTGGCGTCACCGACGGTGTTGATCTTCTCGGCCGCATCGTCGGGGATTTCGACGCCGAATTCTTCTTCGAACGCCATCACCAGCTCGACGATGTCGAGGCTGTCGGCGCCCAGATCGTCGATAAAGCTCGCGTCAGGCGTGACCTTGTCTTCCTCGACGCCGAGGTGCTCGACGACGATCTTCTTCACGCGGTCGGCGGTGTCGCTCATGGTAGGCCCTCTCGAAGCAGGGGTTGAATTGGCTGTCGCCCTAATGAACGCGGCAGGTCAGCGCAAGTGCCGGGGCGATTACGATGCCTTCGGCGGCTCGGCCAACCGCACATGCACATCGCGCAGTGCGCGGGGTGGCACTTCGCTCGGCGCGCCCATCATCAGGTCCTGCGCGCGCTGGTTAAGCGGGAAGGCGATGACTTCGCGGATGTTGGGCTCGTCGGCCAGCAGCATGACGATGCGGTCGATCCCCGGCGCCGAGCCGCCGTGCGGCGGGGCGCCGAGCTTGAACGCTTCGATCATGCCGGAGAAGTTGGTGTCGACATCCGCGCGGCTGTAACCGGCGATTTCGAACGCCTTGTACATGATGTCGGGACGATGGTTGCGGATCGCGCCCGACGACAGCTCGTAGCCGTTGCAGACGATGTCGTACTGCCAGGCGAGGATCGACAGCGGATCCTGCGTTTCCAGCGCCTCCATCTCGCCCTGCGGCATCGAGAAGGGGTTGTGGCTGAAATCGACCTTCTTCGCCTCTTCGTCGAATTCGAACATCGGGAAGTCGACGATCCAGCAGAAATCGAACCGATCGTCGGGGATCAGGCCCAGTTCCTCGCCCACCCGGGTGCGCGCGGCACCGGCCAGCTTGACCGCGTCCTTTTCCTTGCCGGCAGCGAAGAACAGCCCGTCGTTTTCGCCCAGGCCGAGCTCGACATAGAGCGCGTCCATGCCCTCCGTGCCGTGGTTCTTGGCGATGGGTCCGCCAAACTCGCCATGCTTGCGGGTGACGTAGCCGAGCCCGGCGAAGCCTTCGCGCCGCGCCCAATCGTTCATATCGTCGAAGAACTTGCGGCTCTTGTCGTGCGTCGCCGGCGCGGGAATCGCGCGGACCACGCCCCCGCCGCCAACGATCTTTTCGAACAGGCCAAAGCCCGACGTCGTGAAATGCTGTGTGACATCGCTGATAAGCAGCGGATTTCTAAGATCCGGCTTGTCGGTGCCGTACTTGAGCAGTGCCTCGGCATAAGGGATGCGCGGGAAGCTGCCGGCCGGCGTCACCGCCTTGCCGTTCGCGAATTCTTCGAACACGCCGGCGAGCACCGGCTCGATCGCCTGGAACACGTCTTCCTGGGTGACGAAGCTCATCTCGAAGTCGAGCTGGTAGAATTCGGGGCTGCGGTCGGCGCGCAGATCCTCGTCGCGGAAGCACGGCGCGATCTGGAAATAGCGGTCGAACCCGGCGACCATCAGCAGCTGCTTGAACATCTGCGGCGCCTGCGGCAGCGCGTAAAAGCGGCCCGGGTGGAGGCGGCTCGGCACCAGATAATCGCGCGCGCCCTCTGGGCTGGAGGCGCCCAGGATTGGGGTCTGGAACTCGGTGAAGCCCTGCCCGATCATCCGCCGCCGCAGCGACGCGATGACGTTCGAGCGCAGCATAATGTTGGCGTGGACGCGCTCACGCCGCAGGTCGACGAAGCGGTACTTGAGGCGGATCTCCTCCGGGTATTCCTGCTCGCCCGCCACCGGCAACGGCAGCTCATCGGCGCGGCTCTGCACCGTGGCTTCGCGCGCATAGACCTCGATCGCACCGGTCGGCAGGTTCGGGTTGGCGGTGCCTTCGGCGCGCGCCTTGACGGTGCCATCGATGGTAACGACGCTTTCGAGCCGCAACCCATCGAGCAGCCCGAACGCAGCGGAATCACCGTCGCAGACGATCTGCGTCAGCCCATAGTGATCGCGCAGGTCGACGAACAGCACCCCGCCGTGGTCGCGCTTGCGGTGGACCCAGCCCGACAGGCGGACGGTCTCGCCGACATGATCGGAGCGCAGCGCGGCGCAAGTGTGCGAACGATAGGCGTGCATGGTCTCTCGGCGAAAAACGGCGTTGGCGTGGAAGCGGCGGCTCACACACTCTGGGCGGCGCAAAGTCAACCTTCGCGATGCGGCGGCGCCGCGCTGTGGCCCGGATGCCCTAATTGCGTGGAAATCCCCGCCGCGGCGCGCCCGGTGCGCTTTCCAACGCCGGCCCGATCAGGCAGGGGGATAGGCGCGGCCCGATGACTGCCCGGTTGCGGCGGTTTTCATGGCGCCGGCCGCCCTTCGTCCAAGCCGCGGGCCCGCACGGGTCCAACCAGAAGACACAGCGATGAAAATACATCCGTTGATCACCACCACCGAAGCGCTGGCCGAGTTGTGCGAGCGCTTGGCGCAGTCCGAATTCGTCGCCGTCGACACCGAATTCATGCGCGAGAACACTTATTACCCGCTGCTGTGCCTGGTCCAGCTCGGCAACGAGGAAGAGGCCGCCGCGATCGATCCGCTGGCCGACGGGATCGACCTTTCGCCGATGCTCGAGCTGTTCTGCAACAACGAGGACGTGCTCAAGGTCTTCCACGCCGGCGGGCAGGATGTGGAAATCATCTACAACCTGACCGGCAAGACCCCGCACCCCATCTTCGATACGCAGATCGCGATGATGGCGATCAGCCAGTCCGAACAGATCGGCTATGCCAATCTGGTCGAATCGTGGCTCGGCAAAACGATCGACAAAGGCGCTCGCTTTACTGACTGGAGCCGCCGCCCGCTGACCGAGCGGCAGATCGAATATGCGATCGGCGACGTGACTTATCTGGCGCGGATATTCCCGCGCATCCTCAAGCGGCTGATCAAGACCGGGCGCGGCGTCTGGCTCGACGCCGAGATGGAAAAACTGGCCGATCCCAGCAATTACGCCAACGATCTTGCGACAGCGTGGCATCGCATCCGCGCGCCCAGCCGCAGCGCGGCGGTGCTCGGGCGGCTGAAAGCCGTGGCCGCTTGGCGCGAATCCGAAGCCCAGGCCAAGGACATCCCGCGCGGCCGTATCATGCGCGACGAGACGCTGGCCGACATCGCCAGCCATCCGCCGACCAAGCAGGAAGACCTCGCCAAAGTCCGCGGGCTCAGCCAGGCCTGGCGCGACAACGACATCGGCCGCCGGCTGATGAAAGTGCTGAATGCGGCCGAGCCGCTGCCCGACGAGGAACTGCCCGACAAGCCCAAGCGCGGCGCGCCGCTCGGCAAGGAGGGCGCCCTAGTCGCCGATCTGCTCAAGCTGCTGCTCAAGATCCGCACTCGTGAGATCGACGTCGCCGCGCGGCTGTTGACCCGCTCCGAGGAGCTTGAGGCGCTCGCTGCCGGCGTGCGCAAGTTGCCGGTGCTCGAGGGCTGGCGCTACGAAGTGTTCGGCCGCGACGCGCTCGAACTGGTCGAAGGCCGGGTGGGGTTCGGGGTCGAGAAAGGGCGCCTCAAGATGAGCCGCATCGACCGCGAAACGCAAGCCGAGGCTGAAGCAGCTTCCGCCTTTGTGGCACCCGACGAAGATGAGGACGGGCCGAACCTCAGCCTGCTCGACAACGGCGAGGAGCAGGCGGCGGAATAGTCCCGCCTTCGTCATGGCGAGGCGCAACGCGACGAAGCAATCCAGGTGTTTGCGCGCTACACCTGGATTGCTTCGCTTCGCTCGCAATGACGAGCTAAGGGCATAGGGTGAGCACTTACCTCCCCACTATCAAGCAGCTGCAATACCTTGCCGCGCTGCACGAACATGGCCATTTCGGCCGCTCGGCGGAGGCGATGTTCGTCTCCCAATCGACCCTGTCGGCCGGCATCCGCGAGCTCGAATCGCTACTCGGCGTGACGCTGGTCGAGCGCAGCCGGCGGGTGGTCCGCTTCACCCCGCTCGGCAATGCGGTCGTCGCCAAGGCCCACCGCCTGCTGCGCGAGGCCGAGGAGCTGAGCGACCTTGTCCAGGCCAGCGGCAAGCCGCTGTCGGGCGAGCTCAGGATGAGCGTCATCCCCACGATCGCTCCGTTCCTGCTGCCGCGCATGCTGCCGCGGCTGCGCCGGGAACGGCCGCAACTCAAGCTCTACCTGCGCGAGGAAACCAGCGGCGATGCGATCGAATCGCTGCATCACGGCCGGGCCGATTGCGTGCTCCTCGCCCTTCCCTTCGCCACCGGCGAGGTCGAGGCCGCGCATATCGGCGACGATCGCCTCTATGTCGCCTTTCCCCCCGGTGAACCGCGCGATCCGCCCGATGCGGTCACCGCGGCGATGATCGACCCCGAGCGGCTGCTGCTGCTCGAGGATGGGCATTGCCTGAAGGAACATGCGTTGTCGGCCTGCAATCGCCCTGAACTGCGCGGTTCGGCCGCGATGATCGGCACTTCGCTGCACACGCTGGTGCAGATGGTCGACAATGGCCTGGGCGTGACGATGCTGCCGCAGATGGCAATCGACGCCGGCATCCTGCACAATACGCAGGTCGTGGCCCGGCCGCTGAAAGCACGCGACCCCACCCGTGAGATTGCGCTGGTGTGGCGCAAGAACAGCCCCCGCGCCGACGATTTCAGGCTGTTGGCGCAGGAACTTCGCAATGGCTAGAAAGTGGGCGCGGTACCGGAGCGGGCCGAAAGGGCGGCCTTAAAAACCGGTTGTAACGACCCGAAGGGCCACCTTCGGTCCCGGGCCGCCGCGCCCACCGGACACCGGGCCGGTTCCCATGACGATCCGCGGCCGATCCCGCTTTGCAATTGGCGCCAAATGCTTGGCAATTGCCCCGCCGGCCGCCGGCCACGAATGTCTGCTGGCGCGCCGAAATCGTCCCGGCACCGACGGATTCAAACTGCTGGCGAGCGAGCGGCGGGCGGATTAGACAGGGCCGCGAAGGGGGGATTGCGATGCGCGTCGCCTGTTTGATCATAGCCTTGTGCACGACCATGCTCGCGCAACCGGCAGGCGCCAGGCCCACCCGCATCGCGCTCGTCGTCGGCAATACCGACTATCACGGCTATCTGGGGCGGCTCGACAACGCCTCTCGCGATGCCGAGCTGATGGCCGAAGTGCTGCGAAAGGCGGACTTCGAGGTGATGCCCCCGTTGCCCGACGCCACCCACGCAAGCATGGAGGCGGGGATCAAGGCGTTTCGCGACCGTCTTCGCGAGGCGGGACCGGACGCTGTGGGGCTGTTCTACTTTGCCGGGCACGGGTTGCAGTCTTACGGCAGCAACTATCTCATGCCGACCGATGCCTCGATCAAATCGCCCGAAGACATCTCGCGCTATGGGTTCGAGGCCGACCGGGTTCTTTGGGCGATGATCACGGGCGGCGAAGCGCACACCAATATTCTGATCCTCGACGCTTGCCGGCCCAACAAGGTCGACAAGGAACTGCGCGCGGTCGCTCAGGAAGGTCTGAGTGAAATGGACGCGCGGGGCCTCGATCCTGAGCGCAACGTGATGATCGCGTTCTCGACCGGGCTCGGCCAAACCGCGCCGGATGGGGAAGAAGGCGGCAACAGTCCGTTCGCCAGGACATTGGCCGATAATTTGCTCGCCCCCGACGTGGCGATTGAAGTGCTGCTGCGGAGAGTTTCAGCCCAGCTGGTCAAGGATGGGTACCAGAAACCGTGGTATAGCAGCGGCATGCTTGATGCGTTCGCGTTCGTGGGAGAGGCGGATTAAGCCCCGTCAATCCATGTGCTTGAGGCCGACGCGCAGGTAGTCCCACCCGGTCACCAGCGTCAGGATCGCCGCGCCCCAAAGCGTGGTCAGGCCCACCGTGTGCGGGACATTGGCCTCGATCGAACCGAGCATCATGTTCCACCCCGGCAAGCCATGGCCGAGGATCAGCGCGCCGAGGCTGACGAGCTGAAACGTGGTCTTCCATTTCGCCAGCCGGCTGACCGGAATTGAGACCTGCGATCCGCCAAGGAATTCGCGCAGGCCCGACACCGCGATTTCGCGCACCAGGATGATCAGCCCGGCGATGATGTGCATGTCGCCCACATAGGGCCCGCGCAGCACGCCCTGCCCGGTGAGGACCAGGATGACCGCAGCGACCATGATCTTGTCGGCGATCGGATCGAGGAACACGCCGAGCCGGCTGACCGCCCCGCTCGAGCGGGCCAGGTAGCCGTCGAAATAGTCTGTAAACCCCATCAGGCAGTACAGCGCGAAGGCGACGAGATAGCCGAACGCCCAGTCCGGCCACCACAGAAAGAACGCCAGCAAGGGGATCGCGGCGATTCGCGATAACGTCAGGATGTTCGGCAACGACATCATGTCCGCCTGCCTAGCGCGTGTGGCCTTCGGAAAAAAAGCGCCGCGAGGTTGTTCTTAACAACGATGAGCCTAAGCACACGCCAGTGAGAGGCCGCCCGGGCAGGATATGCTGACGTCTACCTACCTGCTGCGGCAGCGCCGGTTCCTGCCGCTGTTCGCCACCCAGCTGCTCAACGCGTTCAATGATAACCTGTTCAAGAACGCGATGGTCCTGTTCGTGGTCTATCAGGTGTACAATTCCGAAGCTGCCGAAGCGCAGTTCAGCGCCATCGCCTCGGGGATGTTCATCCTGCCGTTCTTCATCCTTTCGGCGCTGTCGGGCCAGCTCGCCGACATGCGCGACAAGGCGCATATCATCCGCTGGGTCAAGGCGGCCGAGATCGGCATCATGACGATCGGCGCGATCGGCCTGCTGATGGCCTGGCAGGGCGTGCTGACCACCGCCGTGGCGATCCCGCTGATGCTGCTGGCGCTGTTTGCGATGGGCGTCCATTCGACGTTCTTCGGGCCGATCAAGTACGCCATCCTGCCGCAGCACCTCGAAAAGCACGAAGTGCTGGCCGGCACCGGGCTGGTCGAAGCGGGCACCTACATCGCCATCCTCGCGGGCACGATCCTGGCCGGCTACATCCCGGTCGAAGCGGCCGCGGCCGGCGTCGTGATCACCGCGCTGATCGGCTATCTGACCAGCCGCCAGGTTCCCCCCGCCCCGCCCGCCGAACGCGGCCAGCCGCTCGACTGGCATCTGTTGCGCGCCTCGATCAATCTCGTGCGCAAGACCATGCACATCGACGAAGTGTTCTACGCGATCCTGGCGATCAGCTTCTTCTGGACCATCGGCGCGGTGCTGTTCATCCAGTTTCCGCCGCTGGCCAAGAACGTGCTGATGGCCAGCAAGGAAGTCGCCAGCCTGTTTCTGGTGATCTTCTCGGTCGGGGTGGCGATCGGTTCAGTGGCGATCAACGCCCTGCTCAAAGGCAACGTCTCGGCACGCTATGCGCCGGTCGCCGTCCTGTTCATGGGCGCATTCGTCGCCGCGTTCTGGTTTGTGTGCCACGAATGGACCAGCGACGTGGCCTCGCAGCATCTGCTCAGCGTCGGTGAATTCCTCGCGCAGCCGCTCGCCCCGCTGGTGCTGGCGACGCTGCTGTTCATCGCCATCGCCGGCGGCATGTTCGTGGTCCCACTCTATGCCTTCCTCACCACCAAGTGCGATCCGTCGGTGGCAGCGCGGATGGTGGCCGCGAACAATATCGTCAATTCGGGCGCGATGGTCGCCGGCACGCTCATCGCCGGGGGCTTGAGCGCAATCGGCGTGCCGATCGTCGAGCAACTGCTGCTTTCCGCGGTGATGTGCCTGATTTCGGCCTGGCTGGGCCTGCGGCTGCACCGGGCGGAAAAGCACGCCCTGGCCTGCGCCAAACTGACCCTCGATTAGAGGATGAACGCCATCACGGCGAACAGGCAGGCCACATAGGTCTGCGCAAAACCGCGCACGTCTTCGAGAATACGCTGTTCGCGAAACAATCGCTTGCGCCACGGCACCCGCGGTTCGGCCAGTTCGTGACGATCTTCGCGCCAATGCGGCGCTTGCCGGGCGCGAAATAGATTGCGGGCGGATTCATCCGTCAGGACCAGGGCGCGTCTCATCAGGGCCAGTGGTAAGACTTTGCTAACCATTGGCCAGCGGCCTCATGGCTAATGTCCACAAGCGGGACAACCGCGCGCCGATTGCCGCGCCCGCCCGGCCCCGCTAACGCCGCTGCGATGCCGCGTACTGCCGCCCGCCTGCTTGTCGATTGCCTGGCCGAACAGGGCTGCGACCGGGTGTTCACCGTTCCTGGCGAAAGCTTCCTGCCGGTGCTCGATGCACTGCGCGATACGCCGGGGATCGAGACCGTGACCTGCCGCCAGGAAGGCGGCGCTGCGTTCATGGCTTGCGCCGATGGGGCAATGACAGGGCGTCCGGGCATCTGCTTCGTCACCCGCGGCCCGGGCGCGACCAATGCCAGCATCGGCGTCCACGTCGCGTTCCAGGATTCGCAGCCGATGATCCTGTTCATCGGCGATGTCGACCGCGCGATGCAGGGGCGCGAGGGGTTCCAGGAAGTCGACTTCGCGGCGATGTTCGCCCCGCTCGCCAAATGGGCGTCGCGGATCGACGACGCGGCGCGGATCCCCGAATTCGTCGCCCGCGCCTATGCCACCGCGATCTCCGGCCGGCCCGGCCCGGTGGTGCTCGCTCTGCCCGAGGACATGCTGCACGAAAGCGGGATCGGGGCCGCGCCGCGCCCGTTCGTGCACAGGCCCGCCCAGGCCCCCTGCCCCGATGCCATGGCCGCGCTGATGGCGCTGTTGGCCGATGCCGCCGCGCCGGTGGCGATCGTCGGCGGCGCCGGTTGGGGACCGCGCGCGCGCGAATACTTCGCCGCTTTCGCCGAACGGATCGGACTGCCGGTGGCGACTGCGTTCCGCCGCCAGGACGCGATTGCTACCGATTCGCCGGTCTATGCCGGCAACCTTGGCTATGGGCCGAACCCCAAGCTGGTCGAGCGGATAAGGGCGGCAGACCTGGTGCTGGCGGTCGGCGCGCGGCTGGGCGAGGCGACCACCGATGGCTACACACTCATCACCCCCGATCATCCGGGCCAGGTGCTGATCCACGTCCACCCCGACCCGGCCGAGCTCAACCGGGTATACCGCGCCGACCTCGCCCTATGCGCCTCGCCCGGCGAATTCGCCGAAAGCGCGGCGTTGTGGGACGACAGCGAAGTGATCCCGTTCGACGCCGGGGCCGAAGCGCACCGCGAATGGCTCGCCTGGTCGACGCCAGCCGACCGCGGCTTTGCGCTCGACCTGGCCGCGTGCCTGGGCGAGGCGAGCCGATTGCTGCCGGCCGATACCATCGTGTGCAATGGCGCCGGCAATTTCTCCGGCTGGTGGCACCGTTACTGGCGCTATGCCGGCTTTCCCTCGCAACTGGCGCCGACGTGCGGGGCGATGGGCTATGGCCTGCCCGCCGCGGTCGCCGCCGCGCGCCGGTTCCCCGATCGCACGGTCGTCGCGGTGGCCGGCGACGGCGATTTCCTGATGAACGGCCAGGAACTGGCCACCGCCGCCCAGTACGGCTGCGATCTGCTGGTGATCGTGATCGACAATGGCGCTTACGGCACGATCCGTATGCATCAGGAGCGCGAATATCCCGGCCGGGTCGCCGCAACCGACCTCGCCAATCCCGATTTCGCTGCGCTCGGTGCGGCGTTCGGCGCCTGGTCGCGGCGGGCCGAGACGACCGCCGAATTCGCCGCGGCGCTGGCAGGAGCGGTCGGCCGCCCGGGCGTGCGGCTGATCCACTGCGTGACCGAGATCGAGCAATTGAGCGCCTCGGGAGCGACCGTCAGCAGTCTTCGCGCTCGAACATGAAATCTTCGCGCTCGAACATGAAAAAGGCCGCCACGCGGGCGGCCTTTTCGTTGCGATTGGGGCGGGTCAGATCTTGTCGCCCAGCGCGCCCTTGATGTCGCCCTTGAGGTTCTGCGCGTGGCCCTTGGCATCCTGCGCGCGGCCTTCGGCGCGGGTGTCGGGATCGGCCGAAGCCTTCTTCACTTCGCCGGCAATTTGGTTGCCGAGGCCCTTGGCCTTGTCTTTCAGTTCACCCACGATCGTTCTCCTGTGTCGCGTCGATATCCTATCAATCACCGGGCTCCCGAGGCGTTCCGGACCTTATGCTTTGCAATCTCGAGGACGCGATCCCATTCCGCCGGCCGGATTGCGGCAACCGACAGCCGCGACAGGCGCACCAGCTCGATGTCCGCCAGCGCCAGGTCGGCCTTCACTTCGGCGAGCGTGACCGGCCGCTTTAGCGCACGCACCGGCTTTATCCTGACCGCCGCCCAGGCCTGATCCTTTGGATCGTCGATCCCGGCTTCGCTGACCTCGACAATGCCGACGATCGCCTTGTCGGTCATCGAATGGTAGAAGAACGCCCGGTCGCCCTTCTGCATCGCCCGCAGATTGAGCTTGGCGGTGTGATTGCGAATGCCGTCCCACAGCGTTTCGCCCTCGCGCACGAGGTCGTCCCAGCTATAGGCGGCGGGTTCGGATTTGATCAGCCAGCGGCTCGCGGTCATCGGGGTCCCTCCGGGGCCGCGCCTTATCGCCGCTTTTACGCAGGTGCAATTAACTGAAAATTGAGCACAGCGCACGATAAGGCCCGCTCTACTTGGGGGGCCACGACCGGGTGACGGACACGTCCACACCTCGCGCAGCAACGCCCAGCGCTATCGGCGCGGCGGATCGCGATATCGTTACGCTGGGCA
Source organism: Erythrobacteraceae bacterium (assembly GCA_031411075.1). Classification (GTDB taxonomy): domain Bacteria; phylum Pseudomonadota; class Alphaproteobacteria; order Sphingomonadales; family Sphingomonadaceae; genus Croceibacterium_A. The sequence goes on from JANOAH010000163.1 coordinate 20,590, forward strand.
TTGCCGTGGCGGCGATCATCCTGTTCGTCGGCACCGGCGGCTCGATCATGCCCAAGATCGTGCGTTCCTGGCTCGGCACCGGGGCGGCGCCCGACGCGCTCCTGACCAACGCGCTGCTGCTCAACGTCGCGCTGCTGATCTTCGGCTGGCGCCGTTACGCCGACCTGCAGCGCGAGGTGGGCGAACGGCGCAAGGCCGAGGCCGTGGCGCACGAGCTCGCCTCGATCGATCCGCTGACCGGCTGCTTCAATCGCCGCAGCGGCGGACCGGCGATCGACGCGCTGCTGGCGCAGGCCGTGACCCAGCAGCGCGACGTTGCGGTGCTGATGGTCGATCTCGACAACTTCAAGCAGATCAACGATTTGAACGGTCATGCCATGGGCGACAAGGTGCTGGCCGAAACCGCGCGCCGGTTGTCCGCGGTGCTGCCCGAAGGCGGCGTCGCCGCGCGCATCGGCGGCGACGAGTTCGCCTGCGCGCTGGCCTACGAGCCCGAGGCGCGCGATACCGTCGACCGCCTTGCCGCTGCGATCCTCGACGCCGTCGCGGCCCCGATTGTCGATGGCACCGGAACCTACCAGGCCACGGTATCGATCGGCATCGCCTCGAGCGCCGGGCCCAGTGACGATCGCGCAGACAGCGATACGCTGCTCCATCGCGCCGATATCGCGATGTACCACGCCAAGAAGCGCGGCCGGCACCGGTTCCACTGGTTCGAAGCGGCGATGGAAAGCGAGCTGCGCTTCCGCAACGAGCTCGAAATGGGCATTCGCGGCGGCATTGCGGCGGGCGAATTCGTGCCCTTCTACGAACAGCAGATAGACCTCGCCAGCGGCGAACTGGTCGGTTTCGAAATGCTGGCGCGCTGGCAATCGCCGCAGTTCGGCCTGGTCAATCCCGAGGTGTTCATTCCGATCGCCGAGGATATCGATGTCATCGCCGAACTGTCCGAATCGCTGATCCAGCAGGCGCTGGCCGACGCGCGCGAATGGAGTTCGGCCCTGTCGTTGTCGGTCAACGTCTCGCCGTTGCAGCTGCGCGACCCGTGGTTCGCGCACAAATTGCTCAAGATGCTCCACGATGCCGGCTTCCCGCCGCAGCGGTTCGAGATCGAGATCACCGAAAGCTGCCTGCACGACAACATCGGCGCGGTGCGCACGATCATCACCAGCCTCAAGAACCAGGGCGTGCGCATCAGCCTCGACGATTTCGGCACCGGCTACTCGAGCCTGTCGCAGCTGCGCTCGCTGCCGTTCGACCGGGTCAAGATCGACCGCAGCTTCATCGGCGAGCTCGAGGGCGAGAACGCCAGCACCGAGCTGGTCGAAGCGATCGTCTCGCTCGGCCGCGGGCTGTCGCTGCCGATGACCGCCGAGGGAATCGAAAGCGCCAAGATTCTCGAAGCGCTCAAGGCCATCGGACCGCTCAAGGGTCAGGGTTACCTTTACGGCAAGCCGCAAGACGCGACCGCGACGCTCGAACAGCTGGCCGGACGATCGCTGCTGGCAACGTCGGCGCCAGCGGCCCAAATCGAGGTCGCGAGCAAGGCGCCGACGGTCGACACGGCCCCGCGCCGCCAGGCCGGTTAAGCCGATCCTGTTTCCCCGGGCCCCATTGCCGCCCGGGAAGCGAAGTCCTAGGTGGCGCCGATGCGCGCCCAGTTCACCAAGATGCACGGCCTTGGCAACGACTTCGTGGTGCTCGACACGCGCGCGCAGCCGCTGCCGCCGATCAGCGCCGCGCTGGTCCGCGCCCTGGCTGATCGGCGCACCGGGATCGGCTGCGATCAGCTGATCGTGCTCGAGGAATCGGCCACGGTCGATTTTCGCATGCGCATCTACAATGCCGATGGGGGCGAGGTGGAGGCCTGCGGCAACGCCAGCCGCGCGGTGGCCTTGCTGCACGGAATGCCGGCGCAAATCGAGACCGCCGGCGGCGTGCTGGCGGTGCAGCCGGGCGAAGGCGGCGCGGCGGTCGACATGGGCGAGCCAAGGTTCGAATGGGACGCCATCCCGCTCGCCTATGCAATGGACACGCTGTCGTTGCCGGTCGGCTGGGAAGAGCTCGAGCAGCCCGCCGCGGTCAATATCGGCAATCCGCACGCAGTGTTCTTCGTCGAGGATTGCGACGCGGTGGAACTGGACCGGCTCGGCCCGCAGATCGAGCGCGATCCGCTGTTCCCGCAGCGCGTCAACGTCAATGTCGCCACGGTGGAGAGCGACAGCGCGATCCGGTTGCGCGTGTGGGAACGCGGGGCCGGGCTGACCCGCGCTTGCGGCACCGGCGCCTGCGCCACCGCGGTGGCGGCGATGCGCCGCGGCCTTGTTGGCAACGAGGTATCGGTCACCCTGCCCGGCGGGGCGTTGCTGATCGCCTGGGGTGACGATAACCGCGTGACCATGACCGGCCCGGCCACCGAAAGCTTTCGCGGCTCGTTCGACTGGGGCGAGTTCGCGTGAGCGCCGAGGTCATCACCCTCGGCTGTCGTCTCAACCTGGCCGAAAGCGAGCGGATGCGCGCGCTGCTCGCCGCCGAGCGGGACCTGGTGGTGATCAACAGCTGCGCGGTAACGGCCGAAGCCGTCCGCCACACCCGCCAGGCGATCCGCAAGGCGCGCCGGGCCCGGCCCCAGACGCGCCTGCTGGTCACCGGCTGCGCAGCCGAAATCGAGCGTGAAATGCTGGCCGCGATGCCCGAAGTCGATGGCCTGGTACCGAACGCGCACAAACTCGACGCGCGGGCGTGGAATGCCGCATCTCCCCTCCCGCTTGCGGGAGGGGTCGGGGGTGGGCGAGGAGCCACAGCCGCCGCATTCCCACCCCCAGCCCCTCCCGCAGGCGGGAGGGGAGTTACCACGCATACCCGCGCGTTCATCGCCGTGCAGAACGGTTGCGATCATGCCTGCACTTTTTGCGTCATTCCTCAGGGCCGCGGGCCGAGCCGGTCGCTTAGCGTGGCCGAGGTGCTGCGCGCGATCGAGCGTGACCTGGCCCACGGCGCGGCCGAGGTGGTGCTGACCGGGGTCGACGTGACCAGCTGGGGCGCCGACCTCCCCGGCACGCCCCGCCTGGGCCGCCTGGTCGGGGCAATCCTGGCGGCCTTTCCCACGCTCCCCCGGCTGCGGCTGTCGTCGCTCGACGGGGTCGAGATCGATGCCGAGCTGTTCGAACTTTTTGCCGGTGAGCCCCGCGTCATGCCGCACTTGCACCTGTCGCTGCAGCACGGCCACGACCTGATTTTGAAGCGCATGAAGCGCCGCCACAGCCGTGCCGATGCCATGCAGCTGGTCGAACGGCTGCGCGCGCGCCGGGCCGATCTCGCGGTCGGGGCAGACCTGATTGCCGGCTTCCCGACCGAGACCGAGGCGATGCACCGGGCCAATCTCAACATCGTGCGCGAGCTGCCGGTGGTCCACGGCCATGTCTTCCCCTATTCGCCGCGCCCGCGCACCCCGGCGGCGCGGATGCCGCAGCTCGACACGGCGACGATCAAGGGCCGCGCTGCCGAACTGCGCGGCGCGGTGGCCGAGGTGCGACGCGCCTGGCTCGGCGAGCAGATTGGGCACGAGCTCACCGTCCTCGCCGAGGCAGACGGCACCGGCCACGCCGGCAATTTCGCCCGGGTGGCGCTGCCGGTCGGGACGCGCGCTGGTGAGATCGTCGCCGTCACGCCCACCAGGCTCGACGGAGACCTGCTGCGATGAGCGGCCCGTCGTGGACCGAGCGGCTGTTCGGCGGTTTCCGCAAGACCTCTCAGCGACTGAGCGAGAATCTCGCCGCCGCGATTCCGGCCGAACCCCAGGTCGAAGAACCAGCGCAGTTGCCGGCCGAGCCCGAGCCGGAGCCGGCCCATGCGCCGGCGATCGAGCCCGAACCTCAGCACTCTCCGGCTAGCGAGTCTGAGGCAGAACCCATCGCAACGCCTACCCCCACCCCGGTTTCCGCAAAGACGACCGGTGGTTTCGGCACCGCCAGGCTCGATGCCGCGACGCTCGACCAGGTCGAGGACGCGCTGATCGCCTCGGACCTCGGCCCCAGCGCGGCCGCCCGCATCCGCGCCCGCCTCGCCGACAAGCGCTTCGGCCTCGCCACCAGCGAGCGCGAGCTGCGCGAGGCGATGGCCGAAGAGATCGCCGCGATCCTGCGCCCGGTGGCCAAGCCGCTCGAGATCACCGCCTTCCCGCGCCCGCAAGTGATCCTGGTGATCGGGGTCAACGGCAGCGGCAAGACCACCACCATCGCCAAGCTGGCGCACTGGCTGAAGGAAGACGACTACGGCGTGCTGCTGGCCGCCGGCGACACCTTCCGCGCCGCCGCGATCGGCCAGCTGGCGGTGTGGGCCGAGCGCGCCGGGGTGGAGATCGTGCGCGGCCCCGAAGGCGGCGATCCGGCCAGCGTGGTGTTCGACGCGGTCAAGCAGGCGACCGACACCGGCATCGACGCGCTGATCGTCGACACCGCTGGCCGATTACAGAACAAGCGCGAGCTGATGGACGAACTGGCCAAGATCCGCCGCGTGCTTGGCCGCCTCAATCCCGAAGCACCGCATGACGTGCTGTTGGTGCTCGACGCCACCAACGGCCAGAACGCGCTCGCCCAGATCGACGTGTTCAAGGAAGTTGCGGGCGTGACCGGCCTGATCATGACCAAGCTCGACGGCACCGCGCGTGGCGGCATACTGGTCGCCGCGGCCGAGCAGTATGGCTTGCCGATCCACGCCATCGGGGTGGGCGAGAAACTCGACGACCTGCGCCCGTTCGATCCCGAGCTGGTCGCGCGGGTGATCGCGGGAGTGGCGTAGAAACGATTTTCCTACTGCAGCCCGATTTGCCAACATGGGCGTCGATGGCATCGCGTGAGCCGGCTGGCGAAGATGACACTGCGAATACACTTTTCTTCATTAAGCGATTGTTTTCTATGCTTTATTCGTCTGCTGAAGATTGCGCCTCCGCCCTATCGGGCTGTCAACCGGTAAGCCCGGAACTATGAGCGCGTCAGACGATCTTTCGGCGGCGCCCCCGGCCAAGCCCAAATCGGGCTGGATCAACGTGCTGGTCGATTACGGCCCGCTGCTGGTCTTCTTTCTGACCTACCGCTTCTACAAACCCGAGGGTGAAGACGCGGCGGCCGAAATCCTCGCGGTGATCCGCGGTACCGGGGCGTTCATTGTCGCGGCG
>JANOAH010000164.1:0-5717 GCA_031411075.1 Erythrobacteraceae bacterium
GTAATCGAGGCCGACCACCGTGCAGCCGAAGTGCAGCAGATTGGTCAGGATCGAGAACAGCGTGGTTTCCTGCCCGCCGTGCTGCGCTGCGGTCGAGGTGAACGCAGCACCGACCTTGCCGACCAGCGCATCGGTGAACCACAGCCCGCCGGCCTGGTCGAGGAACGCGGCCATCTGGCTCGGCATGCGCCCGAAGCGGGTCGGCGCGCCGATGACGAGACCATCGTAGTCCTTGAGCGCGTCGATGCCGGTGATCAGCTCGTGGCTCTGATCGGCGACGAATCCGGCGGCCTTGGCCACTTCGGCCGGCGCGGTTTCGGGGACGCGGCGGATGTCGGCTTCATGTCTGGCATCGCGCACCCCTTCGGCTACCGCGTCGGCCATCCGGGCGATGTGGCCGTAGGACGAATAGTAGAGCACGAGCACGCGGGCCATCGAGGTTCCTTTCGGGGTTGCCCTGCCCAGATAGGGCAAGCCCCTCGTCGCGCAAGGCCGGTGGGGATGATCGGCGAACAAGCGGTTTCGAGCTGCGGCCAACGCGGCTAGGGTGGGGCCAAGGGAAGAGGAGTCATCGCATGACCACGCGTATGCTGTTGCTTGCCGGCGCCGCCTTGCTCGCCGTCGCCCCGGTTGCCGCGCAGGAAGCGGTTGGCACGCCGCCCCCTGCGCCGGCCGGGTGGAGCGCGCAGCGAACCGAATGGGGCGATCCGGATTTGCGCGGGATGTACCCGCTCGACCAGGTCGGCCGCACGCCGATGCAGCGCCGCCCGCAGTACGGCGATCGGCAGACGATGACCGACGCGGAATATGCCGAGGCGGTGAGCCAGGCCGCCGAAGTCGAAGGCGGGGCCGATCGCGAAGACGCCAGCAACACGCTCGGTTCGGGCAACTGGTTCGAATACGGCACCGCGCTCAGGCAAACCGCGCTGATCGTCGAGCCTGCGGCAACCGGCCGCATCCCCGAGCTGACCGCCGAGGGCAAGCGCCGGCAGGCGTTCATGAAAAGCAGCTGGAACGGCCAGGTGTTCGAGCGGCTGGCCGATTTCAACTCGCTCGACCGCTGCATCACCCGCGGCATGCCGGCAACCATGCTGCCGTTCCCCTACAACAACGGCGTGCGGGTGTTCCAGGCGCCGGGCTGGGTGGTGATCAATCACGAGATGATCCACGAACAGCGCCTTATCCCGCTCGACGGCCGCGCCGCGCCGCCCTCGGGTGTAAACAGCTGGCTCGGCACCAGCAGCGGCCACTTCGAGGGCAATACGCTGGTGGTCGAAACGACCGGCTTCAACGGGTTGTCGCCGATGGTCATCGTCGGGCCGAGCAACGGAACCGCCGGCATCCCGACCAGCACCGAGATGACGATTGTCGAACATTTCACACCGACGGCGGACGGGCTCTATTACGAGGCGTGGGTGGAAGATCCGACGATCCTCACCGGCCCGTTCAAGATCGCCTACCCGTGGGCGCGGCACAACGACTACGCCCCGTTCGAATACGCCTGCCATGAAGGCAACACGCTGGTCATCGCCAACATCCGCTCGACCAGCCCGCGCTACGCCCAGTGGCGCGCGCAGAACTTCCAGGCGACGCCCGAAGGCTCGCCCGAACAGGTGCGGCGCGAAGCGGCGGGCGGGGCCGGCGGCGGAGAGTAGGGAATGGTGCCCAGGGGCGGGATCGAACCACCGACACCGTGATTTTCAGTCACGTGCTCTACCAACTGAGCTACCTGGGCAGGCACTTGAAGCCGCGCCCATCGGGGCGGTCCGGCCGTTGGAGAGCGCGCCTATGGCCAAGGGCCGCGGGCTTGGCAAGGGGCTAGTCGTCGCTGACGAAGTCCTCGGGCGCGGCCGGCGGGCCGGGGACCGCGTAGCTGTCGTTGAACCAGCGGCCGAGGTCCTTGTCGCGGCAGCGGGGCGAACAGAACGGGGCGTAGGCCTCGGCGCGGGGCTTCTTGCAGATCGGGCACGGGCGGGCGGTCATCGCGGCACGAGTTGGGCGTGCGGGGCTTCGAGCGCAAGAGCGGGCTGCGCTTCCCACCGCACCTCGCGCCCGGTGCGGCGAGCGAGTTCAGCGAGCCATACGGGCTTGAGCCGACCTTCGAGTGCGGGATGGCCGGCCAGCAGGATCGCGCCGGCGCCGTCGAGCCGTTCGGCCTGGCGCAGCAGCGCGCGCGCGGCGAGGCCGGCGCGCTCGAACGCGGCATGGTGGAGCAGCGACGGGCGCTCGAGCCGCGCGACGAGCTGAACCAAGCCGAACCCGTTCATCGCCGTGCGCTCGTGCGGCCAATCCGCCAACGCAGCGCCGAGCGCCGTATCGACCGCCCGCCGATCGTTTTTGGTGGCCAGGGTCGGAAAGTCGATTCCGATCGAGCCGCCGATGTCAAACCGGCGCAGCGCCTCGGCAATCGGGGGCACCGCCGCCAGCGCCAGCGCACGCGGTGCCAGCGTGCCGTCGACATCGATCAAGAGCAGCGCCGGGGTCGGGCTGAACTGCAGCGCCCCGCCGCCAAAGGCGATCTCGCCCGCCACAGCCTCGGCCAGCAGGTCGAGCCAATCGCCGGTGGGGAAATCGCGGACGATACGGACATCGTGACCTTCGGCCTGCAATCGTTCGGCCAGTTGCGGTGCCGCACGAGGAGCGACATCGGTGGGGCGAGCGCGCGCCAATTTGCGGCGGCCTGTCTCGCCCAGCGCCGGGCGGGTCACCTCGAGGCGCATTGGAGCGCCTTCGCTGGCCGATGCCGGGAGCTTGTCGACCAGCGCTTCTTCGCCACTAGCGAACCGCGCGGTGCCGCGAGGAGCCCCCGCGGCGCGCGCGATCAGCCAGGCGTCTTCGATCTGGCCCACCGACAATTCGCCCGGCCATTGGACGTGCGCGGCGACAATGCGACCGTGCTCGAGCCGAACCGCGCGGTCCTCGCCGATGCCTTGCTCGACCAGCCACTCAGTCAAGGGGGAAGCCTGCCGCCTTGAGCAACGCTCGCGTTTCGAACATTGGCAGCCCGACGACGCCCGAATGACTGCCCCCGATCCACGCGATCAGGCCTTCGGCGCTGCCCTGGATCGCGTAGCCACCGGCCTTGCCATGCCATTCGCCGCCGGCGAGGTAGTGGGCAAGCTCCTCGGCAGAGAGGCGCTTGAAGCGAACCTGCGTTTCGCTCAGCCGCTCGCGCAGAGTGCCATCGGGGGCAAGCAGCGCGACCGCCGAGAGCACGCGGTGGCGGCGGCCGGACAACAGCTCGAGACAATGCCGCGCCGTCGCTTCGACTTCGGCCTTGGGCAAAATGCGGCGGCCGAGCGCGACAACCGTATCCCCGGCGAGGACGTGCGCATCGCGATCGGCCGCGGCCAGCGCCTTCTCCCGCGCCATGCGGGCGGCGTAATCGCGAGGCAACTCGGTCTTGTGCGGGGTTTCGTCGATGTCGGCATGAACCACGCCCGCAGGCTCGACGCCCAAGCGTGACAGCAACTCGCGCCGTCGGGGGCTGGCTGACGCTAGAATGAGCCGATGGGCGCTCACGCCCGGCGCTTACTGTGGCCCCGGGCCGCCCCGGCCGGGCATGAAGCGATAAGTGATGCGCGCCTTGGTCAGATCGTACGGCGTCAGTTCGCACAGCACCTCGTCCCCCACCAGCACGCGAATGCGGTTCTTGCGCATCCGCCCGGCAGTGTGGCCGAGCACTTCATGGCCATTCTCGAGCTCGACCCGGAACATCGCGTTGGGCAGCAGTTCCACCACCTTGCCGCGCATTTCGAGGAGTTCTTCTTTGGCCATGCAGTTTGTCGATCCTTGGTTCGGGTCGGGCGCCCATAGCGGCGGGCGCGGCAAAAGGGAAGCGCGCCGCGGCGCGCGGCGTTCAGGTGGGTGAAAGCGCCCGGCCGCAAACGGTTGCGACACTTTGTTACCCTTCGCGGCTTGCCGTGCTGGTGCAGCGCAGCAATGAGCGGTCGCGGGGCTGGAAGAGCTAGTTCGAGGTATACCGATTTGCGCAGACTGCCCGCCTCTAGCCTGACGGTGCTTGCCCTGGTCCTCGCCGGCGTTACCGCTCCGCTGCAAGCGCAGGAAACACCCGCGCCCGCCCCGGCTCCGGCGCCTGAGGCGCCCGCCGACCAGGTCCCGGCGACCAATTCACAGATCGTGGTTTCGGCGCAGAGCCTGCGCGGCCGGGTCGATACCCCGCAGCCGCCGGTGCTCGAGCTGACCGAAGCCGATATCGCCGCCTATGGCGCCGGCTCAGTGACCGAGCTGATCCAGGCGCTCGCCCCTTCGACTGGCGGCGGCAGCGGGCGCGGTGGCGGGTTCCCTGTGATCCTCGTCAACGGGGTGCGCATCTCGAGCTTCCGCGAGCTGCAATCGTACCCGCCCGAAGCGATCGAGAAGATCGAAGTGCTGGCCGCCGAAGCCGCGCAACAGTTCGGCTATGGGCCGGACGAGCGCGTGGTCAACATTATCCTCAAGCGCAGCTACGCCAGCCGCGAGCTCGAGGCGCAGTACGGCCAGCCGACCGCCGGCGGCTATTCGACCAAGCAGGCCGAGGCGACTTATCTGCAGATCGCCGGTGCTTCGCGAATGAACTTCAACCTCGAATGGAACGACCAGAGCGCGCTGACCGAGGCTGAACGCGGGGTGATCCAGTCGAGCGTGCCGACCTATTCCACCGACCCCGGCCAGGCGCTCTATCGCAGCCTTGTCGCCGATACCGCCAGCCTGCAGGCCAACGCCAACTTCACTCGCCGGCTCGGCACGCGCACTTCGATCAGCCTCAACGCCGCCGCGCAGCGCAACGACAGCCTGCGGTTGCAGGGCCTCGATACGGTGTTCCTCACCGCGCCGGGCGGCAGCACCGCGCTGCGCGCATTTGGCGCCGACGATCCGTTGACGATCGACACCCGGACGACGACCTATTCGGCCGGTTCGACGCTCGACACCCGGCTCGGTGGCTGGCAATTCACCGCCACGGCCGACGGTAACCACGTGGTATCGCGCAGTCTGATCGACCGGCGCGCCAATGTCACCGGACTGCAGGCGCAAGCGCGGGCCGGCACGCTGGCGCTGGGCGGCGTACTGCCCGCGCTGCCCGACGCCGGGTTCGACCGGGCCGACAGCACTACCCAAACGCTCAATTCGCTGGTCACCGCGATCGGCCGCCCGCTCGAACTGCCGGCGGGCGAAGTCACGCTGACCTTCGACACCGGGTTCAACTACACCCGCATCGAGAGCGAAGACACCCGCAACCCGGGCGTGACCACCGCGCTCAGCCGCGGCAACCTCTCGGCAGGCGTCAACATCGGCATTCCGATCACCAGCCGCCGCGCCGAATTCGGCGATGCGATCGGCGATCTCAGCCTCAACGTCCAGGCCGGGGTCGATCACCTGTCGGACTTCGGCACGCTGACCGACCTGACGCTGGGCCTCAACTGGGGCATCACCGACAAGCTCAACCTTAATGTCAGCCGGGTGATGCGCGACGCGGCGCCCTCGCTGGCGCAACTGGGCAATCCGCAAATCGCCACCGTCAACGTGCCGGTCTTCGATCTGTCGCGCGGCGAAACGGTGCTGGCGACGACGATCAGCGGGGGCAATCCGCTGCTGCAGGCGCAATCGCAGCGCGATTGGCGGGCAAGCCTGCAGTGGCAGTTGCCGACGTTCACCTCGGCGATCCAGCAGGGCCGCTTCGAGCTCTCGCTGTTCAAGAACCATTCGCAGGATGTCGC
>JANOAH010000165.1:0-3895 GCA_031411075.1 Erythrobacteraceae bacterium
CGGGTTCGGGCGGGGCCGCGTCCTGCTGGCATCCGGCGAGCAGCATGGCGCCGCCCGCGGCGATCAGAAGCTTGTTCATCGGTGTCTCCCCTGTTGCAGTTCGCGCAGCCTAGGCTCGCTGGACCGCAACGCAACATCGACCGTCAGACCAGCTCGATCGCCAGCGCGGTGCCTTCGCCGCCGCCGATGCACAGGCTGGCGACGCCGCGCTTCAAGCCCTTCTGCTTGAGCGCATTGATCAGCGTGACGATGATGCGGGTGCCGCTGGCGCCGATCGGGTGGCCGAGCGCGGTGGCGCCGCCGTGGACGTTGATCTTGTCGTGGGCGATGCCGATGTCCTTCATCGCGAACATCGCCACGCAGGCGAACGCCTCGTTCACTTCCCACAGATCGACATCGCCGACTGCCCAGCCGGCTTGGCCCAGCACCTTGCGGATCGCGCCGACCGGGGCGGTGGTGAAGTCCTTGGGCTCCTGCGCATGCGCGGCCATGGCCACGATGCGGGCGATCGGCTGGCGGCCCTGCGCCTTCGCGGTGCTCTCGCGGGTCAGCACGACCGCGGCCGCGCCATCGGAGATCGAGCTCGAGGTGGCTGCGGTAATGGTGCCGTCCTTGGCGAAGGCGGCGCGCAGTTCCGGGATCTTTTCCGGCCGGCCCTTGCCGGGGGCCTCGTCGGTATCGATCACCACGTCGCCCTTGCGGCCCGAGATCGTCACCGGAACGATCTCGTCGGCGAAGGCGCCGCTGGCGATCGCGGCGTTGGCGCGGGCCAGCGATTCGATCGAGTAATTGTCCATGTCCTGGCGGGTCAGCTGGTAATCGTCCGCCGTGCACTGGGCGAAGCTGCCCATCGCCTTGCCCGCTTCGTAGGCATCCTCCAGCCCGTCGAGGAACATGTGATCGTAGGCGGTGTCGTGCCCGATCCGCGCGCCCGAACGGTGCTTCTTGAGCACATAGGGGGCGTTGGTCATGCTCTCCATGCCGCCCGCCACGACCATGTCGACCGATCCGGCGGCGAGCGCCTCGGCCCCCATGATCACCGTCTGCATACCGCTGCCGCAGACTTTGTTGACCGTGGTCGCTTCGACCGACTTGGGCAGCCCGGCCTTGAGCGCGGCCTGCCGCGCCGGCGCCTGGCCGAGCCCGGCGGGCAGCACGCAACCCATGTAGATGCGGTCGATGTCGGCGCCATCCACGCCAGCGCGCTCGACCGCGGCCTTGACCGCGGTGGCGCCAAGGTCGGTCGCGGCGACATCGGCCAGCGCGCCCTGCATGCCGCCCATCGGCGTGCGCGCGTACGACAGGATGACGATCGGATCGGAGCTTGAGAATGCGGGCATCGGAGCTAAGCCTCGTGTCTGGACGGGGGTGATATATGGGCCGCTACCGAGATTTGCGGAAGAGGCAAGGGTGGAGCGCCGCCGCCGCGGCCGCGATCCTAGCGCTGGCCGCACCGGCAGCGGCCGAAGCGCCTGTCTGGCAGCCCGTGAGCGCGGAAACTGGTCGGATCGTCGGGATCGCCGAGCTCGAAGCGCTCAAGGCGCAGTTCCCCGACAGCGCCTCGGTGCGGCGGCGGCTGCTCGGGGCCTACCTCGATGCCGGCCGCCAGGCCGATGCGGCGGCCGAAGCGGTCGAGCTGGTCGACCGCGGCTATGTGTTTACACCGGCAACACAGGAGGTGCTGCTGGGCCTCGGCCCGACCGACGAGCAGCTCGCGATACTCGCGCTACAGGAAGCCAAGGCGCGGCCGATCGAAGCCAGTCGGCTGCTCACCGCGGCGCCCGCCGAAGCGCTGCTGGTCGAAGGCGTGGCGCTCGACCGGCGCAGCGGCCGGTTGTTCGCCGGAACGGTGGTGTCGCGCGCGCTGTTCGAGCTGGGGCAGGGCGGACAGTGGCGGCAGGTGGTGCTCACCGACGCGGGCAGCCTGGGCGGGATGGCGATCGATCCGGTGCGTCGTACGCTGTGGGTCGCTTCGGGCCTTTATGACGAGACCCCGCCGCCGGCCAGCGGCGTGCGCGGGGTGATCGGGGTCGATCTCGACAGCGGCGAAGTGTTCCGCAAGGCCACGCCCGAAGCCGCCACGCCGGGCGACCTGGCCATCGCGCCCGACGGCCGGCTCTATGCCAGCGACCCGCTGACCGGGGCGATCTATTCGACCACGCGCGAAATCTGGCAGCTGTGGCCGCTGGTCGAACCCGGCACGTTTCGTTCGCCGCAAGGTATGGTGCCGTGGGACGGCGGCCTGGTGGTCAGCGACTACGGCTATGGCCTGGCGTTCGTCGAGCGGGGCGGCGCGGTGACGCGGATCGAGGCCGACCAGCCCATGCTGATCGACGGGATCGACGGGATGTGGCGCCGCGGCGATACGATCATCGCGATCCAGAACGGCGTGCGCCCGGCGCGGATCGTGGCGCTGGCGATGTCGCCCGACGGCCACCGCGTTCGCTCGCTGCGCGTGCTCGAACGCGCCCATCCGAGCTGGACCGAGCCGGTAGGCGGCAGCCTGGTCGGTGACGAACTGATCTACGTCGCCACCGGGCAATGGGACCGCTTCGGCCCGGGCGGGGCGCGTGTCGGCGAGCGGCCGCCGGGGCCGACCGAGATCAGGGCCCTGCCGTTGCGCGATTAAGCCGCGGGCGGGGTGGCGGGGGCTTCGGCCGCCGGGGCCGCCGCCGCCGCCGCGGGTGCGCCTTCGGGGCGGGTCAGATAGCCGGCGACGCCCGAGATCATCGTTTCCCAGGTCTTGAGCTTGGCGACGATCTCCTCGTCGCTGAGGCCGGCATCGCCCAGGTCGAGTTCCTGCCGCATCATCGCCATCCCGCGCCGGTCGAGCGCGAGGCGCGCCCCTTCGCGCGGGCCGTCATAGGCGTCGAGCTTTTCCTTGGTCGGCGGCGTGGGCAACGGGAAGTTGGTGTAGAATTCCAGCGTCTGGCAATTCTTCCCGCCTTCGCAGTCGTACATCTCGACCATGTAGCGATAATTGCCGGCATTGGTCTGGATCTGCCGATAATCCGCCTCGTTGCCGACGTACTCGGCGGTGTAGCCGGCATCCTTGAGCACGCTGACGATGTGATCGGGATCGATCCGCGCGCTCTGCGCCTGGGCCGGAACAGAAACGGCCAGCGCCGCGGCAAGCAATGACACTCTGATGAACATCGAGGACTCTCCCTTTCCCTCGAATGGAATGACCTTGTCATACCCCGGTTGGGGCGTGCGCAAAAGAGGGATCGCACGCCATTGTGCGCGCAGCGGATTTCCGCCGCGAAAGCCTTGAACCCGGGGTGGCGGCAGACTAGGGCGCGTGGCAATTGTCAGCCCCGCGAGTCCCCCTTGGTCGATCTTTCGCAATACCTGCCGATCCTGATCTACCTCGGCGTGGCGCTGGGCCTGTCGACGGCGTTCGTGTTCCTGCCGATGGGCGTGGCGCGGCTGACCGGGGCGCACAATCCCAATGCCGAGAAGCTCAGCGAATACGAATGTGGCTTCCCCGCGTTCGAGGACAGCCGCAGCCAGTTCGACGTGCGGTTCTACCTGATCGCGATCCTGTTCATCGTGTTCGATCTCGAAGCGGCGTTCCTGTTTCCCTGGGCGGTCAGCCTCGATGTGACCGGCTGGCCGGGCTGGATCACGATGATGGTATTCCTGTTCGAACTCGCCATCGGCCTCGCCTATGCGTGGAAGAAGGGGGCGCTCGAATGGGAGTGATCCAGCCCGCGAGCGGGGGCGCGGTGATCGCGCCCGATGCCGATTTCTTCAGGGGCCTCAACGCCGAAGTCAGCGACAAGGGGTTCCTCGTCGTCGGCGCGGAAGAGCTGTTCCAGTGGGCCCGCACCGGCAGCCTGTGGTGGATGACCTTCGGCCTCGCCTGCTGCGCGGTCGAGATGATCCACGTCAA
>JANOAH010000166.1:0-10556 GCA_031411075.1 Erythrobacteraceae bacterium
ACCGCCGCGGCCAGCACCACGAACCCGGCCTGGAGCAGCCGCGCGCTTTCCCCGCCCAGATAGGCCAGCGCCTGCGCGACTGTGACCATCACCACGAGATAGGCGCCGATCACCAGCAGCGAGAGCGACTGGAACGCCACCTTGCGCGAAGGCCGGAACGCCAGATTGCCGTCGTGGCGCATCGCGCCCACCGCGAGCGTTGCCACCAGCACCAAAGTCGCGGCACCCCGCAGCGTGGCGAGCAACGCCGATGGACTGCCGGTGAGATAGACGAGGGTCGCGAAGTTCAACTCGTACAGCCACAGCGCGCCCAGCCCGGCTGCGGGCCAGCCCAGCGCCTGGCGCGCCTGCGGCGAAGCGCCCGCATAGAGGTTATGCACCAGCATCAGCGCGCCGACGCTGAACAGCAGCCGCAAGATCGCCGCGAAAACGACAAACGCGGTGGCCGCATGGGGAGAACCCGCCTGCGCCATCAGCAGGGGCAGCTGCAGCAGCTCGACAAAGGCCAGCGCCGCCACCACCGGGCGGATCAGCGCCACGCTCTTGTCGCGCTTGTCGTGCGCGAACAGGCGGTAGAGTGTCCACAGCCAGGCGAGATAACTGAGGCTGAGCAGCGCGCCGGCCAGCACGGCCTGCGCGCCGAGCCCGAACGCGGCCAGCGCCCAGCCTGCGGTCAGCGCCAGCGCCACCCCTTCGCCGCCAACCGCCGGGCCGCGTTCGCGCCGCCGCACCAGCAGCCAGCCGCCCAGCGCCAGCGCCCCGCCGGCCGTCAGCAGGAACAACAGCGCCGCCGCGAACAGACCGATCGCCTGCATCAGCGCGCCCCCTCGGGCCACAGCACCACGCGCAACGTCTGCAGCAGGATCAGGAGGTCGAGGAAGGGGGTGTAGTTCTTGGCGTAATAGAGATCGTATTCGAGCTTGCAGCGCGAATCCTCGATCGAAGCGCCGTAAGGATAATTGATCTGCGCCCAGCCGGTGATGCCCGGCTTCACCATGTGCCGTTCGGCGTAATAGGGCAGCTTGTCCTCGAGATCGTCGACGAAAGCGGGCACTTCGGGCCGCGGGCCGACGAAGCTCATCTTGCCGCTGAGCACGGTCCAGACCTGCGGCAATTCGTCGATCCGCACCTTGCGGATGAAGCGGCCGATGCGGGTAATGCGCGGATCGTTCTTGCTCGCCCACTTGGCCCCGTCCGCCTCGGCGTCGAGCCGCATCGAGCGCAGTTTCAACAGCGTGAAGCGTTCGCCGTAGAGCCCGACGCGTTGCTGGTGGAAGAACGCCGGCCCGCGGCTGTCGAGCTTCACCAGCGCCGCGAACAGCGCGATCACCGGGAACGTGAGCAGCAGGAGCAATCCGCTCGCCGCGATGTCGAACGCGCGCTTGGCCACGCTCGACAGCATCCGGGCCGAGGAGAACCCGTCGGAAAAGATCAGCCAGCTTGGATTGAGCGTGTCGAGATCGACCCGCCCGGTCTCGCGCTCCATGAAACTGGAGAAATCGTTGACGTGGACCCCGGCGGTCTTGATCCGCAGCAGGTCTTTCAAAGGCAGCGCGTTGCGCCGTTCCTCGAGCGCGAGCAGCACTTCGGATACGCCAAGGTCGGAGACGAAGCGGCTGAGATCGTCGATCGCCTCGCGCGGGGTCGCCTCGTCGAGCCCGCGGCGGCCCTCACCCATGTCGACATAGCCGGCCACCGCAAACCCGCTTTCAGGCCTCGCCCCGAGCGCCTTCAGCCGTGCCGCCCGCGGGCCGGCGCCGAGCACCAGAATGCGGCGGCGGAACGCGTTGGCGCCGAGCAAACCGCCGACGATCAGCCGGTTGACCATCAGTAAGGCAATGCTCAGGCCCATCGCGTAGAGCAGGATCGAGCGCCAGAAGGTCTGCCCCGGCAACACGAAATCGATCAGCGCCAGGCCGATGATCGCCAGGCTCACCGCGACAAGCAGCCGCGCTGCGGCAAACCGCAGCGAGCGCAGCGCCTCGCTGCCGTACACCCCGACCGCGATCATCGCCGCGGTCACCACCCCGGCAAACGCGGCGAGGATTGCGGTGCGATCGGCGAACGCTCCGGGCGCCATGCCGATCTGCCTCGCGCGCACCACCCAGGCAAGATCGGCGGCCAGTAGCAGCAGGACCACGTCGATCAGGCCGAGCAACAGCACGGCATGCGGGACGTAATGCTTGAACAGGCGGACCATCGCAGCAACCGGCAGCGCCCGTCTGTGGACGGACGCCTACCGGTTAGCGGCGAGAGGTGAAATGTCGGTAAACTTTACACCGCGCGCAAGTTCGCGCGGCCGATCAGTTGGTTACGTCGTCCGCAACGTCACGCGCCGCATCGCCGACCTGGTTGGCCGCGTCGCCGACCTGGCCCGCGGCATCGGCCACGGCATTGTCCTTGGCCTGTTCCGACCCGCTCATGCCCGAAAAGAAATACAGCGCCACCGCGGCCACCACGATCAGCAGCAGCACGATCAGCCAAGTGGCGCCGCCGCCCCCCGACCTCTCGCCATCGGTGACCACCGTGGTGTGGGTGTGGGTGTTGCCCGAAGGCGTCTCGATCTCGGTGATACGTTCTTCGGTCATCGCAATTCCTCCTGATATGGCGGCGAAACGGTTGTTTGCTGCGATAAGTTCCGGTCGCCACGCAACGGTCGGCGCGCTAAGTCGTTGTTAACCAACTTCGAGCGCAAGGTGGTTACAGGCCCGGTCTTAAGGGGAAGCAATGCGTCGCTCGATGGCCCCCGCGATCCCCGCCAAGCTATACCGTCACTTCGCGGTGATCACCGTGGTGTTGACGCTGTTGCTGGCCATGTTCGCCGAAGGCGAAAATGACGAGGCGCGGACCGACGAAATCGCCGCCCCGCGGCCGCAGCCTCAGGCGCAGCCAGCCCAGTTCGCTATGCACGAAGTCGACCGGGCCGCGCGCTCCTTCGCCAACGATATGAGCGCCGACTTCGACAACGATTTTGGCCAGCCCATGGATCGCATGGTGAGCGCTGGTGCCAGCGCGGTCATTCCCGAAGGCGAGATCGTTCCGCCGGCTCTGGCCCCGGTCAACCCGCCGCTTTCGGCCGCCGAGCGTGAACGGATGCTGCAGCGTCTGCGCGAGCGCGGCTTGGCCGCCCCGCCTGCGGCCGTTCCACCGCTGGGCTGACGGCCACGCCGCTGGTGCCCCTGGCCCGACTCGAACGGGCACGTCTTGCGACAAACGATTTTGAGTCGTTCGCGTCTACCATTCCGCCACAGGGGCCGCGGCCAGCGCCACGCCCCTAGCGGCGGCCCGGCGGGCTTTCAAGCGATGCGGCGGTTTACGCCTTGAGCGCGCCGGCGACCAGCTTGTGCAGCCGCGAATGGAGCGGGTCGTTGCCGGCCAGCACTTGCACATCGCAAATCGGCAGCGAACGGCCGCGGTAATCGGTCACGAAGCCGCCCGCCTCGCGCACCAGCAGGCAGCCGGCAGCGGTATCCCAGGCGTTGAGGTCGCTTTCCCAGAACCCGTCGTAACGGCCGGCGGCGAGCCAGGCGAGATCGAGCGCGGCCGAGCCGAACCGGCGGACGCCCGCAACCTGCGGGCCGATAGCGGCGAAAATCTTCGTCCAGGCGTCGAAATCGCCATGGCCCTGATAAGGCACGCCGGTAGCGATCAGTGCTTCGGACAGGTTGCGCCGGCCCGACACCCGCAGCCGCGCGTCCTGCAGCCAGGCGCCGCGGTTCTTTTCGGCCCAGTACGTCTCGTCGGTGATCGGTTGATAGACGAGGCCCGCGGTCACCTCGCCCCAGCCGCCGCCGCCGGGCACCGGTTCCTGCACCGCGATCGAAATGGCGAAATGGGGGATGCCGTGGAGAAAATTGCTGGTGCCGTCGAGCGGATCGATGATCCAGCGCGGCTTGTCCGGATCGCCCTCGATAATCCCCGCTTCTTCGAGCACGAAGCCCCAGTCGGGCCGCGCGACGCGCAACTCGTCCCACAAGGTCCGCTCGGCCGCCTGGTCGGCCTTGGAGACGAAGTCCGACGGCCCCTTGCGGCTGACCTGAAGATGCTCGACCTCGCCGAAATCGCGCCGCAGTCGCCCGCCCGCCTTGCGCGCGGCGCGCTCCATCACGCGGATCAGGCCCGAAATGGCTGCCATACCAACAATTCCGTTCGTCCTGCGGAGGTCTTGAAGCCGGAGGCTGAAAGACCGCCTCGAAAAACCCGGCGCGGTGAGACTGGTTCGAGACGGGCCTTCGCTCCGCTCAGTCCTTCCTCACCACGAGCGGGTCGGGTGAAATGACGCGCTAGGCAGCCTTGCTAACGTAAGTGCGTTCGTAAACGTCGACGACGATGCGGGTGCCGCTTTCGATATGCGGCGGGACCATCACGCGCACGCCGTTGTCGAGCAACGCCGGCTTGTAGCTCGAGCTGGCGGTCTGGCCCTTCACCACCGCGTCAGCCTCGACGATGGTCGCTTCGACCTGGTCGGGCAGCGCGACGCTGATCGGCTTTTCGTCCCACAGCTCGAGATTGACCTCCATCCCGTCCTGCAGGAACGCCGCCGCATCGCCGAGCAGATCGGCCGGCAAGTTGATCTGTTCGTAGGTGTCCTTGTCCATGAACACCAGGCTGTCTCCGTCGGTGTAGAGGTACTGGTAATCCTTCTGGTCGAGCCGCACGCGTTCGACCGTGTCGGCGCTGCGAAAGCGCACGTTGGTCTTGCGGCCGTCCTGCAGGTTCTTCATTTCGACCTGCATATAGGCCCCGCCCTTGCCCGGCTGGGTGTGTTGGATCTTGGCGACCTTCCAGATGCCGCGCTCGTATTCGAGAATGTTGCCGGGACGGATGTCCACGCCGCTGATCTTCATCGCCGGTTGCCTTGACCATGGAGCTGGGGAATTTGAGGCCGCGCTCTAGGGCTTGTCCGCCGCACTGGCAATGGCCGCGAGCGAGGCGATGGAAGGGCGCGCCTTTTCGCGCTATCGCGGCGCGATGACTCGTTCGATCCTGAGCTGTGCCGCGCTCGCGCTGTTCGCCCTGCCGGCCGCGGCGCAAGGGCCGATCGGCACGCTCGAACGCGGTGAATACCTATGCGAGCTGCCCGGCCACGCCGCCGGCCCTGCCGGACAAGTCCTGCCCGATGCGCACTTCACGATCGAAAACGCTTCGCACTATTCGACTTCGGCGGGTCAGGGCACTTACCTGCGCCGCGGCGATACTTTGCTGCTGACCAGCGGGCCGCGGCAAGGCGAGAGCTACGCGGTAATCAGCACCCGGTTCTTGCGACAGATCGACGGAGGCCGCCAGGGCCGCCTGCGCTGCATACGCAAAGGCCGCTGAGCTTTCGCCCAGCGGCCTTCTCGCGGTCCCGACCGAAATCAGGCCGCAAAATGGGTTAGGCGAAGCGCCTACGGGCTCTTCGGGCGATCCTTGCCGCCGCCGGTGGCCGCGAGGATGCCGAGGATGATCGCGACGAGCGCGATCAGCGGAATGATGAAGCCGCCACGGAGGCTTTCGCCCGAGACGTCACTGGAAGCACGAACCGGGGCCGCAGCCTGGGCAGCGATCGGCGCGGCGACGAGCGAAGTCGCGAGCACGGTGGAAGCAATATTCTTAGCCAGGTTCATAACAGGACCCCATGGTTGATTCGAGTTGTACATATGACAGCGGATAGATCGGTGCAATGTCGAATTTCTTAACCTCAGAGCAACTCTAAAGCTTATCGTTCGGAAACGTCGCCCTTCATTCCGTGGTACGGGTTGATCGCGGTGGCGGTGTCCCACCAACGAGCCCCTGCCCTAGTCCGCATCATTGCAAAATGCAAATGCGGCGCAGCCGGGTCGGCGTTTCCGGTCGATCCTACAGTGCCTAATCTCTCCCCGCGTCTGACGTGCTGACCTTCTTCGATACCGGCAGCATAGGCATCGAGATGTGCGTAGTAGTAAATCAGCGTCCGATCGGTCGAACGGACGTAGATCGTCTTGCCACCGGCGTCTGAACGGAACAACTTTTCGATCGTTCCCGCCGCCGCGGCGATTACCGGGGTGCCGCGCGGCGCCATGATGTCCAGCGCCTCGTGCGGGCGCGCTCCGCCGTCCCTCGTCTCGGCGAAAGTGTCGCGAAGTTGCGAGAAAGTCACACCTTCTACCGGAATTCGCAAGCCAGCCGCGGCGACCTCCGAATTCGCCGCCGCCGCGACAGCGGGAGCGGGCGGAGACGCCTGGGGCGGCAGCGCTAGAGGCGCGGCCGGCCCTGTCTCAGGCTGAACGAAATAGACGCTTCCCGCCACAATCCACACCGCCGAAGTGACGGTGGCGGTCACCACCACCGTCAGCAGTCGGTCGAGGACGCTGAACGCCATCAGGCCTGGAACTTCACGGCCGTTCGCGTGTCGACCATCTGCGCCAGCCGGGCGACGTCCCAGTTGGTCAGGCGGACACAGCCGTGGCTTTGCGCGCGGCCGATCGATTGCGGCTCGGCGGTGCCGTGGATGCCGTAGTGCTCTTTCGACAAGTCGATCCATGCCACGCCCACCGGGCCGTTTGGTCCGGGCGGAATCGTGGCTTTCTCGTCGCTGGCCTCGGCATCCCAGAACAAGTCGGGGTTATAGTGGAACGGCGGGTTGCGGCTTGTGCCTAAGATTTTCCAATCGCCGAGCGGAAGCGGATCGTGGCTCGAGCCCGTGGTGACGGTGAACAGCGCCACCAGCTTGTCGTCCGCGTCGTAGCCTTTCAGCCAGCCTTCGGACTTATCGACGACGATGCGGGCAACCTTGGGCTGATCGGCAGTCACGCCGAGCGCGGCGAGCGATTTCGACCAGCCCCGATCGCTGCCGTCGGATGCGGCCGGCGCGTCAAGGCCGACATTGGGTACGCGGACCTGTTGCCCGGCGGCAAAAATCGTCTTTGGCGGGGCGTCGCTGGCGGTGCCGGCAGGAGCGGTCGAAGTCGGTGAAGGTGTCGGGCTGGCCGATGCAGCGGCGGCCGGGGCGGCGGCACCGGCCGGGCGGCCGCCGGGGTTGAGCGCCTGCAGCACCGCCACGGTGGTATGGAACCGCTCGGCCAGCTTCTCATCCAGGGTCTGGTACTCGAGCCGGTCGAGCTTGGCTTGGTCGGCGGGCTCACCGGGCGTCTTCATATAGGCGATCTCACCCCAGCTTTCGGGGATGCGGATGACCTGCGTCGCCGGGACCGAGTCCCACCGGGCGAGCACCTGGCGCGTGGCATCGTCGAGCGTACCGGTGACGTCGAGACCGTTGGCTTCCTGCAGCCCCTTGAGCGCGTTGGCGGTCGACAGCCCTTCCTTGCCGTCGATCACTCCGGGGCCGAAGCCCTGCTGGTCGAGCACGACCTGCAGTTGCATCTGCGGTCGCGCTTCGGGATCGGCGATGTCCTGATGTTCGAGCGCGGCGAAGTCCGGCTCCGCGGCCGGCGCCGCTTCGGCCGTCTGCGCCGCGGGTTGGGCGTCGTCCTTGTCACGGTCGGTACCGTTAAGCCCGCACCCGGCAAGCGTGACGGCGGCAAGCGCGGCGGCAAAAGTCATAGAGCGCATCAGGCATGTCCCACAGTAGCGGGCGCGACCCGCCCCATCTGCAGGCGACAACGAGCTTGTGCGGCAAAATATCCTGAGCCGGATCAGGCGACCATTGCGGCCTCGGTGCGGGTCCAGCGATAGCCATACCAGATGCACAACGCCAAACCGACGAGCGCGATCAGCTGGGCCGGTCCGGCAAAGCCATCGCCCACGATCGCCAGCGGGTTTTCGCCGAAAATCGCCACCAGCGCCGTGGTGAACAGCCCGAACAGGCTTTCGCCGACGATCAGCCCGGTGGCCAGCAGCACGCCGCTGCGCTTGAGGAATTCGGGCCGGGTCGATCGCTCCGCCGCGCTGTCCCAGCGGTGGCCGAGGAACGCGCCGATCGCGGTCGGCAGGATCAGCGTGATCGGCAGGTACATCCCCATCGCCACGCCCAGCGGCGGCAGGCGCAGCCCGCGCGGATGGGTGGCGGCGCGCCGGCCGAGCCACTCGTCGATGACGATCACCACCACGCTGATGCCCGCGCCGAGGCCGAGCAGATCCCAACGAATGGTCCCGCCAAGCACGCCCTGGGCCAGCGAGGAGATAAGCGAAGCTTGCGGAGCGGCCAGCGCGTTGGGCCCTGCCCCCGGCGCCCCGGCAAAGCCGAGCGTGGTGTTGAGCAGGTCGAGCACCGGCGGGATCACTAGGCTGCCGCACGCCACGCCGATGATCAGCGCCACCTGCTGCTTCCACGGGGTCGAGCCGACCAGTTGCCCGGTCGTGAGGTCCTGTAAGTTGTCGTTCGAAATGAGCGCGATGCCGAATACGAACGAGGTGGCGAACAGCGCGAAGGCGACCAGCGCCTGGGTTTCGGCGGGCGAATGCGGGCCGGGGAACAGCAGTGCGACCATCACCGAGCCGACGATCACCGAGAGGATACCGACGCCCGAAACCGGGCTGTTCGAGGTGCCGACGAGGCCCGCCATGTAGCCGGTGACCGCCGCCACCACCGCGCCGATCGCCAGGATAAAGATCAGCGTGGCGATCAGAGCGGGCCCGAAGCTTGCCGCCACCGGGCCGCCCTGCGCGAAGCTCCACAGCATCCAGGCGATGGGAATCAGCGCGACCAGGATCGTGCCGTAAACGATCGGGCCCGGCAGATCGCGCTCGGTAATATCGAGCACCGCGCCTTGCTTGCGCGCGCGCTGGGTCGCGGCGATGCCGGCAAGGCCCTGGGCGATCGGCTTGAGCAGCTTGAGCAGCGTCCAGATCGCCGCCACCGCGATCGCCCCGGCGCCGATGAAACGCACCTCGGTGGAAAAGATCGTGCCGACGACATCGTCGACCGGGCCGGCAAAGCCCGCCAGCGAAGTCCGCGACGGCAGCAGCACGCCCCACGAAATGAAGGTGCCGAGCATCAGCGCGACGCCCGCCGACAGCCCGATCAGGTGGCCGACCGCGAGCAGGCCGAGCGAGGTGGTGGTGCCGAGCCCGGTGGCGCCGTCGCCGACGCGGAAATTTCGGGTCACTTCGGCGGCAGCGAGCTGCAGAGCGATGAGCAACGACAGCGCCATCGAAATGAGCCCGCCGACGATCATCGTGCGCAGGCCGAACTTGTTCTCTTCGGCCCCTTCGGCGCTGCGGCTGCCGACTTTGAGCACTTCGGCGCCGGCCAGGCCCTCGGGATACGGCAGGTCCGAATTGACCACCAGCGCGCGGCGCAGCGGGACCGACATCATCACGCCCATCGTCCCGCCGATGAAGCACAGCGCCACCGTGGTCCAATAGGGGAAGCTGGTCCACCAGCCGATCATCACCAGCCCGGGGATGACGAAGATGATCGTCGCCACCGCCCCGGCGGCGCTGCAGATCGTCTGGGTGATGTTGTTTTCAACCAGGCTGTTGTCGGCGAAGGTGCGCAACAGCGCCATCGAGATGACGGCGGCGGGGAGCGCGGTCGAGAAGGTCAGCCCGACGCGCAGGCCGAAGTAGACGTTGGCAGCGGTGAACACGAACGTCAGCGCCCCGCCAAGCAGGATCGCCCGCCAGGTCAGCTCGCGATTGGCCACGGTTTCAGTCATCGTTGTCCCCCTGTGCCGCGGCGATGGCGCGGTGAAACGCCCGCACCGCCTCCGCTTCGTCTCCGTGCCATACCGCCGCGCTGACAGCGAGGAAATCCGCCCCGGCGCGCACCAGCGGGCCGCAATTCGCCGGCGTGATCCCGCCGATCGCCACGCAGGGCACTTCCATCAGCCCGCTCCACCATTCGATCAGCTCGGGCTCGGGCCGGTGGTCGTTGGCCTTGGTGGTGCTGGGGAAGAACGCGCCGAACGCGACATAGTCCGCGCCCGCATCGCCCGCTTCCATCGCGAAGTGGCGGCTGGCGTGGCAGGTGACGCCGATCTGCGCCTCGCGCCCCAGTACCTCGCGCGCTTCGCGCACCGACTCGTCGCTTTGGCCGAGGTGCACGCCGTCCGCCTTGAGACGCTTGGCCAGCGCCACCGAATCGTTGACGATGAAGGCCACGTCGCGCTCCCGGCACATGGCCAGCAGCGGCCCGGCCAGCCGCGCCGCTTCGTGCTGGTCGACATCCTTGACCCGAAACTGGAATGCCGCGACCGGCGCGGCATCGAGCGCGCGGGCGAGGCGCGCGGGAAAATCGCCGCCCATCACGGCGGGCGAGATCAGGTAAAGCTGGCAGTCCGTCATCCGCCGCCCTATCCGCTCCGGCGCGCCGGTTCAGCGGAGCGAAATAAGTTAGGGAGCGTTATCCGCGCCATGAAAAGCCTCCTTGCCTTCGCGCCCGCCGCGCTGCTCGCCGCATGTGTCAGCACCCCCTTACCCGAACCGATCGCCGAAGGCATGCCCGCCGGGATCGGCGAAAGCGTGACGGTCGGCCGGCTGGTGGCGACGCCGCTGCGAGTGGCCGAAGACAGCCGCTGCCCCGCGAACGCCCGATGTATCTGGGCTGGCCGGGTGGTGGTCGACACCCGCCTGACCGCTGCCGATTGGAGCGAGAGCGCCGCGCTCACGCTCGGCGAGCCGTACGCCACCCACGG
>JANOAH010000167.1:0-2798 GCA_031411075.1 Erythrobacteraceae bacterium
GAGCCGCGCCGGCCACCTGATCGCGATCGCCAAGAACGACGACGCGCAGCGCCCGGCCGACAAGGACGTGCTGAAGGCGGCGGCCGCGGCGGCCAATCGGCCGGCCGAGATCGAGGTCTACCAGGGCGACCACGGTTGGACCGTGCCCGACAGCCCGGTCTACAATCAGGCCGAGGCCGACCGCGCCTGGGCCCGGCTGCTCGCGCTCTACAGCGCCAACTTGTGATCGCCGCCCTGGGCGCGTTGCGGCCGCTGGCGCGGCTGCTCGCGCTCGTGCTGATGGCCGGTGCTGCGGTCCCGGCGGCGGCGCAGGCGCAGGGCAGCGAGCTGGCCACGCTCGCCCGCGATGTCGAGCGGGTCGAAAGCGTGCGCGCGATCAAGGCGCTGCAGTACCGCTATGCGCAATACGCCCAGTTCGGGCTGTGGGATGCGATCGGCGGGCTGTTCGGCCCGCGCGCGCCGTTCACCTTCGACGGGCAGGTCCGCCAGGGCCAGACGATGACCGGCCCGGCAGAGATCGCCGCGTTCCTGCGCAATCGCTATGGCGGCGGGCATGACGGGCTCGAACCCGGCGACACCCGGCTGTTCATGATCGACGCCCCGCTGGTCACGCTCGCCCCCAGTGGGCGCGAGGCGACCGGGCGCTGGTCGGCGCTGATCTTCATCGGCGGGGTCAACCGCGCGGCGATTGAAGGCGGGATCTTCGTCAACGACTATCGCCGCGACGACGCGGGCCGTTGGCACATCGCCGGGGCGCGCTATTTTCCGCAATATGCCGGGCCGTACGAGACCGGCTGGACCAACTGGGGCGGGAGCGATTTGCCGATCGTACCCTATCATTTCGCCCCCGCCGATGCCGGGGTGGCGGTGATGGCGCCCGAAGGCCCGGCCCCCGCCACGCGCGCCACGCTGGGCGAGCTGTCGGCGCGGATCGGCGCGCTGGGTGATGAAGACACCGTCCGCAACCTGCAGTCGGCGCTCGGCTATTACATCGATCGCAAGATGTGGGACGACGTGGTCGACATGTTCGCCGACGATGCCATCGTCGAGGTCGGCGGGCTGGGCAAGTTCCGCGGGCGCGACGGCGTGCGCGGCTGGCTCGAACAGGCGATGGGGCTGGCCGGGCTCGAACACGGCCAGTTGAACGACCGGCCGCAGTTCGACGTGACCGTCGAGGTGTCCGGCAACGAGGCGTGGGTGCGCGGGATCGAGCTCGGGATGCTGGGCGAGGCCGATCAGGAAAAAGGCTGGTGGGAAAGCGCGGTGTTCCTCAACCGCTTCGTGCGCGCAGACGGCGTCTGGCGGGTGGCCGAGGTGCATCGCTTCCCGCTGTGGCGCGCCGATTACGACCAGGGCTGGGGCGTCGATCTCGGCCACCGCCCCGATACTGCGCCGATGCCCGAATTCCTCGGCGGTGGGCCAGCGCCGCAAGGCTCGGCGGCGCGCGGGGCCGCGATCCTTGCCGGCGATCGCGGCGCGCCCGCCGACCGGCCGCCGCCGATGACTTTGGCGCAGGCCCGCGCCGCGCTAAGCCGTTCGCTCGCCTACGATTCGATCGAAAACCTGTCGGCCGCCTACCAGGCCTATCTCGACGATTTCAAATCGGAGGCGTTTAGCGCGCTGCTCGCCCGCGATGGCTTCAAGATGAGCGCATTCGCCGGGTACTATGTCGGGCGCGAGCGAGTGGCCGAGGCGGGCCGGCGGGTGTGGGGGCCCGAGCCGGCAACGCGCTCCGGCATTTCGTTCCACTGGCGCATCCAGCCGGTGATCCTGGTCAGCGAGGATGGGCGCAGCGCCAACCTGCGCACCCGCCTGTTCCAGCCGCGCACCGGCAAGGAGGTCGGCGGACCCGGCGGGTTCTACGGCGCGTATTTCTATTCAGGGATGTACCACGACCAGTTCGTAATCGAGGACGGGCGCTGGCAGATGTGGAACCTCAGCCTCGACGAGCCCTATATGTCGAACGTCGCCTGGAAGGTCGGCTGGGCGCGGGCCAGGGATCCGGTCACCCCGCCGCAAGGCCCGACCAGCGTGCTGGTGCGCGACGACAGCGACTTCAAGCCCGACGTCCCGGTCAAGGACCTCGGCGAACGCCAGCTCCACTTCCGCGGCGGCACCGGCGAACCGTGGCAATGGCCGACGATCCTGCCGATGTGGTTCGAATACAAGAACCCGGTCAGCGGCCGCGTGCCCGAGCATTACCAACCCGCCTGCGCCCCCTGCGCGGCGCGGCCCGACCTGCGGCTCGACGCCCACGGGTATGAGATGCCGCCTAACTGGCCGCAGGCCGCAATGACGGCTCACGCAAACCAGTAACACGTCCCGCGCATCTCCAGGCTGACCCGCGGCGGGGCGTCGGGGCCGGCGAGCGGGTTGTCGAACGCGCCGTGGGGCATGAGCTGGGCGCGGGCCGGATCGCTCTCGCTGGTCTTGAACACGATCGCTTCGTCGCGGCTCAGTTTCGAATAGTAGTACCAGCGGTGGTCGGGATTGGCGGCCAGCAGGTAGTTCGGAAAACCCCATTCGGGGCTGCCGTCGAGCGGGTCGAAGATCGCATCGCACTCGATCAGGTCACCGCGCGCGACACTGGGATAGGCGCACAGGCCGAGCGGGACGTCCTGGGTGCCGCCGGCAAGCGAGCGCCAGACGTTGTACTGGGCGCTGCGGATCGCGGTCTTGCCTTCGGGCGCGGTGCGGGCGCGGGCCTGCTCGGCCGCTTCCCGGCTCATGTCGACATGGACGAAGCGCGCCGGGTGCGAGTTGTCGTGCTCGGCGTTCGCGCCCGCCTTTTCGGAGAA
>JANOAH010000168.1:0-3994 GCA_031411075.1 Erythrobacteraceae bacterium
CGCCCGCCGAGCACCTTCCGCGAGGTAGACGGCCTCATTCTTGGTGACCAAATTCGCAGCGTCTCGAAGCGGCGCTTGCTCAAGCATTTGGGCACTGTCGAGCCGGAGAGCTTGGGAACCGTGCTGACCATGCTTCGTGAATTGTTCGAGGACGAATGACCGCCCCCCTCCGCCTGTTCAACTCGCTGACCCGCGAGCTCGAGACCTTCGAGCCGATCCATCCGGGCGAGGCGCGGGTCTATACATGCGGCCCGACGGTCTACAATTACCCGCACATCGGCAACATGCGCGCTTATGTGTTCGCCGACGTGCTCGGGCGGACGCTGAGCTGGAAGGGCTACGCGCTCACCCACGTCATCAACATCACCGATGTCGGCCACCTGACCGACGACGCCGACGCGGGCGAGGACAAGCTGGAGAAGGCGGCCAAGGAGCGGGCGCAGTCGATCTGGGACATCGCGCGGCACTACACCGAGGCGTATTGGGCGGACGTGAAAGCGCTCAACATCCGCCAGCCGGCGCACTGGTCGGTGGCGACCGATTACATCGAGCCGATGCTGGAGTTCGCGAAGTCGATTGCCGGCGAGCATTGCTACGAGATCGAGGGCGGCTTGTACTTCGATGTCTCGACCGTCGCCGACTACGGCCGGCTGGCACGCGCGGTAACCGATGAAGGCGCCAATAGTTTGGGGGCGCGCATCGACACCGTCGAAGGCAAGCGCAACGCCGCCGATTTCGCGATCTGGCGCAAGACGCCGCCGGGCGAGGCCCGCCAGATGGAATGGGACTCGCCATGGGGCCGCGGCGCGCCGGGCTGGCACCTCGAATGCAGCGTGATGAGCGGGCAATTGCTCGGCTTCCCGTTCGATATCCACACCGGCGGCATCGACCACCGCGAGATCCACCACCCCAACGAGATCGCCCAGAACCAGGCTTTCTGCCACGCCGACAAGAGCGGCGCGAACCTGTGGATGCATAACAACTTCCTGGTCGAACGCTCTGGCAAGATGAGTAAATCATCGGGCGAGTTCCTCCGCCTCCAGCTCCTGATCGACAAGGGCTACCACCCGCTCGCCTACCGCCTCATGTGCCTCCAGGCGCATTACCGCAGCGAGCTTGAGTTCAGCTGGGAGGGGCTGGGCGCGGCATTGACGCGGTTGAAGCGGATGGTGATGGCATTTCAGTCTGTCCAGGGTTCAGGAGAAGGCGATTTGGACCAGAGAAGAGACGATTTCAAAGTCCGGTTTGATGTAGCGATCTCTGACGATTTGAACACACCACAAGCTCTTACAATCTTCGAAGAAGCACTCGGAGCACCGGGTTTGGGGCCGGGTTGGAAAGCGTCCATCGCAGAAGGCATGGACAAGGTCCTGGGACTTGGATTGCTCGACCTCTTACGTCCTGACCTCCGAATTCGTCCAAAATCCGCGACCATCACCGAACCTGAAATCGACGCCGCGCTCGCCCGCCGCAAGGAGGCGCGCGCCGCTAAGGATTTTGCCACCTCCGACGCGATCCGCGACGAGCTTGCCGCCAAGGGCGTCGAGGTGATGGACGGCGATCGGCTCGGGTGGGAGTGGAAGCTTGGCTAAGGCCCCTGCGTCAGGCCTGCGCCCTGCCACCTCCCCCTCGCGAGTCGATGGGGAGGATGCGCGATGACCACCGCGCTCCTGCCCGCCTCCGTCCGCGCCACCCTCGAAGAGCGGCTCCCGGATTGGCTGGACGCACGCTGGTGGGATACACCTTACAAGCTCGTCGCGCTGGCCCCCAAAGCCGAGATCGGCTGGTTCGACTTGCACGGCAAATCCGCGCCGCTGGCTGCGATCAAGGCGGCGAAGGGGTTGCGGTGGCTGAACACCAGTTACGCCGGGGTCGACTGGATGCCGCTGGCCGATCTCGACGCACGCGGGGTGCAGCTGACCGCGGGGAGCGGGCTGACGCACACCCAGGTCGCCGAATTCGCGCTGCTAACGATGCTGGCGGTGGCCAAGGATTATCGCGCGGTGGTGCGCGCGCAGGACCGGGGCGAATGGCTCAAGGCCGCGCCGGGCATCCGCGATCTGGCCGGCAGCCGCGCGCTGATTCTGGGCCATGGTGCGATCGGGCAGGCGCTCGAACGGGCGCTGCTGGCACTTGGGGTCGATGTCGTTGCCGCCACCAGCCGCCGGCCGCAGGGGTGGCGCAGCCATATCGGGACGTTCGAATGGATCGTGCTGGCGCTGCCCGGCACGCCTGAGACCCGCGGCATCATCGGCGCGGCGCAGATCGCGGCGATGAAGCGCGACGCGGTGCTGGTCAATTTCGCCCGCGCCGATTGCGTCGATCAGCCGGCGCTGATCGAGGCGCTGGCCGAACATCGCATTGCCGCCGCGGTGCTCGACCTGACCGATCCCGAGCCACTGCCGCCCGGCCATCCGCTGTGGTCGCTCGATAACGCGCACATCACCATGCACCTCAGCGGCATTCCCACCCCGCAGAGCCAGTCGCGCGCGGCCGAGCGATTCCTGCGCAATTGTGCGCGATTCCGCGCCGGCGAGCCGCTCGAAGCGCTGGTCGACCTCGCGAAAGGCTATTGAGCCGCCCCGGCGCGGTGCAGCCAACAGTTGACCGCGAAGCGGGCGTTCTCGAACGTGTCGTCGGCCAGCGTCACCGGGCGGACTTCGTGCGGGGCGAACGAAGGAAATGCCACCAGCCGGTTGGGCGCAGGATCGATCGCCGCAGGTTCGCTGCCATCCAAAAACGGGTGGATCAGCAGCTCGCCGCCGGCGAACCGGCGCGGGCCGAGGCCGAAGTAGAACACGGTCGAAAGAAGCCGATCCGTCCGCTGGTTGGTGCGGCCCCTGCCGGTGAAGGTGTCGATGTGGCGCTTGAAGAACCCGCCATTGCCATGCGCGACCATTTCCAGCTCGTAAGCCACCACCGGCTGGGCGGAGATGCCGAGGTCGTCAAACAGGCGGCTCGCGGCAGTGGCAACGGCGCCGCGAAACAGTGGCAGCTCGTCGTCGCGAACCGGCACTCGCAGCGATTGGCGCGCGGCGGCCTGATAGGCATCCGCGGTGCCGACGCGGACCGCCGCCGGCTTGAACCGCTCACGCCGCTCGCGCGCATAGAGACGAAGTTCGGCGAGGGCGGAATCGTCGAGGAACCCGTCGATGATGCTGTAGGGGCTGAGCACGTCCGCCACGCTATGGACCGCCGTGCCGCGGCGCAAGGCCAAGGCTGCTGACTCGGTCGCGCGGCTCTGTTAGCCTCGCCCTCTTCAGCGCGAGGAGGGGGCTCCGATGGCAAGCAGCGACGGGCAGCAAAAAGCATCCGACTTATTCATCGAATGCCTCGAGGCCGAAGGGTGCGAATACATCTTCGGCGTGCCGGGGGAAGAGAACCTCGATTTCCTCGATTCGCTGTCACGCTCGAAAAAGATCAGGCTGATCCTGACCCGCCACGAACAAGGTGCCGGGTTCATGGCCGCGACCTATGGCCGCCACACTGGCAAGACCGGGGTGTGCATCGCCACGCTGGGGCCGGGCGCCACCAACTTCGTCACCGCGGCGGCCTATGCCACGCTCGGCGGGATGCCGATGCTGATGATCACCGGGCAAAAGCCGATCAAGAAATCGAAGCAGGGCCGCTTCCAGATCCTCGACGTGGTGGCGATGATGGGGCCGATCACCAAGTACGCGCACCAGATGGCGTCGAGCGACAACATCCCCAGCCGGGTGCGCGAAGCCTATCGTCTGGCGGAAGAGGAAAAGCCCGGCGCCACCCATATCGAACTGCCCGAGGACATTGCCGACGAGCATACCGACAGCCGGCCGATCGCTCGCTCGGTCGCCCGCCGCCCTTCGGCCGAGCCCAAGGCGGTGCGCCAGGCGGTCGACGCGCTGGAACAGGCCAAGGCTCCGGTGCTGGTGATCGGGGCGGGCGCCAACCGCAAGATGACCGGGCGGATGCTGGCGCAGTTCGTCGAGAAGACCGGAATTCCCTTCCTCACCAC
>JANOAH010000169.1:0-7892 GCA_031411075.1 Erythrobacteraceae bacterium
GTCGATCCGGAAGCCGCCGCCACGCTTTCCAAGGAAGAGCTGAGCGAGGAATTCCGCCCGATCATCATGGAAGTGCTGACCGAGCTCAAGGTCACGCTCAACCGGCGCGAACAGTTCGCCCTCGAAAAGGTGCTGATCGACTAGCTGCTCGGCTTCGGCCCGCTCGAAGAACTGCTCAACGATCCCGATGTCAGCGACATCATGGTCAACGGGCCGATGCAGACCTACATCGAAAAGAAGGGCAAGCTGATGGTTGCCCCGATCCAGTTCCGCGACGAACAGCACCTGTTCCAGATCGCGCAGCGGATCGTCAACCAGGTCGGCCGCCGCGTCGACCAGACCACCCCGCTGGCCGACGCCCGCCTCAAGGACGGCAGCCGCGTTAACGTGATCGTCCCGCCACTCTCGTTGCGCGGCACCGCGATCTCGATTCGCAAGTTTTCCGAAAAGCCGATCACCATCGATATGCTGCGCGACTTCGGGTCGATGTCGGACAAGATGGCGACTGCGCTCAAGATCGCCGGCGCGACGCGGATGAACGTGGTCATCTCGGGCGGTACCGGCTCGGGCAAGACGACCATGCTCAACGCGCTGTCGAAGATGATCGACCCGGGCGAGCGCGTGCTGACGATCGAGGACGCGGCCGAACTGCGGCTGCAACAGCCGCACTGGCTGCCGCTCGAAACCCGGCCGCCGAACCTCGAAGGCCAGGGCGCGATCACCATCGGCGATCTGGTCAAGAACGCGCTGCGTATGCGCCCGGACCGCATCATCCTTGGCGAAATCCGCGGTGCCGAAGCGTTCGATCTGCTCGCCGCGATGAACACCGGCCACGACGGCTCGATGTGTACGCTCCACGCAAACTCTCCGCGCGAGTGCCTCGGCCGTATGGAGAACATGATCCTGATGGGCGACATCAAGATCCCCAAGGAAGCGATCAGCCGCCAGATCGCCGAATCGGTCGATCTGATCGTCCAGGTCAAGCGCCTGCGCGACGGGTCGCGCCGCACCACCAACATCACCGAAGTGATCGGCATGGAAGGCGACGTGATCGTCACCCAGGAGCTGTTCAATTTCGAATATCTCGACGAAAGCGAGGACGGCAAAATCCTCGGCGAATTCCGCTCCAGCGGCCTGCGCCCCTACACCCTCGAAAAGGCCCGCCAGTTCGGCTTCGACCAGGCGTACCTGGAGGCGTGCCTGTAAAGGCTACCCTGCCAGCCAGCCTTTGACCGCAAAGGCCAGCAGCACGAAGGCGGCGAAAGTCGACAGCACCGAGATCGGCGTCCACGCCACGAATCCGACGGCATCGATCTGACGGCGGCGATCACGTCTGCGCTGCGCCAGCCAGGCGAAGGTGGCCACCATCAGCAAAGCCGCGGCACCCAGCGCCAAGAGCGTCGCATCGCTGGCAAACAGCAGAAAATCGGGCTCACTCACGCCGCGCGATATGGTCGGTGGAACGCGCGCCGGCAACGCCCTATGGCCCGCGCGTGAACGCCGCCGCCCTCCCCTCGTCCGCCCCGCCGCACCGCCCGCTGCTGGCGCTGGTTATCCGGCTCGGCGCGATCGCCGGCCTCGGCACGATGAGCGCGCTGATCAAGCTCGCTTCGACCCGCGGCATCCACCTGCTCGAGATCATGTTCTGGCGCCAGTTCCTGACCATTCCGATCGCCTTGGCCTGGGTGCTGACCACCGGCGGGATCGGCAGCCTCGCCACCCGCCGGCCGGGAACGCACTTCATGCGCGGGCTCTATGGCGCTGTCGGCATGGTGCTCAATTTCAGCGCCGTCATCCTGCTGCCGCTGGCCGAAGCGACGACCATCAACTTCACCGTGCCGATCTGGGCGGTGTTGCTGTCGATCGTGCTGCTCAAGGAAAAAGTCGGCGCGTGGCGCTGGTCGGCGGTGCTGCTGGGGTTTGCCGGGGTCCTGATCATCGCCCAGCCCGGCGATGGGCATTTCCCGCTTTTCGGCGCGCTGGTGGCGCTGGGCGGCGCATTCATGATCGCGCTGATCTCGATCCAGATCGCCGACCTGAACCGAACCGACAAACCGCTGACGATCGTGTTTTATTTCGCGCTGTTCACCACCCCGCTGACAGCGCTGGCCCTGCCGTTCGTTGCGACGGCCCACAGCGGCGCCGACTGGCTGCTCTTGCTCGGCATCGGCGTGGCCGGCGCGGTGGGACAGCTGCTGCTCACCGCGGCGCTGCGCTTCGGCAAAGTCGCCAGCGTGATCGTGATGGATTATTCGGGGCTGTTCTGGGCCACGCTCTATGGCTGGCTGCTGTTCGGCGCATTGCCCCCGGCCACGACCTGGCTCGGTGCCCCGCTGATCGTGGCTGCCGGCCTCGTCATCGCCTGGCGTGAACACCGGCTGTCGAGACCGGACGAGCGCGACATGGCACGGGCCGAGGGAACCTAAGCGTGGGCGACCGGTTGAACCCTTCGACCACTCAATAGAGACGAAGGAATTACACCATGGTCCGCAAGATCATCCTGGCGCTGGGAATCACCGCACTCTCGCTCGGCGCTTCGGCGTGCAACACCGTCAAGGGTGTTGGCGAGGACGTCGAATCGGTCGGCCAGGCCGGCGACCGCGCCATCTAACCCGATAACTGCCCTTCAAGGGTCGCAAGGCGCCTGCCGGGAAACCGGCGGGCGCTTTCATATTGGGCCGCGGCAATAGACCAGGCACAGGTTGTTGGCCGGCATGGCCACGCGCCGGGTACGCTCCAAACCCTGCGCCTCCGCCAGGTCGTCGATCCAGTCGACGCGGCGCAAGCCCCAGCGCGGATCGCGCGCCCGGAGGTCGGCATCGAACGCCAGGTTGGAAGGCACGGTCTCGACACCCGTTTCCAGGAACGGCCCATAGAGCACCAGCGGCGCGCCAAGGGGTAGCAGCCGCCCAGCTCCGGCGATCAAGCCTTCAGTCGCCGCCGGCGGGCTGATGTGCGCCATGTTGCAGCACACCAGCGCATCGGCTGCGACGATAGGCCACGCTGCCGCGGCGGCATCGAACGCGATCGGAGGCAGCAAATTCTCCAGCCCGCTTTCCGCCCGCCAAGCCTCGATCGAGGCCATCGCGGCGGGAACGGGATCGCTCGGCTGCCACGCCAGGAACGGAAAGGTCCGCGCGAAATGGACCGCGTGCTCGCCGCTGCCGCTCGCCACTTCCAGCACCAGGCCGGCGTCGGGCAATTCCTCGGCCAGGACCGCCGCGATCGGATCGCGGTTGCGCGCCGTGGCAGGCGCGTGGCGCTTCATGGCCCGCCGTCGAGACGCTTGGCGAAGCGCTGGATCGAATCGTTGTCGTGCATGAAGCGCCCTTGCACTTTCTCGTGCGCACACTGGATCGCGGCGCGCGCCACGATGCCAGCTGGGATGGAGCGCCAGCGACGGTTGGCGCCGTGCAGGGCGAGATCGGTGAGCGGGCTGAGCAGCCGACCGAGCCCCTCGAGCGGGCGCGTGTCTTGCGAGCGGATGCCGCGCAGCAGCCCAGGCCGCAGCACGTCGAGGCGGCGGAATCTGAGCTTGATCAGCGCCGCTTCCACATGGCCCTTGACCTGCAGGTAGAAGGTCTTGGCATGGGCATTCGCGCCAGCCGAAGAGACCAGCACGAAAGTCTGCGCGCCGGCGTCCTTCGCCGCCTGCGCCAAGGCCAGGACAAGATCTTGATCGACGGCCCGGAACGCCTCCTCGCTCCCGGCCTGGCGTGTCGTGGTGCCGAGCGCGCAGATGACCGCTTCGGGCGCGATCTGCGCCACCGCCTCCCCCCACCGCGCCGGGTCGGCGACGAGCATTTCCATCCGTGCCCCGCGCGGCATCGGCGCCTCGCGCCGGGTCAACGCGACGAGGCGCAGCCACGGCACCTCGATCGACGCCTGCATCACCTGGCTGCCGACCAGCCCGGTCGCCCCCGCCAGCATGACGCGGCGCGGCTCAGACATGCGACAGCCCTTCAGGCGTCTCGCCGTAAATCTGGCGATAGCGTTCGATGGCGAAGCGATCGGTCATTCCGGCGATGAAATCGGCGATGTGGCGGCTGCGGCCGGGTTCGGCATCGGGCAGACGCTCGCCCCAGCTGTCGGCCAGCAGAGCGGGCCGCTGGTGATAGGCAGCGAACAGCCGGGCGACCACCGAGCGGGCGCGCTCCGCCGTATCGAGCTGCACAGGGTGGTAATAGAGCCGCTGGTAGAGAAACCGCTTCAGGGCGCGTTCGTGCGAGGCCATCGGCGCGGAAAACGCCGCCAATGCCGTGCTCTGGCCGCGCACGTCGTCGGCCGAGCCGATCCCGGCGAGGTTGGCGCGGGTCGCTTGCAGCACGTCGTTGACCATGACCCCGATCTGTTCCCGCACCAGTTCACGCACCAAGGCATCGCGGGCCGCTCCGGGAAAGCGCTTTTCGACCGCGCGCCAGCTGGCGGCGACGAAATCGAGGGTCAGCAGCTCGTCGAGGTCGAGGAAGCCCGAACGCAGGCCATCGTCGATGTCATGGTTGTCATAGGCGATGTCATCGGCCAGCGCGGCGACTTGCGCTTCGAGCGAGGGCCAGCGGGCGAGGTCGAGCGGAAACGCGGCGTCGATCTCGGCCAGCGCCCAGCCGGGTTCGGTGATCGGGCCGTTGTGCTTGGCCAGCCCTTCGAGCAGTTCCCAGCTGAGGTTGAGGCCGGGAAAATCGACATAAGGGCAATCGAGCCGCGCCAGCACGCGCAGGGTGTGCTCGTTATGATCGAACCCGCCGCGCGCTGCGAGCGAGGCGGCCAGCGCCTTTTCGCCCGAATGGCCGAACGGCGGGTGGCCGATGTCATGCGCCAGGCACAGCGCCTCGGTCAGGTCCTCGTCGAGCCCCAGCGCCCGCGCCAGCACCCGGCCGATCTGCGCCACTTCGAGGCTGTGGGTCAGGCGGACGCGAAAATGATCGCCGTCCGGCGCAATGAACACCTGGGTCTTGCCGGCCAGGCGCCGGAACGCGATCGAATGAATGATGCGGTCGCGATCGCGCTGGAACGCGGTTCGCGGGCCCCGATGACCCTGGTGCGCCTCGGCAAATTCGCGCCCGCGCGAGGTCGCGGGATCGGCGGCATAGGCGGCGTGGGACATGGCGAGGCGCTACCCCGTCGCTGCGGGACCGACAACGTGAACACAAGGCGAACCTGGGTCAGCCGTCGCCGAGTATCCACTCCGCCGCCGCTTCGGCATGGATGCGGGTGCTGTCGTAGATCGGCAGAACGTTGGCATCGACATCGACCACCAGCTCGAGCTCGGTGCAGGCGAGCACGATGGCTTCGGCCCCGTCCTTGTCGAGTTCGGTGATCATGGTCTTGAGCGCGCGTTCGGCATCGCGGGTAACTTTGCCCAGGGTGAGCTCGCCATAGATGATCCGGTCGAGCGCGGCGACGTAGCCGGACTCGGGCGGCAGCAGGTCGACCCCATGCGCCACCAGCCGGCGGCGATAGAAGCTTTCGGTCATGACATTGCTGGTGCCGAGCAATGCCGCGGTTTCGACCTTGTCGGCTTCCATCCGCTCGCCGACGCATTCGGCGATGTGGATCACCGGCACGCCCACCGCACCGGCCACCTGATCATAGACCACGTGCGCGGCGTTGGCGCAGATGATCAGCGCGCCGGCACCGGCATCTTCCAGGCGCTTGGCGGAATCGGCCAGCAGTTCGCCCGCCCCGGTCCAGTTACCCGCTTCGGCCAGGCCGCGCAGCTGCGCAAAATCGAAGCTTTCGATCAGCAGCGGCGCGCTGGTGCCGATCGTCGGCGACCGCTGCTGCACGATGCGATTGAGATGCTCGTAGTAGGTCCGGGTCGAAACCCAGCTCATCCCGCCGATCAGGCCCAGCTTGCGCACGCGTACCCCCTGTCCAGCGCTCAGGTGAGGCGCGATTGGTTAAGTTTGGGTTATCGCCGCCCCGGTCAGTGCGCGAGAGCCTTGTTGATCTCTTCAACCATCTTCTTGGCGTCGGCCAGCAGCATCATCGTCTGGTCCATATAGAACACGTCGTTGTCGACCCCGGCATAGCCGACGCCGCCCATCGAGCGCTTGATGAACATCACGGTCTTGGCCTTGTCGACGTCGAACACCGGCATGCCGTAAATCGGCGAGGTCTTGTCGGTCTTCGCGGCGGGATTGACCACGTCGTTGGCGCCGATGATGAACGCGACATCGGCCTGGGCGAATTCGGAGTTGATGTCCTCCAGCTCGAACACCTCGTCATAAGGCACGTTGGCTTCGGCCAGCAGCACGTTCATGTGCCCGGGCATCCGGCCCGCCACGGGGTGGATCGCGTACTTGACGCTGACCCCTTCCTTCTTGAGCAGGTCGCCCATCTCGCGCAGCGCGTGCTGGGCCTGCGCCACCGCCATGCCGTAGCCGGGGATGATGATGACGGTTTCGGCCTGCTGGAGCATGAACGCGGCGTCCTCGGCGCTGCCGCGCTTCCACGGGCGCTGCTCTTTCGTCTCGCCGGTGCTGCTCGCCTCGGCTCCGAAGCCGCCGGCGATCACGGAGATGAAGCTGCGGTTCATCGCCCGGCACATGATGTAGCTGAGGATCGCGCCCGAACTGCCGACCAGCGCGCCGGTGACGATCATCGCGGTGTTGTGCAGCGTGAAGCCCATCGCCGCAGCCGCCCAGCCCGAGTAGCTGTTGAGCATCGAGACCACGACCGGCATGTCCGCCCCGCCGATCGGAATGATCAGCAGGAACCCGATGGCGAAGGCGGCGGCTACGATGGCCCAGAACAGCCACCCCTCGCCCGGGCCTGCGCCGTCGGCGATCAGTGCATAGGCCGCGGTGCCGGCCAAAATCGCCACCAGCGTGCCGAGGTTGATGACATGCCGCCCCGGCAGGAGGATCGGCGCGCCCGACATGTTGCCGTTGAGCTTGGCGAAGGCGATCACCGAGCCCGAAAAAGTGATCGCGCCGATGGCGGCGCCGAGCGCCATTTCGATCCGGCTGACCATGAGGATGTTGCCGTCGAGACCGAGAATGCCGAACGCCTCGGGATTGAAAAACGCGGCAGCCGCGACGAGCACCGCGGCTAGGCCTACGAGGCTGTGGAACGCCGCGACGAGTTGCGGCATCGCGGTCATCTGGATGCGGCGCGCGATGACAAACCCGATCGCACCGCCGATGGCGATGGCTAAACCGATTTCGAGCATGCTCGCGACCTCGTGCGTGACCAGCGTGGTAACCACCGCGATCGTCATGCCGATCATTCCGAAGCGGTTGCCGCGCTTGCTGGTCGAGGGCGAAGACAGCCCGCGCAGCGCGAGGATGAAGCACACCCCCGCCACCAGATAGGCCAGCGCCACCCACGGGTTCACCGCATGCGCCGCATCGGCGGCGAGGCTGAGGTCGGTCGTGTTGTCCGGCGCGAGGAGCACCTAGCGCTCCTTCTTCTTGTACATCGCCAGCATCCGCGCGGTGACCGCGAAGCCGCCGAAGATGTTCACGCTCGCCAGCGCCACGCCGACCAGCCCGAGCCACTTCGCCACCGGATTGCCCGAAGCCGCCGCCGCGATCAGCGCGCCGACGATAATCACGCTCGAAATCGCGTTGGTCACCGCCATCAGCGGCGTGTGCAGCGCCGGGGTTACCGACCACACCACGTAATAGCCGACGAAGCACGCCAGCACGAAGATCGAGAGGATCGTGACGAAGTCCATCAGTTTTCCTCCCCGTCCCGGGGAGGAATTTGCACAGTCTCGCTCACCCCCGCTCACCCCCGACCACTTGCGCAATTTCAATGGCGTTGCCCTCGGGGTCGAGCAGGTACATCGCCTTGATCCCGAGCACCGCGACGTCGGTGATGTCGAGCGCTGGTGTTATCCCCCTCGCCGCCAGCGCGGCGCGGGCGGCGACGATGTCCTGGGTTTC
>JANOAH010000170.1:0-26164 GCA_031411075.1 Erythrobacteraceae bacterium
CTGTCGAAGCACGCCGGTGCCGCGCTAGCGTACTTCGACAGGCTCGGCACGAGCGGTACTGGGTTCCGGTTTGGGCTCCTCCGCAGGACGCTCGCCCTTGCCGCCGGCCCGGCACCAAGTCACGAATTCGCCCGGAACGCGGCTGCCCTCGATCGCCAGCGTGCCGCCGCCGGGCAAGGTTGCCTCCAAGTCGGCTTGCCCGACGAACACGTCCAGCTGCGGATCCTGGGCCGGCAGCACCGCCTGCCAGCGCCATTCGCCATCCACCAGCCCGGCATCGACCTTGAACCGCTCGATCCCGCCGTTGCCGAGCACCGGGAACAACGCCGTCAGCCCCGGCCGCGCCGGCGCATGCCGCACCACGGCCACGCTCACCGGCGCACCGCGCAGGTCGCATTCAAGGCTGAGCAGCGGCGCCGCGGCCTTGGCGCCGAAATCGACCGCCTGGCCATCGCCGCGCACAATCCACGCCGCCTTCGCAGTGTCGGGCGAGGCCAGCGGCTCTTCGGACTGCTGCCGCACCTCATCGAGCGAAATCCGCGCGGGCCGCTGGGGCGCTGCGTCACCGCAGCCCGCGAGCAGGAGCAACGTTGGAGCGAGCGGCACGACCTTCACCGTCCCCATGTGCGCCGCACCTTGCCGTTGCGCAACTTACGGATGCACGGTTTTCCCGTTTCAGGCGGCGCGGGGAATTGTCAGCTCAGCCTGCTGCGAAGGTAGCGGGACGATAGCGTGGCTCGGGGATAGGAAACCCACGTTCCTCAGCGACCTCGAGCCAGCCCTGGATTGCGTCGTTGATATTGGCGATCGCCTCGGAACGCGTGTCGCCGTGGGCCGAACACGGCCGCAAGTCAGGCACGTCGGCAACCCAGTATGAGTCCTTGCCCTACCGCCCCCACTTCCGCTGCGTCTTGCCATACCGCATTTTGCGCGTCCCCGGTTTTCCCTCGTTCGCCCGCCCGACCTGCGGCGCGCGCTTCTCGCTGTCGGGCAGCCCCAGCTCGTCCGCTTCCAGCCGCCGGATTTCGTCGCGCAGTCTTCCGGCCTCCTCGAACTCCAAGTCCGCCGCCGCGGCGCGCATTCTTTTCTCCAGGTCCTGGATATAGGCGCGCAGGTTGTGGCCGACGAGGTTGTTGCGCTCGGCATCGCCGGTGTCGACCAGCACCCCGTCGCGGCTGGCGGTGTGGGCGACGATGTCCTGGATGCCGCGGCGGATTGTGGTCGGAGTGATGCCGTGCTCGGCGTTGTATTCCTGCTGCTTTTCGCGTCGGCGGTCGGTTTCGGCCATCGCCCGTTCCATGCTGCCGGTGACCCGGTCGGCATAAAGAATGACCTTCGAATCGACGTTGCGCGCGGCGCGGCCGATGGTCTGGATCAGGCTGGTTTCCGAACGCAGGAAGCCTTCCTTGTCGGCATCGAGAATGCAGACAAGGCCGCACTCGGGAATGTCGAGCCCTTCGCGCAGCAGGTTGATGCCGACCAGCACGTCATAGACCCCGAGCCGAAGATCGCGGATCAGCTCGATACGCTCCAATGTCTCGACGTCCGAATGCATGTAGCGCACGCGCAAGCCGGCCTCGTGCATGAACTCGGTCAGGTCCTCGGCCATCCGCTTGGTCAGCGTGGTGACAAGCGTGCGGAAGCCCTTGGCCGCGGTCATCCGGCATTCGTTGATGCAGTCCTGCACCTGGTCTTCGACCGGGCGCACTTCGACCGGCGGATCGATCAGGCCGGTGGGGCGGATCACCTGTTCGGCGAACACGCCGCCAGTCTGGTCCATTTCCCAGCCGCCCGGCGTGGCGCTGACGGCGAAGGTCTGCGGGCGCATCGCGTCCCATTCGTTGAAGCGCAGCGGGCGGTTGTCGATGCAGCTCGGCAGGCGGAAGCCGTATTCGGCCAGGGTGATCTTGCGGCGGTGGTCGCCCTTGGCCATCGCGCCGACCTGCGGGATCGTCTGGTGGCTTTCGTCGACGAACAAGAGCGCGTTGTCGGGCAGGTATTCGAACAGCGTCGGCGGCGGTTCGCCCGGCAGCCGTCCGGTAA
Organism: Erythrobacteraceae bacterium; assembly: GCA_031411075.1. Classification (GTDB taxonomy): domain Bacteria; phylum Pseudomonadota; class Alphaproteobacteria; order Sphingomonadales; family Sphingomonadaceae; genus Croceibacterium_A. The sequence goes on from JANOAH010000170.1 coordinate 2,044, forward strand.
GGAAGCGGCTGTAGTTCTCGATCCCCGCGCAAGAGCCGGTGGCGGCGATCATTTCGAGGTCGAAATTCGTGCGCTGTTCCAATCGCTGCGCTTCGAGCAGCCGGCCTTCGGCGCCAAGCTCCTTGAGCCGCTCCTCGAGCTCGAACTTGATCGCCTGCATCGCCTGCTTCATCGTCGGCCCGGGCGTGACGTAGTGGCTGTTGGCGAACACCGCGACCGCTTCGAGACTGGCGCCCTTCTGGCCGGTTAGCGGGTCGAACTCGCTGATCTCCTCGATCTCGTCGCCGAAGAACGAAACCCGCCAGGCCATGTCCTCGTAGTGGCTGGGGAAGATTTCCAGGCTGTCCCCCCGCACGCGGAAATTGCCGCGCGCGAAGGCGGTGTCGTTGCGCTTGTATTGCAGCGCCACGAGCTTGCGGATGATCTCGCGCTGGTCTTCGGTGCGGCCCTTTTTCAGGTCGAAGGTCATCGCCGAATAGGTTTCAAGACTGCCGATGCCGTAAAGGCAGCTTACCGAGGCGACGATGATCACATCGTCGCGTTCGAGCAGCGCGCGAGTGGCCGAGTGGCGCATCCGGTCGATCGCCTCGTTCACCGAGCTTTCCTTCTCGATGTAAGTGTCGGAGCGCGGCACGTAGGCTTCGGGCTGGTAATAGTCGTAATAGCTGACGAAATATTCGACCGCGTTCTCAGGAAAGAAGCTCTTGAATTCGCCATAGAGCTGCGCGGCGAGGATCTTGTTGGGCGCCAGCACCAGCGCCGGGCGCTGCAGCGCCTCGATCACCTTGGCCATGGTGAAAGTCTTGCCGGAGCCGGTGACGCCGAGCAGCACCTGCGTCTGTTCGCCGTCGCGGGCGGACGCCACCAGTTCGCCGATCGCCGCCGGCTGGTCGCCTGCCGGCTGATATTCCGAAACCAGCTCGAACTTGCGCCCGCCCAGTGCCTTGGCGGGCCGGGCCGGCTTGTGCGGTTTGAACCTGTCGGAGGTGTCGGGCTCTTCCAGCCCGCGGCGGATAACGAGTTCGGCCATTTGGGGACATATGGCGAACGTTGGCCGCCGAAGCAACGTGCCCGAGCCGATTGGCGAGAATTGGGCGCTGGGTTATAGCGCCGGCCGATGGCCGTGCATTTCAACCCGTTGACCGCCGGCCGGATGCGGGAAAGCCCGGAGGGGCCGGTCCTCGTGTTGCGTTCGTTTGCGCCGGGCCGGTCGTATCGAAAGTTCGATCTGGCGCGGCACGCCCATCCCGAGCTGTTCGACTATCTGGCCGCCTGGCTGCGTCACGAGGCGCCCGATGAAGCGCCCGGCCTCCCCGCGCTCCTGCGCGCGCACGCCGCGACTTCGGGCTTGTTGATTTCGGATCAGGAGTTCGCCGCGATCCCGGCGGATGCCAAGCCCGAGTATGGCCCGGGTCACAGCCTGGCTGCCGCGCTGTGTCCGGAAGTGTCCCCACTGTTCCGGCAAGACCTGGCGGTGCAGCGCGTGCCCGCCAACCTCGCACAATCGCTGTCGATGCAAGGCTATGCCGCGTTGCCGGCCTTGTTCGACGGCCCATCGCTGGCGGCGCTGCGCCAGTGGTATCGAACGCTCGGCGCCGGCTGGACGAACATCGACAAGGTGCAGACCGGCCGCAAAGTGATCCACGACGATCCGGTCGGCCGCCGGGTGCTCGACGCGCTTGTCCCGACTATCGCCGCGCTGGCGGGTCGAGCCGTCAAGCCAAGCTATTGCTTTGCCGCCGAATATCGCGGCGGCGACGATTTGCCGCGCCACACCGATCGGGCCCAGTGCGAATATACCCTTAGCCTGTTCATCGAGCACCGGCCGGGCGATCCTGTCGCCCCTTGCCCGTGGCCACTGGTGATCCACGCGCCCGAGGGCGACATCGTGCTCAACCAGCCCGCCGGTGGCGGCCCGCTCTTTCGCGGCCGGACCCTGCCGCATAGCCGGCCCGCGCTGCCGGCAGAATGCAGCGCGCAAATGCTGTTCCTGCATTACGTGCATGCCGATTTCGCAGGTCCGCTCGCTTAGCCGGCGTTGGCAGCCGACATCACGCCTGATAGCGTGGTACGAGCCAACAGGGCCAGAACAACGGGGGCAGGCCGATGCGTACAGGATATTCGGTGTCGATCGGCGCAGCGCTGCTTCTCGCCGCGTGCAACGGCGGGGGATCGGCCGATGCCGATGGCGACGGTGCGGTCTCCACCCAGGAAGTGGCCGACGCGGCGCAGGACATGGTCAAGCCGCAGCCCGGCCAGTACGAGGCGAGCTACGAACTGCTCGATTTCGAAGTGCCCGGCCTACCCGACGCGGCGCGCCAGCAGATGGAACAGGCGATGGGCGGGGCCACCGAAGTGGCGCAGGGCTTCAAGTATTGCCTGACCCCCGAAGAAGCCGAGGCGCAAGGTTCGCGCCGGATGGTCGAGAACATGGCCGAAGGCAATTGCACGTTCGCCAAGTTCGAGGTCGATGGCGGCAACATCTCTGCCGACATGCAGTGCCAGGGCCCCGAAGGCAGCACCAATCATGTGCTGATGGACGGGCAGGTCACCAGCACCGGATCGACCATGACGATGACCACCGAACAGGAAATCGGCGGGCGGCAGATGCGGATGAAGACCCGCGTTTCCGCCAAGCGGCTGGGCGATTGCCCGGCGGCGGCGGGCTGACCGTTCATCGCTCGGCCAAGCTGGCGCGGATAGGAGAGCCGGGATGACCTGGACTGCATCCCTCGCCGAACTCGCCGCCCAGCGGCCGATCGCGCGGCGGGTCGAACTGCTGCGCCAGCGCCCGGCCGGCCCGGCGCGCGGCCCAGCGCGGCGGTTGCTGTGGGGTGAGCTCGCCAGCCCGGCCGAAGCGCTGCTGCGCCCGTTCCAGGCGCCGATCGCGCTGGCGCCGGCGGAACGCCCACGCGTGGTCATGCTGCTGCCCGGGTTCGGCACCCATCCGCTGCGGATGCGCCGCATGGCGCGCGAGCTGGAAAGCGCCGGGCATACGGTCAAGCGCTGGGGCCTGGGCTTCAACCTCGGCCCGAGCGAGGCCAATTTCGCGCTGCTCGAAACCCGGCTGGCGGCGATCACCCAACGTTACGGCGATCGCGCCATGCTGGTCGGGTGGAGCCTGGGCGGCATCTTCGCCCGCGAGCTGGCCAAGCGGCGCAGCGATCTGGTCACCCGCGTTATCACCATGGGCACGCCGTTTTCGGGCTCGCCCTATGCCAACAACGCCTGGCGCCTCTATCAGCTGGTCACCGGGCATTCGGTTGAACAGCCGCCGGTCGAAGCCCAGCTTGCGCTCAAGCCGCCGGTCGAAACCATCGCCCTGTGGAGCGCGCGCGACGGGGTGATCGCCCCGCGCAGCGCCCGCGGCCAGCCGGGCGAGCGCGATCGCGCGGTGGCACTGCGCTGTACGCACATCGGCTTTGCCCATTCCGCCGAAGCGATCCGCGCCGTCGCTCGGGAACTCGAACGGCCCTGACCGCCTTCTTGCTGGTGTGAGCGCGCTTGGCGCTCGCCGCCAACCGTGCCATTGTGCGGTGCGTCATATCCGGGGGCCATGAGCAGCAATCCATCCCAGTTCGATGAAATGCACGCGCCCGACGGCACGGTGCGCGGGCCCTATCGCGATTACGACCGCTGGCTGGCCGAACAGGACGCCGGGTGGATGCGGCGCAAGGCGGGCGAGGCGGAGAGCTTCTTCCGCCGCACCGGGATCACGTTCAACGTCTATGGCGACGATGACGCCGAAGAGCGGCTGATTCCGTTCGACCTGGTGCCCCGCATCGTCAGCGCGGCCGAATGGCGGCGCCTGTCGCGCGGGATCGAGCAGCGGGTGCGCGCGCTCAACGCATTCCTCCACGATCTCTATCACCGCCAGGAGATCATCCGTTCCGGCCGGCTGCCCGAGCGATTGTTCCGCCACAACAGCGCCTGGCTGCCGCAGATGGTCGGCTTCACCCCGCCGGGCGGGGTTTACACCCATATTGTCGGGATCGATCTGGTGCGCACCGGGCCCGACGAATTCTACGTGCTCGAAGACAACGCGCGTACCCCGTCGGGCGTCAGTTACATGCTCGAAAACCGCGAAACGATGATGGCGATGTTTCCGGAACTGTTCACCCGCATCAAGGTGCGCCCGGTGGCCAACTATCCGCCGCGGCTGGCCAAAAGCCTGGCCGCCTGCGCCCCGCCCGGGGCCGCCGCCAACCCGGTGGTCGCGGTGCTGACCCCGGGGGTCTACAATTCGGCCTACTATGAACACGCCTTCCTCGCCGACCAGATGGGCGCCGAACTGGTCGAAGGCAGCGATCTTCGGGTGGTCGACGGGCGGGTGCAGATGCGCACCACGCAAGGCTATCAGCCGGTCGACGTGATCTATCGCCGGGTCGATGACGAATTTCTCGATCCGCTGACCTTCAATCCAAAGAGCGTGCTGGGCGTGCCGGGGCTGATCGACGTCTATCGCGCCGGGCGGCTGACCATCGCCAACGCGCCAGGCACCGGGATCGCCGACGACAAGGCGATCTATTCGTTCATGCCCGAAATCGTCGAATTCTACACCGGCGAGAAGCCGCTCTTGCCCAATGTCCAGACCTGGCGCTGCGCCGACCGCGAAAGCCTCGCCTACGTGCTCGACCATTTGCGCGAGCTGGTGGTCAAGGAAGTCCACGGTTCGGGCGGCTACGGCATGCTCGTCGGCCCGGCGGCGAGCAAGCGCGAGCTGGCTGAATTCCGCGCCAAGCTCGAAGCCAATCCGGCCAACTATATCGCCCAGCCGACCCTCGCCCTGTCGACGGTGCCGGTATTCACCAAGGCCGGCCTGGCCCCACGCCATGTCGACCTGCGCCCGTTCGTGCTGGTCAGCCCCGACGGGATCGAGATCACCCCGGGCGGCCTCACCCGGGTGGCGCTGGCCAAGGGCTCGCTGGTGGTCAATTCGAGCCAGGGCGGCGGCACCAAGGACAGCTGGGTGCTCGACGACTGATGCGCCGGCTCCAAGAAACCATTTTCCTACACGCGGCCTTTTGCTGCAGAGCGTTGACAGGAACCGATTCGCGGCTCCGGGATCGCGTACCTCTCGGCCGTCTCGCAACCGCGTTTAGGTGTATCTTTTGTGTAACCTTTCGCGCGGGCTCGCCATGCTAGGCCGCGTCGCCAACGGCATCTTCTGGATGTACCGCTATCTCGAGCGGGCGGAGAACACCGCGCGGCTGCTCGCCGCCGGGCACCGCATGGCGCTGACCCGCGGCGCCGACGCGGCGAGCGAGGAATGGCGCTCGATCCTCACCACGCTCGGCCTGCTCAGCGCCTATCGCGCCAGCGAGGAAAAGATCGACGGCGCGCATGTCTGCGACTTCGTTCTGCGCGGCAAGGGCAACGCGCTCAACGTCCTGACCATGTTCGAACGCGCCCGCCTCAACGCGCGCATCTGCCGCTCGGCGATCACCCGCGAGGTGTGGGAAGCGGTCAACGAAGCCTGGATGACGCTGGGCGAGCTGCTCGCCCGCCCGGTGCGCGAGGCCAATCTCGGGCAAGTGCTCGCGGCCATCCGGCGCCAGTCGACGCTGGCCCGCGGCGCCACCCACGGCTCGATGATGCGCAACGAGATCTACTGCTTCGCCCGCGCCGGAACCTTCCTCGAACGCGCCGACAACACCGCCCGCATACTCGACGTGAAGTACTACCTGCTGCTGCCGTCGCTGGCCTATGTCGGCACTCCGCTCGACACCGCGCAGTGGGACAACGTGCTGCGCTCGCTGGCCGGGGATCGCGCCTACCGCTGGCTCAACGCCGGGCGGATGGACGCCCGCTCGATCGCCGAGTTCGTGATCCTCGACGCCCAGTTCCCGCGCAGCCTTGCGTTCTGCTACGCCTCGATGCGCGATAATCTGGCCGTGCTGGCGCGGCTCCATGGTCACGAAGGGCTCAGCCACGAACTGATGCGCGAGGCCGACCAGCAGCTCACGGACCAGGGCATTGACCAGATCTTCGAGAGCGGGCTGCACCAGTTCCTCACCGCCTTCATCGCCCGCAACCAGGCGGTGGCGAGCGCGATCGCCGATCAGTACCGGTTCGTGGCATGAGGTTGGCGATCCGTCACATGACCCGCTATCGCTTCGCCGAGCCGGTTGCGCACGGGCTCCAGCGGCTGCGGCTGACCCCCAAGGAAACGCAGGGGCAGCGCATCCTCGATTGGCAGGTCGAGTACGAAGGCGCGCGCGAAGAGCTGACGTACGACGACCAGAACCACAACCACGTCACGCTGATCTCGGTGCTCGAAGGCGCGCGCGAAGTGGTCGTCACTTGCCGCGGCACGGTCGAGACCGAGGATCACGCCGGGGTCATCGGCCGCCATGCCGGGCACCTGCCGCTGTGGGCCTTCCTCGGCCAGACCCCACTGACCCGCGCCGGCCACCGCATCCGCACCATGCTCAACGCCATCGACCGGCACGACGGCCCGCTGACTACGCTGCACCGGCTGTCGGACGAAATCCGCACCCGGGTGCGCTACGATGTCGGTTACACCGGGGTCGATACCAGCGCCGAAGACGCGATGGCCGCCGGCCACGGGGTGTGCCAGGACCACGCCCAGATCTTCATCGCCGCAGCCCGCGTGCTGGAAATCCCCGCCCGCTACGTCAGCGGCTACCTGATGATGAACGACCGCATCGACCAGGAGGCGACCCACGCCTGGGCCGAAGCCTGGGTCCAGGGCCTCGGCTGGGTGGGGTTCGACATCTCCAACGGGATCAGCCCGGATTCGCGCTATGTCCGCGTCGCCACCGGGCGCGACTATTCGGACGCTGCCCCCGTCACCGGGATCAGCTTCGGCGCAGTGATGGACGAACTGTGGGTCGAACTGGCGGTGGAACAGCAGACGGTTGAACAGTAGAACCGCGATTCGCAGGATGTTCGGGCGGGACATGAGATGACTTATTGCGTGGGAATGGTGCTCGACGCGGGGCTGGTGCTGATGAGCGACACCCGCACCAACTCGGGCGTCGACAACATCTCGGTGTTCCGCAAGATGTTCCACTGGTGCAAGCCGGGCGAACGGGTGATCTCGATCATGACCGCGGGCAACCTCGCCACCACTCAGGCCGTCATCAGCCACCTGGAAGAACGGACCAAGGCGCCGGGTGACCGGCACAATTCGCTGCTCGAACTGCCGACGATGTTCCAGGTCGCCGCCGAAACCGGGCGGCTGCTGCGCGATACCGTGCGCGAAACGCAGGACGAGAACGGGATGACCGGCAAGGGACGCTTCACCGCCTCGCTGATCGTCGCCGGGCAGATCAAGGGCATGGAGCCACGGTTGTTCCTGATCTACCCCGAAGGCAATTTCATCGAGGCGAGCTGGGATACGCCGTTCTTCCAGATCGGCGAGACCAAGTACGGCCGGCCGATCATCCTGCGCGGATACGACCGCAAGATGAGCTTCGAGGACGCCGCCAAGCTCTTGATGGTCAGCTTCGATTCGACGCTCAAGGCCAACCTTTCGGTTGGGCTGCCGCTCGACCTGCTGGTCATCGCCCGCGACGAATACAAGCCGCTGCACGAACGGCGCATCGAGGCCGGCGACGCCTATTTCGAATCGATCTCCAGAAGCTGGAGCGATGCCTTGCGCAACGCGTTCTATTCGCTGCCCGACTACACATTCTTCCAGCAGGCCGAATGAGCCGGGGAGCCGCGGCCCCGTCAGCGCGTTTGGCGCACATGCCCATCGCGATCTCCGCCCGGTTCGCCTTCTCGCTCGATCAGCTCAGCGACGTGTTGCTGCAGTTCGAAGCGGCGGCAATCCCCGAGCAGCGCGTGCTGTCGACCGATTGCCGGATCAGCCCGGCCGAACACATCGCCCGCGTCGCCGCGCAGGATGCGATCGGCGAGCGGATCTGGCTCCAGATCGAGGGACGCTGCGAGGTCAGCTACAGCGCTCGGATCGAAGTGCGGCGGTTGCTGGCCGAAATCGCCACCCTGCCCCGGCTCGAGCCGCACGATCTGCCCGCCGACACCGTCCAGTATCTGTTCGATTCGCGCTATTGCCCGGCCGATCGGTTCCAGCCGTTCGTCGAAGCCGAGTTCGGCGGCTGCTCGGGTGGGGCGCGGATCATCGCCATCCGTGACTGGATCGCCGCCAATTTCACCTACACCCCGGGATCGAGCGACACCAACACCACCGCGCTCGACAGCTTCGTCGAACGGCGCGGGATCTGCCGCGACTATGCCCATGTCTTGGTCACGCTGGCCCGGGCCAGCGGCATCCCGGCACGCTATGTCAGCTGCTACGCACCCGGGGTCGATCCGCCCGATTTCCATGCGGTGGCCGAAGTGTTTCTGGCTGATCGCACGGTGGCGGGCGGCGGTGCCTGGCACATCGTCGATGCCACCGGCATGGCCGATCCGGCCGAAACCGTGAAGATCGGCGTGGGCCGCGACGCCGCCGACGTCAGCTTCATGACGGTGTTCGGCGAGGCCTCTTTCGAAAGCAAGCAGGTGAGCGTGACGCGCGAAAGTTGAGGTCCGCCCTTGCGGCGCGCCATGTCGCGGTGCAGCATCAGCCAGGCTATGACCACCAAGGCGGACACCCTGCTGCTGTTCGGCACGACCGGCGATCTCGCCCAGCGGATGCTGCTGCCCTCGCTCGCCGCGCTCGACCACGATGGCCTGTTGGCGCCCAACATGCAGATAATCGGCACCGCGCGCAGCGCGATGAGCGACGCCGAGTTCCGCCACTTCGCCCGCGCCGCGCTGGAAAAGCACCTCCCCGCGCCGCGTCGTGGCGGGATGGCCGATTTCCTCAATCGGCTGCACTACCAGGCGCTCGATGTGACCGAGGCGGCCGGCTTTGCGACGCTGGCAGAACGCATCGGATCGCGTTGCCAAACGCTGGCGACCTTCCTGTCGACCGCGCCGAACCTGTTCGAGACCACCATCGAAGGCCTGGCTGCCGCCGGTCTGGCGTGCGACGGCGCGCGTATCGGGCTCGAAAAGCCGCTTGGCACCGATCTCGCCTCGAGCCGCGAGATCAATGACGCAGTCGCGCGCGCCTTCCCCGAAAGCCGCATATTCCGCATCGATCATTATCTCGGCAAGGAGACGGTGCAGAACCTGCTCGCGCTGCGCTTCGCCAACCTCCTGTTCGAACCGCTGTGGAACCGCGCGCACATCGACCATGTCCAGATCACCGTTGCCGAAACCGTCGGGCTCGAACAGCGCGCCGGGTTCTACGATCCAACCGGCGCGCTGCGCGACATGGTGCAGAACCACATGCTGCAGCTGCTCGCGCTGGTGGCGATGGAACCACCGTCGAGCTTCGATGCCGAGGCGGTGCGCAACGAAAAGGTCAAGGTCCTGCGCGCGCTGCGCCCAGTCGCCCCGGGCGAAAGCGTCACCGGGCAATACCGCGGCGGGGCCAGCAACGGTGCGATCGTGCCGGGCTATGACGAGGAGCTGGGCCAGGACAGCCAGACCGAGACGTTCGTCGCGCTCAAGGCTCACGTCGACAACTGGCGCTGGAAGGGCGTGCCGTTCTACTTGCGCACCGGCAAGCGATTGCCCAGGCGGGTGACCGAAATCGTGGTCCAATTCCGCGCCGTGCCGCATTCGATTTTCGCCGGGACGCGCGCCAAAGCCAATCGCTTGTTGATCGGCATCCAGCCCGAAGAGAACATCACCCTGTCGCTGATGGCCAAGGTGCCCGGGCTCGATCGCGACGGTGTGGCGTTGCGCGAAGTGCCGCTCGACATCGCCATGCCCGATGCCTTTTCGGGCAAGGAACGACGCATCGCCTACGAACGGTTGCTGCTCGACCTCGTCGACGGCGACCAGAAGCTGTTCGTGCGGCGCGACGAGGTCGAGGCGCAATGGGCCTGGATCGATGCCATCCGCGCCCAATGGGCGGCCGAAGCGCTCGAGCCGAAGCCCTATGCCGCCGGTTCGTGGGGCCCGAGCGCCGCGATTGCGCTGGCCGAACGCGCCGGGGTCAGTTGGCATGAGTAGAGTCTGGACTCACCCACCCCTAACCCCTCCCGCAAGCGGGAGGGGAATTGCCTGGAGCTGTAAACTCGGGGGTGGGCCAGTCCGATGACTAGCCTCCACCCCGCCATCGCCCGCGTCACCGACCGGATCCTCGAGCGGTCGCAAGACAGCCGCCGCCGCTATCTCGAGCTCATGGCGGCCGAAGGCGACAAGCACGCCGATCGCAACGTCGCGCTGCCGTGCTCGAACCTGGCCCACGGCTTTGCCGCGATGGGGCAGGACAAGGCGTCGATCCTGACCCGCGCCGGCCCCAACATCGGCGTGGTCAGCGCCTACAACGATACGATTTCGAGCCACCAGCCCTATGGCGCCTATCCGCCGCTGATGAAGCTGTGGGCGCGCGAAGTGGGTGCGACCTGCCAGGTCGCGGGCGCCACCCCGGCGATGTGCGACGGCGTCACCCAGGGTACCGACGGGATGGAGCTATCGCTGTTCAGCCGCGACGTCATCGCGCTCGCCGCCACCGTCGGCCTCAGCCACGCGATGTATGACAGCGTCGCCATGCTCGGCATCTGCGACAAGATCGTGCCGGGCCTGCTGATCGGCGGCCTGCGGTTCGGTTATCTGCCGACGCTGTTCATCCCCAGCGGGCCGATGCCGAGCGGGGAATCGAACAAGGAAAAGCAGCGCATCCGCCAGCTCTTCGCCGAGGGCAAGGCGAACCGCACCGAACTGATCGAGAGCGAGGCGCGCAGCTACCATTCGCCCGGCACCTGCACGTTCTACGGCACCGCCAACACCAACCAGATGATGATGGAGCTGATGGGGCTTCACCTGCCCGGGGCGGCGTTCGTCAATCCCGGCACACCGCTGCGCCAGGCGTTGAGCCGGGCTGCGGTACACCGCCTCGCCGCAATCACGCGCGCGGGCGACGATTACCGCCCGCTGGCGCGCTGCGTGGATGAAAAGGCCGTGGTCAACGCGGCGGTCGGCCTGCTTGCCACCGGCGGCTCGACCAATCACGCCCTCCATATCCCGGCGATTGCGCGGGCGGCCGGCATAGTCATCGACTGGACCGACCTCGACGAGCTGTCGCAGGCCGTGCCGCTGCTGGCGCGGGTCTATCCGAGCGGTTCGGCCGACGTGAACCAGTTCCACGCCGCGGGCGGGATCGGCTTCGTCGTCGGCGAACTGCTCGCGGCCGGCCTTGCACACCGCGACATCGTCACCGTCGCGGGCGATGACCTTTCAGCCTATGCGCGCGAACCCTGGCTCGACGGCGAAGCCCTGGCCTGGCGCGAGACCGGGCCGAGCGGCGACGAAGCGATCCTACGCCCGGTGGCAAGCGCCTTTCTGCCCGACGGCGGGATGCGCCTCGTCACCGGCAACCTTGGCCGCGCCACCTTCAAGACCAGCGCGGTCGACCCCGAGCGCTGGACGATCGAGGCGCCGTGCCGGATTTTCGAGCGGCAGGAGGATGTCGGCGAGGCCTTCGCCGCGGGTGAACTCGACCGCGACGTGGTGGTCGTGATCCGCTTCCAGGGTCCGCGCGCCAACGGCATGCCCGAACTGCACAAGCTGACCCCGGTGCTCGGCGTCTTGCAGGATCGCGGCTACCGCGTTGCCCTTGTCACCGACGGACGCATGTCCGGGGCCAGCGGCAAGGTTCCGGCGGCAATCCACGTCAGCCCCGAGGCGCTGGGCGGCGGCCCGCTGGCGCGCCTGCGCGATGGCGACATGGTGCGCCTGTGTGCCGAGCGCGGCGAGCTGTCGACCGGAGCCGACCTCGCCGCGCGCGAACCGGCGCCGCCGCCCGCCGAACAGCAAGGCACCGCGCGCGAGCTTTACGCCCTGTTCCGCTACGGCGCCGATGAGGCGGAAAAGGGCGGCTCGGCGATGCTTGCGGCGGCGGGGTTGTGACCGACCTCGTCGCGCTCGACATCGGCGGCACGCATGCCCGTTTCGCGCTCGCAAAGCTTACCCCTGACCACATCACGCTCGGCGAGCCGGTAACGCTTGCTACCGCCGACTTTCCCGGGTTGGCCGAAGCCTGGGCCGAGTTCGAACGGCGAATTGCCGCGCCCCTCCCCCGCGCCGCCGCCGTCGCCGCCGCGGGCCCGCTGATCGGCGAGACGATCAAGCTGACCAACAGTGCCTGGACGATCGACGCCGCCGTGCTGCGCACCGGGCTCGGCCTCGAACAGGTCACGCTGATCAACGATTTGGGCGCGGTGGCCCATGCTGTCGCCCGCGCGCCGGCCGATCAGTTCGTCCCTATCGCCGGGCCCGACCGACCGTTGCCGACGCTAGGTACGGTCAGCGTGATCGGCCCGGGCACCGGGCTCGGCGTGGCTTACTTCCATCGCTGGCCCGGCGGCACGTTCGTGCAATCGACCGAAGGCGGCCACATCGGCTTTGCTCCGCAAGACGAATTCGACGACCGGATGCTGTCGAAGCTGCGACGCCGGCAACGGCAGCGCATCCCCACCGAGGCGATCAATGCAGGACCCGGCATCGTCGCTATCTATCGCGAACTCGGCGGGACCGAACTGGGTGACGATCGCACGATCTGGACGCACGGATTGAGCGGCGAGAACGATCTTGCCTCGCAGGCGGTTGACCGTTTCTGCGCTTCACTCGGCGCGGCGGCGGGCGATTATGCACTGGCCCACGGCGCCAACGCGGTGGTGCTGGCGGGGGGGCTGGGCCTCAAGCTACGCGACCGGTTGCCCGCCTCGGACTTCGCCACCCGATTCACCGCCAAACCGCGGTACGAGGCGATGATGGCCGACATCCCGGTCAAGCTGATCGTCCACCCGCAGCCGGGCCTTTACGGCGCCGTCGCCACCTTCGCGCTGGAACATTTGCCATGACTCCGATCGAAACCCTGATGCGCGCCGCGCCGGTGATCCCGGTGCTGGTAATCGACGACGCGCACGAAGCCCGCGCGCTGGCCGAAACGCTGGTCGTCGCCGGTCTCAAGGTGATCGAAGTGACTTTGCGCACTCCGGCCGCGCTCGATGCGATTCGGCGGATGAGCCTGGTGCCGGGGGCGGTGGTCGGCGCCGGGACGGTGCTCAACAAGGACCAGCTCGAGCAAGCCCGCAGCGTCGGGGCCAAGTTCATCGTCTCACCCGGCCTGACCGAGCCGCTGGCCCGCGCCGCCGCCGCCGCCGAGCTGCCGTTCCTCCCCGGCGTCGCCACCGCGGGCGACGTGATGCGCGGGCTCGACCTCGGGCTCACCCACTTCAAGTTCTTCCCGGCCACGGCCGCGGGCGGAATCCCGGCGCTCAAGGCGCTGGCCGCGCCGTTCGGCCAGTGCCGGTTCTGCCCGACCGGCGGCATTACCGCCGACACGGCCGCCGACTGGCTGGCGCTCGATCCGGTGCTGTGTGTCGGCGGATCGTGGATCGTGCCGCGCGGTGCCGACCTGGCGACTGTCGGCGCGCTGGCCTGCGAAGCCGCCGCACTGGCGCGGTGAAAATGATCCGCGATTAACGATTGGCCCGGACGCGTCTCCTAACGGGACGCGGCGCCCTCGGCGCTGGCCGATAGCGGCGAAAGCGGACATATGAGGCCCCATGGACATGGCGCTCAAATGGATTGGCGGAACGACGCTGGCGGCCGCGGCGCTGATCGGCGCAGCGGTCTTCGCCGGCAAATCGCTCGACAGCCAAGACAACGCCCCCGAACTGCGGCTGGCGCTACCCGAAGCTCAGCCGGAACTGTTGCGCGCCGCCGCAAGCCCCGCCCCCGCACCTTTCGTGATTAAGAGCGTGCTGCCGATCGAAGGCGCGATCCGCTATAGTGAGTGGCACTGGGACGAAAGCCAGGCGCCGGCCACCGGCCCCCTGACGGTGACTGTCGATCTCGAAGCGCGGGTGCTGTCGGTGTTCCGCGACGGGCATGAGATCGGCGCCGCCGCGGTGCTGCTCGGCACCGACGACCACCCGACCCCGCTCGGCGTGTTCCCGATCCTCGCCAAGGAACGCCACAACGTCTCCGAAATCTATGGCGATGCGCCGATGCCGTGGACCATGCGGCTGACGGGCGACGGCGTCGCCATCCACGGCGGCCACGCGGTCGAACGCGGCTGGGTCAGCCACGGCTGCATCGGCACGCCCGACGAATTCGTCAGCAAGCTGTTCGCCATCGCCAAAGTCGGCGATCGGGTGATCATCACTCGCGGGCAGACCGCCGGTGTCGGGACACCGCTGGCCTCGCTCTAAGCCCACAGTCGTCGCCCCTGCGCAGGCAGGGGGCCAGCCAACGTCAGTCTATAAGCATGAGCGGTGCTCCGGCGCGAGGGCAGATAGGCCCCTGCCTGCGCAGGGGCGACGGATCAGGATTGGCGGCGCGGCGGTTCCCGGCGGAAGATCCATTCTTCGCCTTCGACAGTGGCGAGAACGCCAGCGAGGTTTCCACCTTGGCCAAGGGACAACCTGTCGAGCAACCGCGCAACGTCCTGACCACGCGGCTTCTGACCCAGGCCGGCAATTATCCAATCCAAGAGCGTAAGTTCGAACAGCCGCGGCAGCGACGGCCGGTATCGATACTCATCTCCCGTTTCGCTAGATGAGACGCGCTCGCCCCATTTCTGTCGGGCGGCATCGTCGAGCGCCTCTTTGGCTTCGGCCAGATAGACGGCCGACTTGGCAATCCCTGCGACATCAATCCAGTCGGCATCGGCCAAGGCCTTACGAATCCGAATACGATCGAAACGGTCATCCGAATTGCTTGGATCGTCCGCTGCTACCAGCCCGGCTCGAGCTACAATGTTGGCGAGCTCTGCGCGACGAAAGGCCAGCAGCGGCCTAACCAGCGGGACAAGACTCGCCGGCATTTCACCGAACTCCCGCACACCAGACAGTCCGGCAAGCCCACTGGCGCGGTTCAAGCGCATCAAAAGCGTTTCAGCCTGGTCATCGGCGTGATGAGCCGTGGCGAGCGCGCTCAGGTCTTGCCGCTCTGCCCAACCTGCCAGCACCCCGTAACGCCCTAGCCGCGCCATCGCCTGTGTGTTTCCAGGCCCAACAGTTGCCGCCAGCACGTCACAGACAATCCCGCGCTCCGCACACACTCGCGCCACCATCGCGCATTCGTCCGCCGCTTCGGGGCGCAGGCCATGATCGACTGTCGCCACTTCGAACTGCCCCGGGATCGCCGCTTCGGCGAGCAGCAGCATGGCCAGGCTGTCGGGTCCGCCGGACACCGCCAGGCCGAGCTTGCCACCTTGCGGCCACAACCGGTGGAGCGCGGCCTGGAACCGCGCTACCAGGTCCTCAGGCGGGGCAGCGGACCCGGCTGCGGTCGCGGTCATACTGTTCCTTCAGCCGCCCGGTGGCGAGCGCCGGATAAGCTTCGCTGAATTCGGCCAGCGCGATGCAGGCGCGGTTGGTATCGCCGAGCGTGGTCATCGCTTCGGCGAGGAACAGCAGGCTGTCGCCGGCCCGCGCGCCCTGTTTCTCGTTCTGGTAATTCTCGAAAAAGTGCGTCGCCGCGTCGCGCGGCTGGCCGTTGTCGAGATAGGCCCGGCCGAGCAGGTTGCGGGCATGGCTGGTGCGGGTGTGGCGCGGGTAGCGCTGCAGGTAGAGCGCCAGCTGCTGCTGCGCCTCGGGATAAAAACCGGCTTCCCATAGCCGGTAGCCATAGCTGTATTCGTCGTCGCCCGCATCGTCGGTCTGCGGCTTGGCGATCGCCTGCACCGCAGCGAGCCGGGCCGCGGTGGGCCGCGCCGCCGTGGGGGCAGGCGTCGGCGCCGGAGTCGGGCGCGCTACGGCGGGAGCTGGGGTCGGCGCGGGCGTCGTGGTGGCCGGACGGGCGGGCGATGGCGTCGGCGTCGTCACCGCGCCGAGCAAGGGCAGCGGCGCGGGTGTTGCGGCAGCCTGCGCGGCGGCGAGCTGGGTGCGCAATTGCGCCAGCTCGTTGGTGGTCTCTTCATCGCGCGCGGTCAGCCGGGCGAGCTGCGCCTCCAGCGCATCGAGCCGGGCCAGCGCCGCGGTCAGCGCGCTTTCGGCCGGGGGATTGGCGATCGGCGTGCGTCCGGGCGTCGCCGAGGTATCGACCTCAGGCGTGAAATAGCGCCCGTCGCCGCCCGGAAACACCGCGCGCTGCAGCGCGCGCAGTTCGCCTTCGATGCGCCGCAGCCGCGCCGCGGTGTCTTCCTGGGCCGCCGCTGGAAGCGGAAGCAATGTTGCGCCGGCGCTGGCCATGAGCAGCGCGGCGATCGCCTTGCGGGCAGAGCCGCTGATGGTCACTGAACGTCCTCCCGATCCCAAACTAACGCCGCCGTGCTGCCCCCCGGCAGAAGAATGGCGGCTGAACAATCCCGCGGCGATTCTGCCAAGCCGCGATTCGCTTGTCGAGCCGCGCCCGCCGCTAGGCTGTGGGCGAAGCCGCCGGTTCGGGCTGAGGGGCCGGTTCGGGCGCGGCCGCTTCAACCGTCGGCACGGCGCGCGGAATGCGCCGCGGCGCGGGCGGCGCGACCGTTCGCGGCGGCGACGATGCGCCGGCAGCGGTCGCGGCCGCAGAAGCAGGCGTCGAGCGCGCCAACAGCGCCGCGGCGCTCACCGGAACGTCGCGGATCGTGCCCTCTTCTTCGGCGAGCTTAGCCACCGGCTTGCCGCCGACGGTGATCGCCAGTGCATCGGGGCGTCCGGTCCAGATCTGCGGGCCAACCGCGTCGGCCGGCAACTGGTAGCGTTCGCCGCGCGCCATTTCCTTTTGCATCAGTTGGACGCCGGCCCGATCGTAAAACTTGACCCACACGCCATCGGCCAGCGCGGTGAACACCACCGCGTCGCCCGCCGCAGCAGCGGGCCGGCTGGCGGCGGAGGCGCGCGCGGCGCGGTCCTGTTCGACCAGCGAGGGCAGTTCGCCCGCCGGCGCATAGAGCGTGCGAAAGAAGAAGTATCCGCCAAGGCCGAGCAGCACCAACGCCGCCAGCACCATCCAGACCAGGTTCGATGACGGCACCCGCGCCGGATCGCCCGGCTCGAACCCCGATCCGCGATAGTGCGGGCGCGGCTCGGAGGCGTCGAGTTCGGCGCGGACCAGATCGGCGACATCGCGATCGTCGAGCCCCACTGTCCTGGCATAAGTGCGGGAAAAGCCAACCGCATAAGTGCGCGCCGGCAGCGCCGAAAATTGCCCCGCCTCGATCGTCTGCAGATGGCGCTGCGGAATGCGCGTTTCGGCCGCGACCTGTTCGAGGCTGAGCCCACGCGCTTCGCGCGCTTCGCGCAGTTGCGCACCGACCCCGGGCGCCGGCCCTGGCTGTGGCTCGAATTCCTCGGTCATGTCCCGCCCGTAGCGACCCTGTTTGCGCGACAAGAGCGTGTCCGGGCGCGCGAAGTCAAGCCGGGTGACCCGCCGCGCACTTCTATTCAACCTCGATTTCGCGCTCTTCGGCCCATTTCTGCAAAGTGGTGCGCATGTCGGGCGGCGGGGTGGCCAGCCACCCGGCCATCGCCTGCCCGATTTCGGCCGTATCGACCTTGCGCACCAGTTCCTTGATCGGCCCGACCGCGGCCGGAGTGATCGACAGCCGCCGCACCCCCAAGCCAATTAGCGCCAGCGCTTCGAGCCGCCGCCCGCCCATCTCGCCGCACACGCCGAGTTGGACATCATGCCCGACGGTGCCGGCCACGACCCGGCGCAGAAAGCGCAGGATCGCCGGGCTGAGCCAATCGTACCGTTCGGCCAGCTTGGGATTGGCGCGGTCGGCGGCGAACAGGAACTGGGTCAGGTCGTTGGTGCCGATCGAAATGAACGACAGCCGCGGCAGCAGCACGTCGAGCATTTCAGCCAGGCTCGGCACTTCGAGCATCACGCCATAACGGATCGCTTCGGGCAGCGTATGCTTGGTGCGTTTCAAGTACTCTAGTTGCTGGTCGAACACCGCCTTGGCGGCGTCGAACTCCCACGGTTCGGAGACCATCGGAAACATCACGTTGAGCGTGCGCCCGGCGGCGGCTTCGAGCAGCGCGCGCGCCTGGACCTTGAGCAGCCCCTGGCGTTCGAGCGCGAGGCGCAGGGCGCGCCAGCCCATCGCCGGGTTCTCGTCCTGGCGGCTGCTCTCGCTCTGCAGATAGGCGAGCGACTTGTCGCCGCCGATGTCGACGGTACGAAAGATCACCGGCTTGTCGCCGGCCGTTTCGAGCACGTCGCGATAAAGCCGGGTCTGCCGGTCGCGCTGCGGCAGCGTGGCCGAGACGAGAAACTGGAATTCGGTTCGGAACAGCCCGATCCCGTCGGCGCCCGTCAGGCTGAGCATCGGCAAGTCGTCGCGCAGCCCGGCGTTCATCATCACGTCGATGCGCTGCCCGTCGCGTGTGAACGGTTCGACGTCGCGCATCTGGGCATAGGCAGCCTGCTTTTCGCGGCTGCGCTTGAGCCGGGTTTCAAACGTTTCGACCACAGTCGGCAGCGGCCGCACCGTCAGCTTGCCGGCATCGCCGTCGAGCAGCAGCAGATCGCCTTCGCGAATGAGCCCGCGCGCGGTACGCACCCGGCCGAGGACCGGAACGCCCATCGCCCGCGCCACGATCACCACGTGCGCGGTGAGCGAGCCTTCCTCGAGCACCACGCCTTTCAGGCGTCGCTTGTCGTATTCGAGCAGCTCGGCCGGCCCCAGGTTCTTGGCGATGAGGATTGCATCCTGTCGCAGGCCAGCGCTCGCCGCGGTGCCGAGCTGGCCCGAGACGGTTCTGAGCAGCCGGTTCGACAGATCTTCCAGATCGTGCATCCGGTCCGCCAGCAGCGGATCGGAGATCTCCCGCATGCGCATGCGGGTACGTTGCTGGACGCGTTCGATCGCCGCCTCGGCGGTCAGGCCCGAGCTGATCGCCTCGTTGATGCGCCGGCCCCAGCCTTCGTCGTAGGCGAACATGCGATAGGCTTCGAGCACCTGTTCGTGTTCGCCGCCGACGCCGAATTCGGCCTGGCTGGTCATGGTGTCGATCTGCTCGCGCATCTTGTCGAAGGCGAGGTAGACGCGCTGACGTTCGGCTTCGACGTCCTCGGCCACAGTCTGTTCGATGGTGATGCGCGGCTGGTGGAACACCGCCTGGCCGATCGCCAGGCCTTTGACCAGTTGCAGCCCTTCGAGCGCGTCCTGCCCCGAACGCGCCGCGTCGGCCGCGCCCGACCCCTCCTCGTCGGCAAGGCCGGCGTTGTGGATCAGTTCGGCCAGCACCATGGCGACCGTCTGCAGCGCCTCGATCTCGACTTCCTCGTAGCGGCGCGGATCGGTGTGCTGCACGGTCAGTACCCCGATCGCGCGTTCGCGCCGCACGATTGGCACCCCGGCGAACGAATGGAACCGCTCCTCGCCGGTTTCGGGCATGTACTGAAATTCGGGATGGGTCGCGGCTTCGGCGAGGTTGAGCGTTTCGATGTTCTGCGCGATCGTCCCGGTCAGCCCTTCGCCCACGCCCAGCTTGGTCACGTGAACCGCGGCCTGGTTGAGGCCACGAGTGGCGAACAGTTCGAGCACGCCTTCGCGCAACAGGTAGATCGAGCAGACCTCGCTATCGAGGTTCTCGCCGATAATCTCGACCACCTGATTGAGCTTGCCCTGCGCGTGGGTGCGCGCGGCCATGACCTCGTGCAGACGGGTTAGGATGGTGCGAGCGGCGACGATAGCGGACATCGCATCCGCCTATCGCATAAGCTCCGGGTTGAAAATGAGGCACCCAGCGCCCTCCCCGAAAGGAGGGGGGGGCGGGCGATCCGGCTCAGCCGAAGGAGAGCTCTTCCTTGATCCGCAGTTTCTGCTTCTTGAGCATCTGGACAAGTGCGCTGTCGGGAGCCGGCCTGGTCATCTCATCGTGCAACTGGCGCTCCAGCCCTTCGTGCTTGGCCTGAAGGGCGGCGACATGCGAGGTATCCATACGCGTTCTCCTTGTCCTGGCAGGAACCGAAGTTCCCCCGTCCGGAACGACCCATGCGCGACTCGCGAAGCGAGGCTTCTCCCGCCGCGCAATTGCGATCATTTCACATAAGTCTTAAACCTTCAAACCCTGCCTGCGACGAAGCGGTGGCGGCAGGCGTTGGCGCGAAAGGGAGTGGCGGGAGCTTGACCGAAGATGAGATGCGCAAACGGCTCGCGGGCCTCAAGATCGAGCACCGGGATCTCGACGCCGCGATCGCAGCATTCAGCTCCATCGACAGCCAGGATCAGCTGCAGGTCGCCCGGCTCAAGAAGCGCAAGCTGCGCCTGAAAGACCAGATCGCGATCTTCGAGGACTATCTAACCCCCGACATCATTGCTTGACCGCTGCCCCGCCGTGCCTTCGCGGCACAAGTGGCGGAAAATCCGTCCATCGAACTGGCGCGGCGCAATGATGTTGGTTAGCCATGGTGTCGATGACGCAGCCCGCCGACCTCAGCCCGACCATTGTCGAATCGCTTTATACCGAGGCGCTGCTGCTGGCCGACGAGGCGCGCGCTGCGTTCGATCTGTCGGGACGCCTCGGCCCGACCGACAAGGACGAGGACCTGGCCCGCATCGCCCTGTCGTGCGAAGCGCTGCGTACCACCACGCGGATGATGCACGCGATCGCCTGGCTGCTCAACCAGCGCGCCTATTTCGCCGGCGAGCTGAGCGAATTCCAATTGCGCCGCCACGGCCGCCTGCCCCCGGCCCAGCCCGAAGGCGCGCCCGACCAGCTCGCCCGGCTCAGCCCCGACTTGATCGAGCTGACCCAGCGCACGCGCCGCTTCTATGCCCGCATCGAACGGCTCGACGCCGCTTGGCGCGAACGCTTCGCCATGCACCCCGCCGCGATTCACCGCTTGCGCGAACGACTGGGGCTGGCGGTGGCAAGTCTTTAGTTCCTCCCCGGCACGGGGAGGGGGACCACCCGCAGGGTGGTGGAGGGGCACGCCGAACAAGCGTGGCGCCAGTCCGGCGTGCCCCTCCACCATGCCCTCCGGCAGCCTATCGCCTGTCGGCTGCTTGAGCCTGGGCATGGTCCCCATCCCCCGTTGGGGGAGGGTCTAGATCGCCGCCAGCGCCGCCTGCCAATCGGCCAGCCGGTGAGCGCGTGTGGCCGCATCCATGCTTGGTTCGAACCGGCTTTCCGACCCGATCATCGCGTCCGCTGCGGCCTCCAGCGTAGGATGCATGCCGATCCCCACCGCCGCCAGCATCGCCGCCCCAAGCGCGGTCGTCTCGACAAAATCGGGCCGCGCCACGGGCACTTCGACAATGTCGGCGATGTCCTGCGCCATCCAATCGTTGGCGGCCATGCCGCCGTCGATCTTGAGCAGCCGCCACGGCGCCCCGTCGGCGGCGAAGGCGGCGGCAAGGTCACGCGTCTGATGCGCCATCGATTCGAGCGCGGCGCGGACAATCTCGGCCTTGCCGGTCGAAAAGCTTAGGCCCCGGATCAGCCCGCGCGCCTCGGGCCGCCAGTGCGGGGCGCCGAGTCCGGCCAGCGCCGGGACGACCGTCACGCCGCCGCTGTCGGCGACCGACCGCGCCAGCGCTTCGGTTTCGGCCGCGCTCTCGATGAAGCCGAGCGAATCGCACAGCCATTTGACAAAGCTGCCGGCGACGAACACCGAGCCTTCGAGCGCATAGGCGCGCGTCCCCCCGAGCTGCCACAGCACCGTGCCAAGCAGGCGGTGGGCCGAGCGCGGCGGCGCGGCGCCATGGTTTGCGAGCACGAACGCGCCGGTGCCGTAAGTCGCCTTGGTCTGTCCCGGCGCCAGGCAGCCCTGCCCGATCGTCGCCGCCTGCTGATCGCCGGCCAGGCCGCACACCGGGATCGGCGCGCCGAGCAGTGCCGTCGTTCCGAAGGACCCAGCGCAGTCGACCACCTCGGGCAACGCTGCCGACGGGACCCCGAACAGCTCGCACAGCCCCGCGTCCCAGCTCGGCGCGCCCAACGGCAGCAGCGAGGTGCGGCTGGCGTTGCTGGCGTCGGAGATGTGCGCGCCGGTCAGCTTGAAGACCAGCCAGCTCTCGACCGTACCGAAAGCCAGCCGCCCGGCCGCCGCGGCCTGCGCCACCGCCGGGTCGTTATCGAGCAGCCAGCGCATCTTGGTGGCCGAAAAATAGGGATCGAGCAGCAGGCCGGTGGCCTCGCGCACCGCGTCTTCGTGCCCGGCCTCGCGCAGCGCGGCGCAGGCCTCGGCGGTGCGGCGATCCTGCCAGACCAGCGCCCGGGCGAGCGTTTCGCCCGTGGCCTTGTCCCAGGCGACCACGGTTTCGCGCTGGTTGGCGATGCCGATCGCCGCGATCCGCGCGGCCCCGCCGGCCGCCGCGACCATTTCGGCGGCGCAGGCCAGCGTTCGTTCCCAGATCTCGGCGGCGTCGTGCTCGACCCAGCCCGGCCGCGGATAATGCTGCGTCAGCTCGCGCTGAGCGACGCCGCGCGGCTCGCCCCTGGCGCTGATCAGCATCGCCCGGGTCGAGGTGGTGCCGGCGTCGAGCACCAGGAGCAGCGGATCGGCCATCGGGCCGCTTTGCCACAGCGGTTCACGGGGGAACAGCCAGGCGCTATCGTCCGTTCAGCCTATATGGACGAGCCCACCCTGATCGAGCGCGAGACGACCGGCGACCGCCTGCGCCCCATGCCGGAGCGGGAGCACCCATTGGCACGCGTGCAGACGACGCCGTGGCTGCTGTTCATCGTCACGCTGGCGCTGGCGGCGTGGTTCGCCTGGCGGGCGTTCGGGCCGGAAGATTACGGCGATCCGCTCGCCACCAGCCTGGTCGCGTTCGAGAAGCAGAACCGGCTGACGGTGTTCTCGGCGCAGCTTTCGCCGGTCGTCTCCAGCACCGACAGCCGCCTGTTCGGGGCGATCCAGACCAAGCAGGTCGCAGTTATCCCCGCGCGGGTCGACTACACGCTCGACCTGTCGCAGATGGACCGCAATCGCCTCCGCTGGGACGAGGGCACAAGCACGCTCGACGTGCAACTCCCGCCGCTCCGCGTGGGCCGGCCCAACCTCGATGAAGGCCGCGCCCAGTATTTGCGCGAAGGCTTGCTGTTCACTCGAAACGCGCAGGACAAGCTGACCCGCAACAACACCCGCTTGGCCGAACAGCAGGCAGTCGAGCAGGCCGCCAACCCGGTGCTGATGAGCCTGGCGCGCACCGCTGCGAAAGACGCGATTCGCCAGAACCTCGCCATTCCGCTCGAGGTTGCAGGCTTCGGCGATGTCACCGTCAACGTCCGCTTCGATGGCGAGGCCGTGCCGGCACGCTGACCGTTGCCCGCCGCTTCACCTGTTGGTATCGAACGCAACAGGTCTGCGCAGGGGGTGCGTCATGGCGACAATTGCTTATCCATCGGACGCCGAACGCGGCGAGGCGAAGTTCTTTTTCACCATGGCCTGCGTCATGGCGGCCACGATCATTGCCGGGTTCTCGCTTAACGTCGCGCTCGGGCGGTCCAGCTTCGGGGCGCCTTGGCTCGTGCATATCCATGCCTGGGTGATGATGGGCTTCGTCGCCCTGTATCTGGCGCAGAACTATCTCGTTTTCAGCGACAACTTCGCGCTGCATCGGCGGCTCGGCTGGTTAGCGGTGATCTGGATTCCTGCGGTGGTTGCGATGGGGGTGCTCATCACCCGCTATTCAATCCAGGTGGGCGGCGGTCCGCCGTTTTTCGATCAGAACCAGTTCCTCGTCAGCAACCCGATGGCGCTATTCGGTTTTGCCGGCCTCGCGTCGTGGGCCGTGGCAATCCGCAAGAACACCGGCTGGCATCGCCGCCTGATGTATTGCGCCTTCGCCATGCTCACCGGTCCCGGCATGGGGCGGCTGCTGCCGAACCCGTTTCTGATCCCCTACGCCTGGTACGCCTCGGCGGTCGTCCCGGCGATCCTGTTCATGGTGATCGGGATAATCGCCGACCGGCGGCGCTATGGCCGCGCCCATCCGGCGTGGTTGTGGGGCATCGGCACGGTCATTGCCATCCAGATCGCCGCTGACCTGTTTGCCTACAGCCCGCTCGGCTACCAGTTTACCGAATGGTTCCTCGCCGGCACGCCGGGCGCCGAACGCTCGATGGAGGCTTTCTTCCCCCCGATGTGACGCCTATCTTCGGGCCATGAGCATCGAGACCAAGCTGACCCCAGGTGTGCCAGGCGCCACCGACCTGCGCGCCGAGATCGACCGCCTGCGCAA
>JANOAH010000171.1:0-2942 GCA_031411075.1 Erythrobacteraceae bacterium
CGACCCGGCGCGAGGGGACATCGGCCAGAATCGGGTTGCGCGCCGCGGGCACGGCTGAGGCGACTTCCGCCGGCGCAGCCGAGGTTGCCGGCTTGGCCATCGCGGGCACGGCCAGTCCGGCCAGCGCGGTCGCCAGCACGATGGCAACAACAAAAGCGCGGCGAATCGTCATCGACGCGGGCAATGCCGCGCCGACATGACACTATGATTACAGTTTGAGCGGCGACGCTACCTGGCGGCGAGCACCGAGCGGTCGAGCCAGCCGAGCGCGCGCCGCGCGACGTTGCGCGAGTCTTCCCACGAACCGTCGGCCAGCTCGACGCTGTAGCGCCGCTCCGACCCGAGCGCCTGGGTGAAGGCCACGCGGGCTTCGGTCAGGCGGTTGGCGCGGAAGTAAGCGGTGCCGAGATTGATCAGCAGCGCCGGATCGTCGGGATGGCGCACCCGCTCCGCCTCGAGCAGCGCGATGGCGTCGCTGGTCTGCCCGGCGGCCATCTGCGCGTAAGCGGCAGGCGATTGTCCGGCGGCATCCTGACTTTCGGCCGACGGTGCGCCCGAGGCCATGACCATCAGCGAGGCAACAAAAACAAGGCTCATGACTTCCCCCAAACAGGCCTGATCTTGGCCCAACATGCTCCCCGCAACCGCAAGGCACAATAAAATTCGGTGATTGTCATTGAAGTGCAATAAACCCGCGCTAACCGCCAAGTCACAAATGACATTGACCCGTCATTTTCTAGTCATGTTATGAATATGACGGTGCTGCAAAGAAACTGTCACGCGGCCCTCCTAGGAACGATTCGCGATCAACGCACATCGCGCATCTTGCGAATTTCCATGAGGGAATGCTGCCGTGACAAACCTTTTCCGTACGCTGATTCTTGGCTGCAGCTCGCTGGCACTGGCGGCTTGCGGCGCCGATGACGTCGTTGCCCCGGGCGGCAACGTCACTATCAACAACCCGGCCCCGACGCCCGCACCGGCCGGCCCCGCCGCCGGCACCATCCAGGCAGCGGCAAGTTGCACCGCCGGGACAGGCGACCTCGGCATCATCACCTTGCAAGGCGGCAAGGGCACGGTGCGCAATTGCGGCATCCCGACCGCCATCACCGGCACGCTGACACTGGGCGGCCGGCGCAAGGACGGCATCATGTATTCGCTGGTCGGCCGGACCGATGTCGGCACCGACGTGCGCCAGGGCGGCGCCGCGGCGACGCTCAATATCCTCGCCGGCGTGACCGTGTTCGGCGCGATCAAGGAATCGAACCTGGTGGTGAACCGCGGCTCGAAACTCAACGCCAACGGGACCGCGGCCGATCCGGTCATCTTCACCGGGCTCGACAACCTGACCAGCGCGTCGGTCTCGCAATACGCCACCAACCTGTGGGGCGGGATCATCCTCAACGGCAACGCGCCGGTATCCGACTGTTCGACCACGGTCGGCAGTTCCACCGTGGGCGGCGATGCCAACTGCTGGCGCGAATCCGAAGGGATCATCCCGCGGCCGGTGTTCGGCGGCAACCAGGCGGCCGACAGCTCGGGAAGCCTGACCTATGTCCAGGTCAACTTCACCGGGGTGACCGTGGGCATCGCCGACGAAATCCAGGGCATCACGCTCAACGGCGTCGGCGCCGGCACGACGATGCACCACATCCAGATCCACAACAGCTCCGACGACGGGATCGAGGCGTTCGGCGGCACGGTGAACATGGATCACCTGGTGCTGACCGGAAATGCCGACGATTCGCTCGATACCGACAACGGCTATCGCGGCGCGGTGCAATTCGTTTACGCGGCGCGGCACGATGCCAACGGGTACGACGGCGATAGCGGCGCGGCCGCCGAGACGCTGCTCGAAGTCGATACCTCGTCGCAACCGGTCGACGCCACGCCGCGCCAGTTCCTCAAGCTGGCCAACTTCACCTTCGTCCAGAACAAGACCGGCGAAACCACGATGCGCATCCGCGGCGGGGCCGATATCGCGCTGCTCAACGGCGTGGTGGTGTCGCGACCGAGCGGGGCGCAGGGCTGCCTCGACGTCGACGACGCCGCCACGGTCCAGGCCGCCGGCGCCGCCGCGCAGGAAGTCGGCCCGCCGATCATGCGCTCGGTGGTGTTCGATTGCGATGTGGTGGCCGATCCCGACGCCGATACTTTCGAAGCCACCGCGCTGGCCAACCCGGCCAACAGCGGGGTCAATACGACCTTTGCCAACATGCTGGCGTTCCTAACCGGCTCGACCGTCGGGAGGGTTGCCAACGGCACCAACGAGACCGGCGTGGCCGCGGCCGCGGCGCTGGCCACCGATCCGACTTACGGCAGCCCGTTCTTCCAGCAGGTCACCTACATCGGCGCGTTCAGCGGGCCGAACGACCTGTGGACGCAAGGGTGGACCTGCAATTCGGTGATCGTCGACTTACGCGGCACGAACAGCTGCACGGACGTGCGCATTTCCTGAGCCGACGGGCGAAAGGGCGCGCCGTCGCGCCCTTTCGCCCACCTTTACCGGAGTATGATCGATGAGCCGTTCGCGCCTTTTCCTGGCCCTGCTGCTGGCCGGCACCGGCCTGGCGGGCCCGCCAGCGCTGGCGCAGGAGGCAGGACCGTCGCTGCCGCCGTCGGGCGAGGACGTGGCCGAACCCGCCGCCGAGGACGCAGCCGCCGCCGAGGACGATGTCGAAATATCCCAGCCGGGGGGCGAAGGGCTCGAGATCATCGTCACCGGCCGCTACATCCCCGAGCCGGTGCGCAACACCTCGCAGGTCGTCAACATCATCTCCGCCGAGGAAATCGCCCGCACCGGCGACGGCGAGATCTCTGCGGCGCTGCAGCGCGTCACCGGCCTTTCGGTCAGCACCGCGGGTTTCGTCTATGTGCGCGGGCTGGGCGATCGCTATTCGCTCGCGCTGCTCAACGGCCTGGCCCTGCCCTCGCCCGAGCCG
>JANOAH010000172.1:0-7224 GCA_031411075.1 Erythrobacteraceae bacterium
CCGGGTTTGCCGGCGTGCAAAGTGCCTCCTCGAGGCGAAGTTGGCAGGCCCCGGGATTGGCAATCGTGCCGTCGGCGAGGCCATCGAGAGCGTCGCATTGCCTGAGCGCGGTTTGCTCGACGATGCGCACCTGGTCGGGGCCGAGAGCGGCTGCCGGGGTTGCCGACTGGCGCTGGCCGTTGCGCAGGAACGAAGTGAACAGGCTAGACCAGTAGTTGGCGGGAGCGCGGGCAATTATCCCGTCAAAATCGGAAGGAAACCGCGTGGCGGAGACGAGACCCTCTCGACCCCCGTTAGAACAGCCTTCGAAATAGCTATGGTGCGGGGCGCTGCCGTAAAAATCCCGCACGATCGCCTTGGTCGCTTCGGCGACCGAGTGGACCGAGAGGAACGCGAACTCCATTTGCGCCTGCGGATTGCCCAATGCCCACGAAGCGTCGATGCCGTTGGCCGAATGGCCGCTGTCCGAGGCCACGATAGCGTATCCCGCTCGCTCCGGGGCCGGCGCGAACGCGAGCGGCGAGATCGACCCGTTCCAGCCGCCGCCGCCGGTATAAAGCAGGCGGCCGTTCCAGTCGGCCGGCAAAGCTATCCGAAACCGAAGTGTCTCGTGCAGCGCTGCATTGACGATGCAAGCGACGCTTGCGGGCGGCGCGCCAGGTTGCAGCGCCGCGTCGGTGACGACCGCGCCCGCGATGGCCCTGCCGGCCAAGGCCTGACACCGCCGCTCGTGTTCGGAAGATGCGGGGGCGGAATTTCCGCCGGGCTGGCCCGCGGCTGGAACCGGTATGATCAGCAAAGGAGCCATTGCCGCAAGAACCATAGTTCTGCGTTTCCCGCCGAGCCGGCGTTTGAGCCTGACCATCGCTGCTCCCCAATCCGCCTTTTTCCGGCGCATTGAACTACGCCTTCGGTCCATTGTAAATGGCATTACAATCGGCGGGTCGTGTGGATCGCTAGTCGTGTCCAACTTTGTCCAAGAGGGCAATCAGCTGCCCGCGTTCCGCAGCGCTGAGCCGCTGCGCCAAACGATCTTCGTGGAGCGGTAGCCGTTCGCGGATCGCGCGCAATTCCGCGCGGCCGACGTCCGTTAGGTGCAGAGCGAAACGGCGGCGATCGCTGGGCACGGTTTCGCGCACGACGAAGCCCTTTTCGACGCACCGTTTGGCGTTGATGCCGGCTGTCATGCGTTCGACCTTGATCATCCGAGCGAGATCGGATTGGCTTAGCCCCGGCAGGCGCTCGAGCATGCAGAGAATGGCCAGCATCGTGACGGTAACGTCGCCCCGGCCAACGCGTGCGTTGAAGCGCGCGAGATTGCGCAAGCTGGCGCCGTGGAGGCGCAACCCAAGCGACGGGCCTGGATGGTCGAAGAGCACCGCTTCGACGATCGCATAGGCCTCGGCAAATTCCTCCGGCGTGCCAGTCGCTGGCGAAGTGTCCGAGGAGGCAGCGCTCATGCATTCCTTCCGCATCGATGGCGACGGCTATCACATGAGCGATCAGGGGGAGCAATTGATACGCTTCCCGCCGGCCCAACCGGCGTGTTGGCCGGCCTATTCTCCGGTCTGGTTGGAATGTCCGCAATGGGTCGAATGCGGACGTTTCTTGCTCAGTCGCGGCACCTGTGGAATAATTTGGCTGAGAAAGCTTGCTCCCTTCCTTGCGTCTCTGCGGAGTAACGGCAATGTACAGAATGACTTTCATGTTGTCGGCGCTGGCGCTTCTGGCGAGCGCGAATGCACGGGCAGAGTGGCAGGCAGCCAACGCAGCAGTCGCCGAGGCTGCACGGGACCCGCACGTCGCCGGGGCACTTGCCCAAGCTGCCCGCATTGATGATGCGCTCCTCACGGACGACCAGGCCGCCTTCCGTGACGGACTCTCCTCCGAACTCGTCGTAAACAATCCGCAAAACAATGTTTCTTTGCCTGGGGACACTGCACGAATGCAAGCGGGCGGGCTCATCCGCTACGACAGCTACGTGCGATCGATCGAATATGCAGGGCGCCTTGGTGATCTTGTCCTCCTGATGGGTGAGGAACGTGTCGTCCGGAGGGGCGCGCCACCGGAAGAAGTCGAGCTTCGCCGCTTTACGGACGTCTGGCGACAAGAGGAGGGAAAGTGGCGGCTCGCCGCCCGACAAGCCACGAAGTTGCCCGCGAGTTAAATCGCTCAAATTCACGTTTGCGGAAGCGGCTGTTGATCGTTGCCCCCCTGACCGAATGTCCGGAATGGGTCGAAAGCGGACATGCCAAAGTCCGTTAGCCTGTGATGGTTACCCCTACTCGGCCGTCAAAATCGACAACGACAGTTCCAGCTAATTCAGAGGCCGACCCTTGCTCACCTCTCCCGATCCTGGAGCCGGAGAAGGGAAGTTCGAAACCGTTGGCCGTACACAACGGCTGTAGGAAGCGGAGATGAAGATACTCGTCCCCGTCTCTCTCAAGCTTCGAATTGATGCGGGAGTTGACGTCCACGCGCCCACCATCGGGATTCATCACGGTTGCCGTGGCGGCCACTACACCGCGACCCACGATGAAGATTTGTGTGCCACACTGTTCGGCGGACCAGCCATGACACGCTGCGTCGATTACCAGTTCGCGAGGGCGGCCCGGTGGTTGGACCAAAACCGGAGAGCAGGTGCCTTGAGAATCCGCAACGAGGTGGAACGTCGAGTCCGTACGTTGGTCCGCCGGCGCGCCATGGCAGCTCGTCGCCGCAGCGGCGATCAGAACAGGGGCGATCCTGACCAACACATCCAACTTTCCCACGCTTCAACTTCGTCCGCAATGGGTCGAAAGCAGACGCGTGACTACCGCCTAGACAACCCCCGCTCTCTCCAGCGCCGCATCCACGGCCATCCTCGCCGCCTCACTGCACGGGACAATCGGCAGCCGCGTCTCGGCGCCCAGCCAGTCGTGCAGCTTCGCCAGCGCATACTTGGTCGGGGCGGGACTGGCGTCGGCGAACAGGGCTTTGTGGAGCGGAAACAGCCTTTCATTCAGCGCGCGCGCGGTGTCCCATTCGCCGGCCGCGGCGGCGGCGTGGAATTGGGCGCAGAGCCGGGGCGCCACATTGGCCGTCACCGAAATGCACCCGACCTGGCCGAGCGCGTAGCCGGCGAGCGCCAGCGGATCGTCGCCCGAGAGCTGGTTGAACCCTTCGCCCAGGGCCATCCGGTGCTGGACAACGCGCTGCAGGTCGCCGCTGGCGTCCTTGAGCGACACGATTTTGTCCGGATGCCGCCGGGCGAGTTCGATCACCGTGTCGGGCAGGATGTCGGTCACCGTCCGCCCCGGCACGTTGTAGAGCACGATCGGCAGCTCGCTGTGTTCGGCAAGGTGCGAAAAATGCGCCAGCAGCCCGGCCTGGCTAGGCCGGTTGTAATAGGGCGCGACGCACAGCGCGGCATCGGCCCCGCGCTCTTTCGCCGCCTTGAGATGGCCCACCGCGACGCGGGTATCGTTGCTGCCGCACCCGGCGATCACCGGCACCCGGCCCGCCGCCGTCTCGACGGCGAGTTCGATCACCCGGTAGTGCTCGTCGTAGTCGAGCGTGGCGCTTTCCCCGGTGGTGCCGCACGGCACCAGCGCGCTCGAGCCATTGTCGATCTGCCAGTCGACGTAGCGGCGGAACGCGGACTCGTCCAACGCTCCGTCGCGAAAAGGAGTCACCAGGGCGGGAATCGAGCCGGAGAACATTTACAACCGCCTTTGCGTTCGTGTCTGACGCGGGCCAAGGGGTGGATGCCTTTGCGCGCGCCTGGGGCAAATCTCGTTAAGCGCGTGATAAGGAGACGGTCGGCACGATGTCCAGCATGGTTCGCAAGACACTGATCGCCGCGCTGATCTCCACCGCCGCCCTCGCCACGCCCGCCGTCGCGCAAGTCCAGGCCGGCCGCACCAGCCTGGTCGCGCGCCCGCAAGGTACTGCCATGGCCCAGGCCGTGACCCGGTGGGAGCAGCTGAGCGCCAATTCCAACTATGCGTTTGCCGACTATAGCTGGTTCCTGACCAATTATCCTGGCTTTCCCGAAGAGGACAAGCTGCGCCGCAATGCGGAGGCTCGGCTGGCGCTGGAAGCAGTGCCGCAGGATCAGATCGTCGCCTTCTTCGACCGCAATCCGCCGCTGACCAACCCCGGCCGCGCCGCTTATGCGATGGCGCTGACCGCCGCCCGTTCCGCGCAAGCCGAGGCCTGGGCCAAGGCTGCCTGGCGCGGCGGCGAGATGAACCCGGCATTCGCGCAATATCTGCTGTCGGTCTATTCCAGCAGGCTGACCGCCGACGATCATGATGCGCGGATGGATGCGTTGCTGTGGCAGCGCGACGCGGCCGGCGCGGCGACGCAAATGCCGTGGGTCAGCCCGGCGCGCGCGGCGCTGTTCGCCTCGCGGCTGGCGATCCTTCAGGGCGGCGACGGGGCGAGCGCCGATCCGGCCGCCTCGGCCGACCCCGGCTATCTCTACAATCGCAGCCGCGAACTGCGCACCGAGGGGCGCGGACAGGAAGCCGTCACGCTGCTCGCCGCGCGGCCGCCGCTGGTGGGCCGCCCGTTCGATCCCGAGCGCTGGATCGACGAGCACCTGACCGTCGCCCGGCTGGCCGGCGCCGGCGCCGCGCAGCAGATCGCCACGCGGGCGAGCGAGGCTTTCGCCGACGAAGGCGAAGTGGCCGAGGGCAGCTATGCCCTGCGCGACGATTATACCTCGCTGATGTGGCTCGGCGGGATGCGCGCGTTCAGCGAGTTGCGCAACGGCAGCGCCGCGGCGCCGCTGTTCTACCGCTACGGCGCTTCGGCCAAAACGCCGCAGACCCGCTCGAAAGGCTTCTTCTGGGCCGGCGAGGCCGCCGCCTATGCCGGCGATGACGCCGGATCGCGCCGCTATTACGAGCTCGCCGCGGGTTATCCCGAATACTTCTACGGCCAGCTGGCGCTCGAACGTCTGGGGCGGCCGATCCCGGCGCTCTCCGTCGGGTCGACCGAGCAGCCGAGCGAGGCGCAACGCGCGGCCTTTAACGCCACCCCGCTCGCCCAGGCCATCGCCGTCCTCGCCAGCAGCGGCCATACCTGGCAGACCAAGCGCAAATTCTATGTCGCCGTGGCCAGCCAGGCGCAGAGCGAGGCCGACCTGCTGCTGGCGAGCCAACTCGCCGCCGACCTGTACCTGCCCGAACTCGCCGTGGTGGTCGGCCGCACCGCGCCCGAAAAGGGCTTCACTGCATTCACCCCGGTCGGTTTCCCGGTGGTCGCCACACCGCAGGGCGGCAACTGGACGATGATCCACGCCATCGCCCGGCAGGAAAGCGAATTCGACGATTACCGCATCAGCCACGCCGGCGCACAGGGCTTGATGCAGCTAATGCCCGGCACCGCGCGCGAACAGGCGGGCAAGATCGGCGTCGCGTACCTGTCGGCCAGTCTGATGACCGATTCGCAGTACAACCTGCGGCTGGGTGACGGCTATTTCCGGCGCATGCTCAATACCTATGGCAGCTACCCGCTGGCCGTCGCGGCCTATAATGCCGGGCCCGGC
Organism: Erythrobacteraceae bacterium; assembly: GCA_031411075.1. Lineage (GTDB taxonomy): Bacteria > Pseudomonadota > Alphaproteobacteria > Sphingomonadales > Sphingomonadaceae > Croceibacterium_A. The sequence goes on from JANOAH010000172.1 coordinate 5,537, forward strand.
AACGTGAACCGATGGCTGCGCCAGAACGGCGATCCGCGCACCGGGCGCATCCGCTGGATCGACTGGATCGAAGCGATCCCGATCTTCGAGACGCGCAATTACGTCCAGCGCGTGCTTGAAAACGCGGTGGTGTACGAAATGCTCCACCCCGAGCTAGCTTCCGGCGGCCGGGCGCGCGGGATCAGCGAATTCCTGCGCTAAATCCCCCTCCCGCTTGCGGGAGGGGCTAGGGGTGGGCCTGTGTGCCGACCTCGGACTGGCCCACCCCCGGCCCCTCCCGCAAGCGGGAGGGGAGTAATTGGCGCTCGAAGGCAACCCGATCACCCCGGCAGGCCTCGCCGCGCTGCGCGCCCGCTATGACCAGTTGCTGGGCGAAGAGCGGCCCAAGATCGTCGAGATCGTCAGCTGGGCCGCCTCGCTCGGCGATCGCAGCGAGAACGCCGATTATCTCTACGGCCGCAAGCGGATGCGCGAGATCGACCGCGAACTGGCGCACCTCGCGCGGCGGATGAAGGCGGCCCGCGTGGTCGATCCGGCGCAGGCGCCCGACAAGACGCGCGCCTGGTTGGGTGCCATCGTTACGATCGCCGACGAGGACGACATCGAGCACGCCGTCACCCTGGTCGGCGACGACGAGCAGGACGCCACCGCCGGCCGCATCGGCTGGAGCGCGCCGCTCGCCCGCGCGCTGCGCGGCGCGGCGGTGGGCGACGTGCGCACCGTGCGGCTGCCCGCCCGCGAGCGCGCGTGGGAAGTGCTGGCGATCTCCTATCCCTCGCCCTAGACCGACCGCACCATCGAGGGAGACCGCCATGTCCGCCGCCAATGTCGACATCGTCAAAGGCATCTATGCCGCCTTCGCCAGCGGCGATGTCGACACCGTCGTCGGCGCGATGAGCCCCGACATCGAATGGAACGAGGCGGAGAATTGGCGCTATGCCGATGGCAACCCGTATCACGGCCCCGAAGCGATCCTGAACGGCGTATTCGCTCGCATCGGCAGCGAATGGGACGCCTTCGCGGTCGACCCGCGCGAGTTTATCGATGGCGGTGACACGGTGGTCATGACCGGCCGATACACCGGCAAGTTCAACGCCACCGGCGCGCCGATCAACGCCCAGGTAGCGCATTTCTGGACCCTCGAAGACGGCAAGGCGGTGCAGTTCCAGCAGCTGGTCGATACGCTGGCCGTCGCTCGGGCGACCGGCTCGGTTTGACGGTAAGGTGCGACGCGCGGCTTTCACACTTACGCTGATCGCCCTGGCAGTTCCGGCCGCAGCCCGCGATAGCCTGGGCGTGTTCGGCGAGTGGGGTGCGTTCCGCGACCCGCGCGTACCGCGCTGCTATGCCATTGCCACAGCCGACAACGCCGCCGCGGGTTTCGCCAGCGTCGGCACCTGGCCGCGCCAGCAGGTGCGCGGGCAGGTCCATGTCCGTCTGTCGCGTCCGCTCGCCACAGGTGGCACGATCCGCCTGGCACTCGGCGCGCAGCGGTTCGAGCTGGCCGGCGGCGGGGCCGACGCCTGGGCCGCCGACCGGCGCATGGACGCGGCGATCGTCGCGGCGATGCGTTCGGCCGGCGCGATGAGCATTTCGGCCACCGACCGCACCGGCCGCCGCTTCACCGATCGCTACAGCCTCGATGGCGCCGCCACCGCGCTCGACGCCGCCACCGTCGGCTGCGCGCG
>JANOAH010000173.1:0-14680 GCA_031411075.1 Erythrobacteraceae bacterium
CGCGCCGCCGCGCCGGTGGCCGACGGCACCCACCTAGTCCAGCTCGGCAGCTTCTCCTCCGAGGCCGGCGCGCGCCGCGCCTGGGGCATCTACCAGCGCCAGTACCCCGACCTCGCCGGCCACCAGATGGTGATCAGCGAAGCGGTGGTGCGCGGCAAGCACTACTGGCGCGTCTCGGCCGCTGGCTTCGGCCGCGCGACCTCGAACGCAATGTGCGGCCGGGTCCAGTCCACCGGCAACGGCTGCTTCGCCTACGCCGAAGGCCGCCCGCTCCCGGGGGCGGTCGATACGGGCGTGCGGTTGGCGCGCCGCTAACCGTTCTAGACAAGTCGCAAATGAAGGCCCCTCCCCCTTCGGGGAAGGCGTTTTTCGTTTGGGAACAACGTCCGCCAGCGACCCATTGCAGGCACACGGTCGGCGCTCTAGTCTTTACCGATGCACTTCCAAGCGAAAGAATTGAGCAAGACGGCCGCAATCTTAGTTTTCGCGTTCACTCTTGCCGCGACGGTGATTGCACCCGTCGCTTTAGCATTAGTCTCTAGGACGGCCAATGTGAACGATCTTCGAGATGAGTGGTGGCCTCTGCTTGTTCAGTTTCTGATCGTTGCAGCTCCATTCGGATTGCTCGCTGCTAACGGGACGAAACAGCGAAGGCCGTGGATACTCGCTTCGGCCCTGACCTTGGGTTTTTGGAGCCTGTTATGGCTGGATGCACTCGTTCGGAATGGCGCTGGCGGGGCAAACATCGGTCTTGGACTGTTGCTAATGGTGTCGCCGATCATTGTTACCTTGGTTGCAATATTTTCGATCAGGCGGGCGTCGACTGACTAGCGCGACGTCGATCTGCCACTCGATCCAGACGTCAACTACCCCACCGCCACCCCGCCCTTCCATAGCTTGAGTACTCGGCCCTCGACCGGTTGGCGGTCGAACGGGGTGTTGCCGGCGGCGGCGGCCATTTTGGCGGAGTCGACCACCCACGGCTTGGCCGGGTCGATCAGCGCGATGTCGGCTTCGGCACACACCGCCAGCTCGCCGGCCGCGACGCCAAGCAGACGCGCCGGGTTGCGGGCGACGAGATCGAAGGCGCGTTCCAGCGCGATCACTTCGTCGCGGACCAGGGTCAGGACCATGGCGAGCAGCGTTTCGGCCCCGGCCATGCCCGGCGCGGCGTCGGCGAAGGGCAGGCGCTTGTCCTCGGGCCCGCGCGGGTCGTGGCCGCTGGCGACGACATCGATCGTGCCGTCGCCCAGCGCGGCGATCACCGCCTGGCGGTCGGCCTCGTCGCGCAGCGGCGGCGAGAGGCGGGCGAAGGTGCGGAAATCGCCGAGCGCGAGGTCCGAGAGCATGAAATGCGCCGGGGTGACGCCCGCGGTCACCGCGACGCCGCGCCGCTTGGCCGCGCGCACCAGGTCGAGCGCGGCGGCGGTCGTGACCTGGCGCAAGTGTAGCCGCGCCCCGGTCAGCTCGGCGAGCGCCACGTCCCGCGCCACCGCCAGCGCCTCGGCCTCGGCCGGCGCGCTCGGCAGGCCGAGCCGGGTGGCCATTTCGCCCGCAGTGGCCACCGCGTGGCCGGCAAGCCCGCCATCCTCCGGGTGCGCGACCACCACCAAGTCGAGCATCGCAGCGTATTGCAGCAGCCGGTGCATCACCCCGCTGTCGGCGATCCAGCGGCGGCCGGTGGAAATCGCCTTGGCGCCGGCCTCGCGCATCAGCGCCAGTTCGGCGAGCTGGCCGCCTTCGAGGCCGACGGTCGCCGCGGCGAGCGGGTGGACCCACAGATCGGGCTTGCCGCTCTGCGCCGCGAACCGCACCCGCGCCGGATGGTCGAGCGGCGGCGACTGGTCGGGCAGCAGCGCCGCGCGGGTGATCCCGCCGAAATGGAACGCCGGCTTGTCGATCGCGAACACGCCGAAATCTATGAGGCCGGGGGCGAGGAGCTGGCCCTTGGCGTCGATGATTTCGTCGCCGGGCTGCGCGTCTTCGCCAACCGCCAAGATGCGCCCATCCACGCAGCGCAGCGTGCCGGGCGAGACGCCCTGCGGCGTGACCAGCTTTGCGCCCACGATGGCAAGGGGCCGCGCCTGCTTCACGCCCACCCCTCCACCCCGCGCCCGCGGCGGGTCAGCACGTCGAGGCAGGCCATGCGGATGGCGACGCCCATCTCCACCTGGGCAGTGATGATCGAGCGGCCGGCGAGGTCGGCGACGGTGCTGTCGATCTCGACCCCGCGGTTCATCGGGCCGGGGTGCATGACGATGGCATCGGGCGCGGCGCGGGCGAGGCGTTCGGGGGTGAGGCCGTAGAGGTGGCGGTATTCGCGCGGGCTTGGCACGAACTGTCCGTCCATCCGCTCGTTCTGCAGGCGCAGCATCATCACCACGTCGGCGCCCTCGAGCGCGGCGTCGAAGTGGTGGAACGGCGTCACGCCCATCGCCTCGACCCCGGCGGGCAGCAGCGCCGGCGGGGCGCAAACGCGGACAATCGCGCCGAGCGCCTGCAGGCACAGGATGTTCGAGCGGGCAACGCGGCTGTGCATCACGTCGCCGCAGATTGTCACCACCAGGCCATTGAGCATCCCGTCGCTGCTCGCCCGCCCCCGCGCGCGCAGCGCGTGGCGCAATGCCAGCGCATCGAGCAGGCCCTGCGTCGGGTGTTCGTGCTGCCCATCCCCGGCATTGAGCACCGGGCAGGCGACCTTGTCGGCGATCAGCCGCACCGCGCCGCTGCTGCCATGGCGGATGACGATCGCATCGACCTGCATCGCGTTGAGCGTCATCGCGGTGTCGATCAGCGTTTCACCCTTCTTCACACTCGATTGCGCGGCATGCATGTTGACCACGTCGGCGCCGAGGCGCTTGCCGGCGATCTCGAAGCTGAGCAGCGTGCGGGTCGAGTTTTCGAAGAAGGCGTTGATGATCGTCAGCCCGGCCAGCCGGTCGGTGTGCTTCTTGGCCTGGCGATTGAGCTCGACCCATTGCTCGGCCTCGTCGAGCAGAAACAGGATCTCGTGCGTCGCCAGCTGGCCGATGCCGAGCAGCCCGCGGTGCGGAAAGGCCTGCGCGCCGGGCGGGTAGCGGCTCGGCGCGGCGGGGGCCGCCGGCATCGCCTTGCGGGTGGCGGCGAGCCCGTCGCGCTCGGCGTTGATCGCGGGTTCGTCCGGCGGCGGCTTGCCTTCGGCCAGCGCCACCAGCCTGAGGTGCGCGAGCCGCGATTGCGGGATGCCGATCGAACGCCAGCTGTGCACGGTCGAAACCGGCGCGTTGAGCAGCCGCGCCACCGCGCTGGTGCCGCCCAGCGCATCGATGAATTGGTTGGAAGCCTCGGCCATGCGGGATCGGGCTATGCGATAATCGCAAACCCATCGCAAGCGTGAAATAGCCGCGCTTCGTACCCGCTGGCGCTTCACCGCGCTGCCGCTTACATAGGCCGCCAACGGGGTCAGCAAGGTACCGATGACGATGAGTTTCGCAGGCAAAGTGTGGCGCTTGCTGGTGGCGATCAAGGACGGGCTGGCGCTCGCGTTCCTGCTGCTGTTCTTCGCCGTGCTGTTCATGATCCTCGGCTCGCGGCCCAATCCGGGATCGGTACGCAACGGGGCGCTGCTGCTCGACCTCAGTGGCCAGGTGGTCGAGGAAGTGGCCCCGGTCGATCCGCTCAGCCTGCTGCTGTCCTCGGCGATCCCGACCAAGCAATTCGCTGCGCGCGACGTGATCCGCGCGATCGACGCCGCTGCGGGCGACAAGCGCATCAAGGCCATTGCGCTCGACATGTCGACGTTCCTTGGTGGCGGCCACGTCCAGATGATCGAGATCGGCGAAGCGCTCGACCGCTTCCGCGCCGCCAAGAAGCCGGTGCTGGCCTACGCGGTCGCCTATGCCGACGATTCGATGCTGCTCGCCGCCCATGCCAGCGAAGTGTGGGTCGATCCGATGGGCGGCGCCGCGATCACCGGGCCGGGCGGCGAGAACCTCTATTACGCCGGGCTGCTCGAACGCTTCGCGGTCAACGCCCATGTCTTTCGCGTCGGCACCTACAAGAGCGCGGTCGAACCGTATCTCTTGAACGAAATGTCGCCTGAAGCGCGCGAGAATGCCGAGGCGCTCTACGGCGCGATCTGGACCGAATGGCAGGCGAACGTCCGCCGCGCCCGGCCCAGGGCCGACATCGCCCGCGTCACCGGCGATGTTCCCGCCTGGCTGGCGGCGAGCGGCGGCGACCTGGCCAAGGCGACGCTGGCGGCGGGGCTGGCGGACAAGATCGGTACACGGGTCGAATGGGGCGACCGCGTCGCCGCGGTCTCGGGCGACGATGCCTGGGACGATAAACCCGGCGCCTTCGCGCATTCGAACCTCGAGGCCTGGCTGAAAGACACCAAGCCCGACGAACCGGGCGGCGCGATCGGCGTGATCACCATCGCCGGCGAGATCAGCGACGGCGAGGCAGGGCCGGGCGAAGCGGGCGCAGAGCGCATTGTCAAGCTGCTCGACGGCGCGCTCGATGACGATTTGAAGGCGCTGGTGGTGCGGGTCGATTCCCCCGGCGGCACCGTGACCGGTTCGGAATCGATCCGCCGCGCGATCCTGCGCCACAAGGCCGCCAAGATCCCGATCGTGGTGTCGATGGGCAGCGTCGCGGCGAGCGGCGGCTACTGGGTTTCGACCCCGGCGACGCGCATTTTCGCCCAGCCCGAAACGATCACCGGATCGATCGGCATCTTCGGGGTGATCCCGACCTTCGAGAACACGCTGGCCCAATACGGCGTCACCACCGATGGGGTGAAGACCACCCCGCTGTCGGGCCAGCCCGACCTCGCCGCCGGGTTCACGCCCGAAACCGAAGCGCTGCTCCAGGCCAGCGTCGAGGCCGGATACGAGCGGTTCCTCGGCCTCGTCGGCACCTCGCGCAAGCTGACCCGCGACCGTGCCGATGAGCTGGGTCAGGGACGAGTGTGGGACGGCGGCTCGGCCCGCCAGCTCGGCCTGGTCGATCAGTTCGGCGATCTTGACGCGGCGATCGAGTACGCCGCCAAGCAGGCCGGCCTCGGCGACGGCGACTGGCACGCCGAATACCTCGGCGCCGACGCCGATCGTTACGCCCCGCTGCTGCGCCGCATCTGGCGCAGCGACGAGGAGGAGAGCGCCGCGACCGGGCGCGACCTGTTCGCCCAGTTTGCCGAGCGCCAGAACCAGCTTGTCGCGCGCGTCATGGCCGATCTCGACGGGCTGCTGCATGTCCGCGGGGTGCAGGCCCGCTGTCTCGAATGCCCGGTCCCGGCGGCGGCACCGGTGCCCACGCGCAAAGGTGAGCGCGGCTGGCTCTCCGTGCTGCTGGCGCACCTCCTGCCCGACTGACTTGCCAGCGGCCGGCGCCCATGGCAAAGGCGCGCCCCTGCCGCCGGCCTTGCGACACTTGGCCCGGCCCGGCGGGCGCGTAGCTCAGTGGTAGAGCACACCCTTCACACGGGTGGGGTCGCAGGTTCAATCCCTGCCGCGCCCACCAGCTTGCCGGCTGATTGCTCTCGCAGCTCGGGTAAAGTCCTTGTATTTGGCCGCCCTCGTCCCCACCTCCGCCGCATCGCAGGCTTTCGCTTTGTAAGCGCCTGCGGCCGAGAGACCGTGTGCGCTCCCGCTTACCTAGGAGTGCGTCATGGATTTCAATCGGCTCTACGCTGACCACCAGACGCTGTTGGTAGCCGCCGAGCGTGCGCCAAGCGAACATCTGCGCGCGCTCCATGAAGATGCCGCCGGAATGCTGGCAGGGCAGATCGGCCGCATGCAGCGCGCGCTGGGCGCCACGGCCGCGACGATGTGGGAAGGCCTCGCCGGGAGCGACGGTTTCCACGCCAGCGCGGCAAGCCGCTGAGCGATGGACCAGCCGGCACGCCTGCTTGTCGCCTATGGGTTGATCGCCTTGATGGCGTTGTTCGCGCTCGCCGTCGTGTTCTGGCTGAGACATAACCATCCGCACCGCCGCAACCAGCGCGAACGGGCGCGGACCGCCGAATATTATCGCCAGCGGCTGGAGGCGAATGCCGAACAGGACAAGGCCGCTTCGACCTGAGCGCGGACGCGCGAAACCATTCCAAGTCGGAGACCGTAATGGCCAAGGGACAGAAGAAATCGAACCGCGAAGTGCGCAAGCCCAAGGTGCCCAAGCCCAAGGCCATCGCCGCGCAACCGAGCAACAAGCTGCTGCGCGGGCTGCCGAGCCGCGACAAATGATCCGCGCCAGCGCGAGCGGCGGCGCGGCGCGTCCGCGCTTCGCATCGGCGCCCTCCATCGACCGCATCGGCCTCGCCGCGAGCGAAGACTGCCGCTTCGTGATCTTCCGCGCAGACGAGCAGCGCATGACATCGACGCTGTTCGCCGGCGGCGACTGGCGCTGGCGACTGGTGACCACCGGGGGCACGATCCTGGCCGAAGCGGCCGGTTATCCGAGCGAGAGCACCTGCCGCCTGGCGGTCTCGATCCTGCAGAAGCGCGCCGCGACGGCCGAGGTCGCCACGCTCGGCTAGCGCCACGGGCGCGGCTGGCCCACTGGACAATCCTCGCACGCTCCGTCCATAGGCGCCGCCATGCACGACTTGCGCGCCCTTCGTGACGATCCCGCGGCGTTCGACGCCGGTCTTGCGCGGCGCGGGCTGGCGCCGGTGGCGGCGGAGCTGCTGGCGCTCGACGAACGCAAGCGCGCGGCGGCGACCAAGGCGCAGGAAGGCCAGGCGCGGCGCAACGAAGCCTCCAAGCTGATCGGCGCGGCGATGGGCCGGGGTGACAGTGCAACGGCCGAAGCGCTCAAGGCCGAAGTTGCGGCGCTCAAGGACAAGCTGCCCGCGCTCGAAGAGGAAGAGCGCACGCTCGGCGCCGAGCTCGACGCCGCGCTTGCCACGCTGCCCAATCTGCCAGCCGATGATGTGCCCGATGGTGCCGACGAACACGGCAATGTCGAACTGGCCCGCTGGGGCGAGCCGGCGCGACCCAACACCGCGCAGGAGCACGCCGATCTCGGCCCGCCGCTCGGCCTCGAATTCGATACCGCCGCGGCGATGAGCGGGGCGCGCTTTGCGTTTTTGCGCGGGCCGATGGCGCGGCTGCACCGCGCGCTCGCCCAGTTCATGCTCGACTTCCACACCAGCCAGCGTGGTTATGTCGAATGCAACCCGCCGCTCCTGGTGCGCGACGAGGCGGTCTATGGCACCGGGCAGCTACCCAAATTCGCCGAGGACCTGTTCCGCACCACCGACGGCCGCTGGCTGATCCCCACCGCAGAAGTCTCACTCACCAATTCGGTCCGCGAGCAAATCCTGGGCGATCTCGCCCAGCCGATCCGCCTCACCGCGCACACCCCGTGCTTTCGCTCCGAAGCCGGCGCGGCGGGCAAGGATACGCGCGGGTTCATCCGCCAGCACCAGTTCGAAAAAGTCGAGCTGGTGACGATCTGCAAGGCCGAGGACCGGCAGGCCGAGCACGAGCACATGGTCCGCTCCGCCGAGCTCGCGCTCGAAGCGCTCGAGCTGCCCTATCGCCGCATGCTGCTGTGCGCCGGCGACATGGGCGCGGGCGCCAAAAAGACCTACGACCTCGAAGTCTGGTTGCCCGGCCAGGGCGCCTATCGCGAGATCAGCTCGGTCAGCTGGTGCGGCGAGTTCCAGGCGCGGCGGATGAACGCGCGCTATCGGCCGGAGGGGCAGAAAGGGACGGCGTTCGTCCACACGCTCAACGGCTCGGGCCTCGCCGTCGGCCGCACGCTGGTGGCGGTGCTGGAGAACTACCAGCAGGCCGATGGCAGCGTCACGGTGCCGGCGGTGCTGGCCCCGTACATGGGCGGGATCGACACCCTGACGCCGGGCGCGTGATGCGCATCCTCCTCACCAACGACGACGGCATCCACGCTCCCGGCCTGGCCGTGCTCGAACGGATCGCGGCGGCGCTCAGCGACGATGTCTGGGTCTGCGCCCCGGCCGAGGAGCAATCGGGCGCCGGGCATTCGCTGACGCTGCACTTGCCGGTGCGGCTGCGCGAACACGGCGCGCGGCGGTTTTCGGTCACCGGCACGCCGACCGACGCGGTCAACCTGGCGCTGCGCAAGCTGTTTGCGGACGGACACGGGCCGGACCTGGTCATCTCGGGCGTCAATCACGGCGAGAACCTGGGCGACGACGTGACCTATTCAGGCACCATTTCGGCCGCGGTCGAAGCCGCGCTGGCCGGTATCCCCGCCGTGGCGATGAGCCAGGCGACGCGGGAGGCGGGCCACGGCTTTGCCGCCACCGAAGCCTGGGCCGGCAAAGTGCTCGCCCCGCTGATCGATCTGCCGCTGGCCCGGCGCACCGTCATCAACGTCAACTTCCCCGCGCTCGGCGCCGACCAGGTCAAGGGCATCCGCGTCGTCCGCCAGGGCTTCCACGACTACGCCCGCGGCTCGATGGTCGAAAGCATCGACCCGCGCGGGCGGCCCTATTTCTGGTTCGGCCTGCACGATATCGAGCACACGCTCGACCACGGCACCGATCTGGAGGCGGTGGCCGAAGGCTATGTCGCGGTCACCCCGCTCCACCTCGACCTGACCCACCACGCCTCGCTCGGCGCGTTGGGCGAGGCCTATGGCTAGTCGAGCAGCACGAACACGCCGCCGACCGCCGCCATGCCGGCGATGAAGTGACCGGAATCGATCAGGAACAGCTTCAGCGATTTGCGCTGGTAGAGGTAGTTGATGCCCGTTGCCGGCATCATCACCCCGAGCGCCAGGCCGACCGCGATCATCATCTTGGCGCGATCGTTCGGCTGGAGGAAATCGAACATGTGGCCGACCGTCAGGCAGACCAGCAATTCGAGCCCGAAGCATAGTCCGAAGATCAGCCCCATGTTGGCGCCGCTCTTGAGCGCCTCGTCGCTCAGCCCGACTTCGCGCTGCCATGCCTTGCCGAACAGCACCGTGTACCAAAGCGCGCCCACGGCGAAGAACGCCACCGTCGCCAACCCGATTGCCAACCAGTTCATGATGCCCTCCAAGCGCGTCCCAACCCGCGTCTAGCGCATCGCCGCGTTCGCGTGTAGGGGCGCGGCCATCGTGACAATCGAGATCGCCACTCGCCGCGCCCCCGCGGAGCCGACCGAGATCGGCCCGGCCAAGCGGGTCGGCATGGTCAGCCTCGGCTGCCCCAAGGCGCTGGTCGACTCCGAGCGCATCCTGACCCGGTTGCGCGCCGATGGCTATGCGATGAGCCCCGATTACGCCGGCGCCGATGTGGTGGTGGTCAACACCTGCGGCTTCCTCGACAGCGCCAAGGAAGAGAGCCTGGAGGCGATCGGCGAGGCGATGGCCGAGAACGGCCGGGTGATCGTGACGGGCTGCATGGGCGACGAGGCCGCGGCGATCCGCGCCCGCTTTCCCGGTGTTCTCGCCGTTACGGGTGCGCACCAGTACGAGGCGGTGGTCGAGGCGGTGCACGAGGCCGCGCCGCCCACCCAGGGGCCGTTCGTCGATCTGATCCCGCAGCCTGACATCAAATTGACGCCGAGACACTACAGCTATCTCAAGATTTCCGAGGGCTGCAATCACTCCTGCGCGTTCTGCATAATCCCGCAGTTGCGCGGAAAGCTCGCCAGCCGGCGGGTCGATGCTGTGCTGCGCGAGGCGGAGAAGCTGGTCGCCGCCGGCACCCGGGAGCTGCTGGTGATCAGCCAGGATACCAGCGCCTATGGCGTCGACATCCGGCATGAGAGCCGTCAGTGGCACGGCCACCCTGTCCGCGCCCATATGACCGACCTAGCGCGCGAGCTCGGCGGCCTGCGCACGCCCGAGGGCACGCCGCCGTGGGTGCGGCTGCACTACGTCTATCCCTACCCCCACGTCGACCAGGTCATCCCGCTGATGGCCGAAGGGCTGGTCACGCCCTACCTCGACATCCCGTTCCAGCACGCCAGCCCCAGGGTGCTGAAGGCGATGCGCCGTCCGGCCAACGAGGCCCGCGTGCTCGAACGCCTCACCGCCTGGCGCGAGCTGGTGCCCGATCTCACCGTGCGCTCGAGCTTCGTGGTCGGCTTCCCCGGCGAGAGCGAGGACGATTTCCGGTACCTGCTCAACTGGCTGGACGCCGCCCAACTCGACCGGGTCGGCGCGTTCCGGTTCGAGCCGGTGGCGGGAGCGGCGGCCAACGACCTGCCCGATCCGGTGCCCGAACCGGTCAAGGAAGAGCGCTATGCCCGGCTGATGGAACTGACCGAACGGATCAGCGCCGAACGCCTCCGGGCCAAGATCGGCCGCACCTTGCCCGTCATCATCGACGAGGTCGGCGCACCCGACGAAGACGGCGACCTGGGCGCCACCGGCCGCTCCCAGGCCGACGCGCCCGAGATCGACGGCCAGGTGTTCCTGAGGACCGTCCCGGCAAGCCTCCAGCCGGGCGACTTGGTCCAGGCCACCATCGAAGACGCCGACGCGCATGACCTGTTCGGGGTGATCGCCTGATTGCCACCCGCCCGGCGGGGCAGACGGCGAAAGGTTACACGAAAGTTACACCATAATCGCGCCGCGACGTCCCTCGGTACGCTGACCAGGACAAACGACCGCAAGCCGAGTCTAAACACATCGGCGGCGTGTAGGAAAATGGTTTTTCGACGCCCGCGCGCGCGGCTATTCGTCGGTGTCGGCCCAGAAATCGGCCGGGGGCCCCAGCCGTTCCAACTCGGCTTCGAACCGCGCGGTCAGCGCGGCAGCTTCGATGGGGGTCAACAGCTTGCTGAACGCGGCAAGCCGCCGCCGCTGCCAGCCGATCAGCCGTTCACTCCATGGATGGGTCTTGGCCGCCTCCAGTGTTGCGATCATCTCGTGCACACTATCGAGCGCGCGTTCGTCGCTGCTGCGGACCGGTGGCAGCGGCAGCTCCCCGAACAGGATCGGCTGGCGTTCGTCGGAAAAAGGTTCGGGGCGCGGTTTGGGCATAGTCGGTCGGCTGTCAGTCTAGGCCATCACGACGAATAATGCCAAGCGCGCAGGACCCGGTTGCCCACGGCTTGCCGCGGCGCCGTGGGCCTCCACGCCAAGATCGGCCGCACCTTGCCCGTCATCCGCGATCAGAGTCTAAATACAGCGGCGGCGTGTAGGAAAATGGCTTTTCAGGATTGCCCGTCCTTGGGCCAGAGGGCAAAAGCCCGTCGAGGGAACGGAACTTGGCGACCACGGAGCATACCATCAACGACGCCCTGGCGGGCGCGCTAAGGCCGACGCGGCATGGATGGCAAACGGCCGGTGTGATCCGCTCTGAGAACACAGGAACGTTGGCGGGGAGTAATAAGCGCCCCGACATTCTGGTGCTCGAACCCGGCGTCTCCCCAGTGGTGATCGAAACCGAAGTGCTCCCAGCCGTCACCGTCGAGCTGGAGGCAAAGGACCGCCTTGGCGAGAGGCTGAGCGAGAACGGGCGGCGCATCCTGTCGGCGATCGCCGTCCGCTCTCCACTGCGCTTGCGCGACCTGGCGGGCGACGCCTTGGCCCGCGAGATTGGGGCCTCAGACGATCTCGAATTCGCTCTGTTTACCGGGGACAACCCGTCCTCCGCCACCCGCTGGCCGTCGCATGGCTGGATGACCGGCACGGTCGCCGACCTTTCAATCTTGGCCCAGGCCGCCACCGTTCCGCCGGCGATCGTCGAAGCCGCCGCCGATCGGCTGATGGTCGGTGTCCAGCAAGCGGCCGGGCAGCTTGCCGGCATTGAGACCAAGCACCCTGCCGCGCTGGACCGGATCGCCGAGGCTTTATGCCAGGAAGATAGCGAACAAACGCGCCGCATGGCGACGACGATCCTCGCCAATGCTTTCATGTTTCATGAAAACCTGGCGCACGGGCCCGGGGAATTGGCGCTGGTACGCTCGCTCGATGAACTGTCCGGCGCCGGCCAGATGACAAAAGGCTATGTGCTCAAGGAATGGCGCAATATCCTCAAGGTCAACTACTGGCCCATTTTCGATATCGCATGCAGCATCCTGGAGGTGATCCCGCTCGATCTGGCCAAGTCATTATGCGAGACCCTGGCCGAAACGGCCGCGCAGCTGGTTGAAAACAGTTTGACCCGCTCGCACGACTTGACCGGAGCGGTATTCCAGAAGCTGATCGTCGATCGCAAGTTCCTGGCTGCATACTACACGACGCCAGCCTCTGCGGCGCTGATGGTTGGGCTCACTCTCGATCGAGAGACAGCTCCCAATGGCGGCAATTGGGCAAGGTCGGACGAAGTGGAACGATTGCGCATCGGCGATTTCGCCTGCGGCACCGGCACCCTGCTGTCGACCGCCTATACGCGCCTCGGGCAGTATTTCGAACTGCACGGCGGAAATTCGGAACACCTCCATCCGGCGATGATGGGCTCTGTCCTGATCGGCGCCGACGTCCTGCCTGCCGCCGCGCATCTTACCGCGGCGATGCTGTCCGGGGCCCATCCGCGGGTCACCTACGCCGACAGTCATATCATGACCGTTCCCTATGGCGCGCAAAGCAAGGCCCGCGCCGCGTTGGGTTCGCTCGACCTCTTGGCCAACGAGCAGACGTTCGACGCGGTCAGCGCGGACAGCCTGGGGGCGAAAGGGAAAACGAAGAAGAACGTCTTTGTCAGCGTGCCGCACGGCAGCTTCGATCTGGTCGTGATGAATCCGCCGTTTACCCGGCCGACCGGGCAGGAAGCCAAAAAAGGTCGGCGTCCCCAATCCGATGTTTGCGGCGTTCGACGCGGGCCTCGACGAACAGCGCGAAATGAAGAAGGCGTTTGACCAGCTTCTGTCGCGGCTGACGGGCGAGCACTGCTACGATGGGCAGGCCGGGGAAGCGAGCGCGTTTGTCGAACTTGGTCACCGCAAGCTCAAGCCGGGCGGAATGCTGGGTCTGATCACCCCGTTGAGCCTAATGTCGGGCGAAGCGTGGCATGCGTCGCGGCGACGGATCGCGCGCTGGTACGACGACGTCATTCTGCTGAGCATTGCCGGCAAGGCCAAGAAGGAGCTGTCGTTTTCGGCCGATACCGGCATGGGCGAGGCCATGACGGTGGGACAGAAGCGGAGATCGGCGCGATCGGGCGGCGATGCGCGCGCCACGTTCGTGGTCCTCGACGATCGGCCGGTTATGCCGCTCGACGGTTATGCCGTGGCCGACGCCATTCGGCAGTCGATCGACGAACACGGCCTGCGGCAAATCGAAGAGGCTCCGCATGGGGGCACGCCCATTCGCATCGGCGGCGATACGGTAGGCCACGCCATCGGCGCTCCGCTGCCCGAGAACCGCACCTGGGACATCTGCCGGATTGCCGATCTCGCCCTGGCGCAATCGGCCTGGCGGCTCCTCGAGCGGCACGAATTGTGGCTGCCGGGGATGCCCACGCCGTTGCCAGAGGCGCTGCCGCTGGCGCGGATCGCCGATATGGTGGCCTATATCGGGCCCTACCACGCCGACATCAACTGGAACGGGTCGGGCGGCAAGTTGCGCGGGCCGTTCAAGCTCAAGCCCACCGATACGCCGGCCACCGCCACTTATCCGATCCTGTGGGCGCACGATGCCGAACGCGAGCGAACGATCTGCTTCGAAGGCGATAACGAAGGCGTGGTCAGGCCGGGAAAGGGAGCGGAGGAAATCGCACGCATTCAGGAGAAGGTGAACGCGATACAGGCCAGCGCTTCGCACCTGCATTTCAATAACAATTTTCGCTTCAACAGCCAGTCGACAGCCATGCAATTTACAGAACGTCGCACTATCGGTGGGCAGGCTTGGATCAGCTTAAGGTTTGCCGAGGCCAGCTTGGAAGCAGCTGTCGCGTTGTGGGCCAACACATCGCTCGGACTGTTCGTTCACTGGTGGCAAGCCAACAAACAGCAATCGGGCCGTGGCCGGATCGGAAAAGAAGCTTTGGCCAATTTTGTCTGCCTGGAGCCAACGTCGCTGAGCGAAGATCAGCGGACGCGATCCGAGCACCTGCTGGCCGAGTTGGGCTCAACACCGCTGCGGCCCTGCAACGAGATCGCTGACGACGAGGATCGCGCTCACCTTGACCGGGCCTTCCTCGGCGGCATCCTCGGCTTGCCCCAGACGCTGTTCGGGGCCGATGGCCCCTTGGCCTTGCTGCGGCGAAAGCTGGCGGCCGAACCCTCGATCCACGGCGGCAAGAAAGGCGCGCGCGCTTGAATTTTTGCACAGCCGCGCCGCCGGCACCCCTTGTTGCCGGGCCGTGCATCGCTACGCTGCCGATCCCGGTGTGGACAGGTGACAGATGGGCGTAGGACAGCAGCTCGGCTTTGCGCTTGACGGGATGGACGGTAGCGGGGCTCCGACAGAGAGCCCGCATTCCATCAGGCTCGAACTGATCGCGCTGCTCGAACGGGCCAAGGCGGCGCGCGACGCGGCGCCGTGGGATCTGGCCACGCATCGCCGGTTTCGCGCCGCGTTCCCCGAACGTGCCAAGGCCCTGCCGCCCGAAGAAGCCGAATTCATGCGGCGACAGCTCGTGCTCGAATTCGATCGGATCGAAGCGCTCCTCGCCGCCTAACCCCTCACCTTCCGCCGCACCCGTCGCCACCCCATCCACACCCCCAGCAGCGTCGAGAGCGCGACGCCCGCCAGCAGCAGCAGCGTGACCGCATCCCACAGCGGCCGTTCGCGCAGGGCGCCGAAGTCGAGGCGATGCAGCGCCAGGTGCCAC
>JANOAH010000174.1:0-10250 GCA_031411075.1 Erythrobacteraceae bacterium
GGCAGGGGGCGAAGTGCGTGGCGGGCGCGGCGGCGGCGAGCCACAGCGGGGCGAGCAGCGAGAGGAGCGGCAGCATCCGCCAGCTTGTGACGGATCGCGGCGAGCAGCGTTATTCGGGCAGGCTACCTAGCGCGGTGGAGCGGGTTTGCTCGGTTTCGGAGCTATCGCCCGGCGCTCAGCCGCGCGGTTCGCTGCGGCGGTCGGCCACGCTGCGGCGATCGCCCGCGCGGCGGTCGGGCGCGCCGCCGACGCGGGGCATGGCGCGGCGATCGTCGCTGCGGCGATCGTCGCCGGTGCGGCGGGTATCGTCGCTCCCCTGGGCAGGCGTCATCGTCATGGTCTCGGTCCCTTTACCGGGCGGCAAGCCTCTCACGCGTGTCTTATCATGGAGTTAACGCCGCCCGCCGGGTCCGCGCCGCCCGTGCCGTTGCCAGCCGCCAGGCCAGGCCCTAAGCAGCGGCGCGATGAGCCCGTCCGACGATCCCCTAATGCTGGCCAAGGCCGAAACGCTGATCGAGGCGCTGCCCTATTTCCAGCGCTATGCCGGCAGCCGCTTCGTGGTGAAGTACGGCGGCCACGCGATGGGCGATCCCGAAGCGGCGGCCGATTTCGCCGAGGACATCGTGTTGTTGAAGGCGGTCGGGATCGATCCGGTGGTGGTCCACGGCGGCGGCCCGCAGATCGGCGCGATGCTCAAGAAGCTCGGCGTCGAATCGCGCTTCGTCGATGGTCTGCGGGTGACCGATAAGGCGACGGCCGAGATCGCCGAAATGGTCCTGTCGGGCGCGATCAACAAGGAGATCGTCGGCTGGATCGCGCAGGCCGGCGGCAAGGCGATCGGGCTGAGTGGCAAGGACGGTGGTATGGTCACTGCCACCAAGCTCACCCGCACCACCCGCGATCCCGACAGCCAGATCGAACAGGCGGTCGACCTCGGCTTCGTGGGCGAGCCGAGCCATGTCGATACCACCGTGCTCGATACGATCTGCGCCGCCGGGATGATCCCGATCGTTGCGCCGATTGCGGCCGACCAGACGGGCCAGACCTACAATATCAACGCCGATACCATGGCCGGCGCGGTCGCCGCGGCGCTCGGCGCGGCGCGGCTGTTCCTGCTCACCGACGTGCCCGGCGTCCTCGGCCCCGACGGCACGCTGCTGACCGACCTGACCCCGGCGGATATCGACCGGCTCAAGGCCGACGGCACGATCACCGGCGGGATGATCCCCAAGCTCGAAACCTGCGTCCGCGCGGTCGAGGCGGGGTGCGAGGCGGCGGTGGTGCTCGACGGGCGGGTCGGCCACGCGATGCTGCTCGAATTCTTCACCAGCCGCGGCGCCGGCACCCTGGTGCGCGCCGGGTGAGGCGCTTGCCGCCGCTGCCACCCCTCGGCTAGTCATCGTCCACCCCAGCGGAGATCGAAACCCCCGTGCTGTTCCTGACCCTGTCGCAGATCGTCGGCTATCTGATCACGATCATCATCACGCTGGTGATCGTGCAGTTCGTGATCAGCCTGCTGTTCGCGTTCAACGTGGTGTCGATGCACAACCAGTGGGCGGCGGCGATCTATCGTTCGGTCAACATCCTGCTCGAACCGATGCTGCGGCCGATCCGGCGGATCATGCCCGATACCGGCGCGATCGACTTTTCGCCGCTGGTGCTGATCGTGCTGCTCAATATCGTCAATATCGTGTTGACCAACCTTGCCATGGCGAGCCTCGGATGAGACGCTGGGGTCTCGTCGCGCTGGCCGGGCTGGCCCTGGGCGGCGCGGCGGCGGCACAATCCGGGCGCGAGGATCGGCGCGAGGACGCCCGCACGCTGTGGCGCGCCAACCCGGCCAAGGTCGCCGCCACCGAACTCGCCTTCGCCCGCGCCGCGCAGGTCAAGGGCCAGTGGACCGCGTTCCTCGACTTCTCGACCAATCGCGCGGTGATGTTCGTGCCGCAGGCCACCGATGCACAGCGCTGGCTGCGCGGCCGCGCCAATCCGCCCGCCGCGGTGCGCTGGCAGCCGCACCAGGTGTGGTCGAGCTGCGACGGCAGCCTGGCGGTCACCAAGGGCGCCTGGCAGCGCGCCGATGGCACGGTCGGCTATTTCACCACGGTGTGGGAACGCCAGGGTGACGGCGAGTACCGCTGGGTGCTCGATCAGGGCGACCGGCTCGACACCGCGCTCGCCGCGCCCGAGATGATCGGCGGCGAAGTGGCACAGTGCGCCGGGTCCGAACGGCTGCCCGATCCGCGCCGCCGCCGCGCCCCCCGACCGCAACCGGTCCCGATCGCCGCGCCGCAATGCATCGGCGCCGAATGCCGCGGCGGCGGCGCCTCGCTCGACGGCACGCTCGCCTACAGCTACGCCACCACCGCCCGCGGGCGCACCTTCGTGGTCCAGCTGCGCAAGAACGGGGCGATGGCCGAAGTGCTGCGCAGCGACGTCAGCGAGTCCTAGGCAGCGATGCTCGAACAGTTCCTGTCCGCATTCATCACCCTGTTCGTGGTGATCGATCCGCCCGGCTGCGCGCCGATCTACGTTGGGCTGACCAGCGGGGCGAGCCAGGCGCAGCGCCGATCGATGGCGATCCGCGCTACGGTGATCGCCGGCGCGATCCTGTTGATCTTCGCGCTGTTCGGCGAGCAATTGCTGGCCGCGCTCCACATCGAGCTCGACGCGTTCCGCATAGCCGGCGGGATAATGCTGTTCCTGATCGCGCTCGACATGGTGTTCGAAAAGCGCACCCAGCGGCGCGAGGCGCGCGCCGAAAGCGTCAGGGCGACCCCCGAGATCGAAGATGTCTCGGTGTTCCCGATGGCCATGCCGATGATGGCCGGGCCGGGCGCCATCGCCTCGGTCATGCTGCTCGCCGGCGGGGCCGAGGGCTTGGACGAGGCGCTGGTCCTGCTCGCCGCGCTGCTGGTGGTGCTGGTGCTGACTCTCATCGCCCTGATCGCCGCCGGCCCGCTGCTGCGGCTGGTCGGCGCGCGGGTGGAGTCGGTCATCACTCGGCTCTTGGGCGTGCTGCTGGCGGCGCTGGCCGCGCAGTACCTGATCGACGGGATTAGAGGCAGCTTCGGGCTGTAGACCCTATTGCAGCGTCACCCGCTCCTCGTCGGGGTCGCTCCTGCCGAAGAACTGCATCAGCTGGATCAGAAGCTCGCAGCGGGTGCCGAGGTCGGGCGCTTCTAGCAGCGCCTGCTTGGCGGCGCTGTCGAACGGGGCGATCTGGCTGACGCCGTTGATCAGGGTCATGTCGTCGAGCCGCTCAACCGAATCCCAGTCGACGCTGTAGCCCTGGGCATCGGCGAACAGGCGCGCCTCGCGTTCGAACCCGGCGCGCTCGACGTGGCTCAGCACTTCGGCTCCGGGCTCGCCGAGCAGCTCGGCCTTGACCTGGCGATAGGCGGTGCCGACTTCGAGTTCACGCAGCACCCGGAAACGCGCTTCGCCCTTCAGGACCACGTTGTAGCGCCCGTCGTCCATCGCCTCGACCTCGTCGATCTTGCCGATGCAGCCGATGTCGAACAGCGGCGCGTGCTCGAGCGCGGCCTGCGGCTGGATCATGCCGATGCGCCGGTCCTTGACCAGCGCGTCGCTGATCAGCGCGCGATAGCGCGGCTCGAAAATATGCAGCGGCAGTTGCAGCCCGGGGAACAGGATCGCCCCGGGCAGCGGGAAGATGGCGAGGCGGGTGGCGGTCATCCGAACAGCAGCAAGGACAGCTTGCGCCGCTGCCCGGCCACCCACGGGTCTTCAAGCCCGACGGCTTCGAAAATCTGCAGCAGTTTGGCCTTGGCCGCGCCTTCGTTCCATTCGCCGTCGTGGCGGATCATCGCGAGCAGCGTGTCGGCCGCCTCGTCACGCGCGCCGGCGGCGAAGGCGGCCTGGGCCAGCGCGAACTGCGCGTCCAAGTCGCTCGGCCGTTCGGCGGCGGCGGCACGCAAGGTGACGAGTTGGCTGTCGTCTACCGCCTCGCCGGCGAGGTCGAGCGCACTCGCCGCCTGGGCCAGCAACGGATCGGCGCGCAGGCTTTCTGGCACCGCGGCGAGCGCGGCGCGAGCTGCGTCGGTCTGGCCCGCGGCGGTGAGCGCGCGCACCAGCCCAGCTTGCGCCGCGATGCTGTCGGGCGCCATCTCGACGATCTGGGCGAAGATCGACACGGCGCGTTCGCCATCACCCTCGGCCAGCACCTGTTCGCCCATCGCCACCAGCTGCTCGAGATCGGCGGCCTGTTCGGCCGCGCCGCCCAGTGGCGGCAGCTTTTCAAGCAGCTCGTCGAGCGCGACGCGCAACTGGCTTTCGCTGCGCGCGGGGGTCAGGTCGGCGACCGGCTGGCCCTGGAAGATCGCATAGACCGTGGGGATCGAGCGCACCTGGAACTGCGCGGCGATGAACTGTTCCTCATCGACGTTGAGTTTGGCCAGCTTGACGCCCTTGTCGGCGTATTCGGCGGCGATTTTCTCGAGCACCGGGGAGAGCGCCTTGCACGGCCCGCACCATTCGGCCCAGAAATCGAGGATGACGAGGTGGGTGCGCGATGGATCGACCACCTGGGCCCGGAACCGATCGACCGCCTTCTGTTCGTCGAGATTGAGACCCAAGCTTGCCACGTAGTGTACCTCCTCTGCGCCGTTGTGCGCCGTTGTGTGTCGCCTATTTGGCCCTAGCGGGCCAATTGTGAAGGGCGCAAGGTTTGCGCTTGCGAGGGCGCAGGGCCGATGCTAACCGCGCGCCTCCCACCGGGCGGCACACGCTATCCGGGCGCCGATGAGCGGGCGTAGCTCAGGGGTAGAGCACAACCTTGCCAAGGTTGGGGTCGAGGGTTCGAATCCCTTCGCCCGCTCCATTTTCTCCATCGTCGACCGAGGTTATCGACACGCGCCCTTGGGCGCGTTAGCTCTGGGTCAATGGGGATTCTTCAGGGGCAAGTCGCGCTGGTTACCGGCGCCGGGCGCGGGTTCGGGCGCGCGATCGCGGAGCGGTTCGCGGCCGAAGGTGCGGCGGTGGCGCTGCTGGCGCGCTCGCTGACGCAGATCGACGAGGTGGCCGGAGCAATCCGCGCGGGCGGGGGGCAGGCGATCGGGGTGCGCTGCGACGTCACCGATACCGATTCCGTCGCCCACGCCGTCGCCAAGACCGAAGAGCTGCTCGGGCCGATCGACCTCATGGTCAACAACGCCGGCGTGCCGGGGCCGTTCGGGCCGATCTGGCAAGTCGATCCGGCCGACTGGTGGCGATCGCAGGCGATCCACATCCGCGCCCCGATGCTGTTCATGCACCATGTCCTGCCCGGAATGGTGGCGCGCGACCGGGGCAGGGTGATCTGCGTCTCGGCGCTGGCCAGCCGCATCGTCGCGCCCAACCTGTCGGCCTATTGCACCGGCAAGATCGCGCAGAACCGGCTGGTGGCCGAAGCGGCGGCCGAACTGAAGGACACCCGGGTCGCGGTGTTCGCGATCGATCCCGGCTTCGCCGCGACGCAACTGGCCCGCGATACCGCTGCCGATCCCGAGGCGCAGAAATACTTCCAGCCGCTGATTGCGCGGATTGAGGCGGTCGAGCACGCGTTCGGCACCGATCCCGACCTCGCCCGCTGCGCCGAACGCTGCGTCGCGCTCGCTTCGGGCAAGTACGACGCGCTGTCCGGGAATTACTATGAATTGCCCGACGATCTCGATGCCGAGCTGGCGAAAGTAGCCGGGGCCGTTTAATCCTCTTCTCGTCATTCCCGCGAAAGCGGGAACCCAGGGATAAGCCACTAGACTCGTCAGTGGGTTCCCGCATTCGCGGGGATGACGAGGTTATTGGGGATGATTGTCGAGCTCGTTACCCGCAAGAGTGACGACGTGGAGCAGGTTGGTCGATCCCGCGGCGCCGAACGGCACGCCCGCCATCACCACTAGCTTGCTGCCCGCGCCGCCGAAGCCGTGGCGCAGCGCCATGCGCTTGCCTTTGGCGATCATCTCTTCGAGGCTGCCGATTTCCTTGATCGTCACCGCGTGCGCTCCCCACAGCAGCGCCACCTTGCGCGCGACGTGGTGCGACGGGGTGAGCACCATGACCGGCACCGCCGGCCGCTCGCGCGCGACGCGGCGCGCCGACGATCCGCTCGAGGTGAACACGGTGATGGCGCTAATCGTCACCGTATCGGCAATGGTCAGGCAGGCGTGCGCCAGCGCATCGGCGGTGGTTGGATCGGGCCGGGTGTCGAGCAATCGCACGCGCTGGCGATAGGCCTCGTCGCGCTCGACCTGGCGGGCGATCGAATCCATCATCAGCACCGCTTCTTCGGGCCATTGCCCGGCCGCCGTTTCGGCCGACAGCATCACCGCATCGACCCCGTCGTAAACTGCGTTGGCGACGTCGGAGACCTCGGCGCGGGTCGGCGCCGGGCTCTCGATCATCGATTCGAGCATTTGCGTCGCCACGATCACCGGCTTGCCGGTGAGCCGCGTCATGTTGACGATCTTCTTCTGCAGCGGCGGCACTTCCTCGGGCCGCAATTCGACGCCCAGGTCGCCGCGCGCCACCATCACCCCGTCGGCCAGCGCGACGATGTCCTCGAGCCGGGTGACCGCCTGCGGCTTTTCGATCTTGGCGCACAGCGCCCCCTTGCCACCCATCAGCGCGCGCGCTTCGGCCAGATCCTCGGGCCGCTGAACGAAGCTCAACGCGATCCAGTCCGCCCCTTGCTCGACCGCGAAGGCGAGGTCGGCGCGGTCCTTGTCGGTCAGCGCCGGGATCGGGACTTCGGCATCGGGCACGTTGACGCCCTTGCGATCCGAAATCACCCCGCCGACTTCGGCGGTGCAGACGATCCGGTCCTTCTTCGCCTCGGTCACCCGCAGGCGGATCTTGCCGTCGTTGATCAACAGCCGCTGGCCCTTCTCGAGCACGTCGAACAGCTCGGGATGCGGCAGGCACACCCGCGTCGCGTCGCCCGGCGCCGGATCGCGATCGAGCGTGAACTTGCGCCCGTGGCCGATCAGCGCCTGCCCGCCGGCAAAGGTGCCGACGCGCAGCTTGGGCCCCTGCAGGTCGCACAGCACCGCGATCGGACGGCCGAGCTCCTTTTCGAGCGCGCGGATGTGGCCGATCGTCCGGGCGTGAACCTTGTGCTCGCCATGGCTCAAGTTGATGCGGAAGGCGTCGGCGCCGGCTTTGAACAGCGCGCGGATCATCTCCGGGCTGGCGCTCGCCGGGCCGAGCGTGGCGAGGATCTTGACCTTGCGGCCGCGGGGTTCGAGCTTTGCCATGGGCCCGGCCCTATGGCAGAGCCGCGTGACAACTCAAGGACAGTCCATGCCCGACGATGCTCTCGACGCCCTGCCCGATGCAGTCGCCGCCGCCGCCTTCCGCCGCCTGGTGCGCCACCTGCGCCACCGCCACGACGCGCAGAATATCGACCTGATGGGGCTCGCCGGATTCTGCCGCAATTGCCTGGCCGACTGGATCGGTGAGGCGGGCTATGCTGGCGACAAGGCCGCCGCGCGCGAGCTCATCCACGGCATGCCGATGGCCGATTGGAAAGCGCAGCATCAGACCGACGCGACGCCCGAGCAACTCGCCAAGATGGAAGCGAGCCTGGCCCTCAACGAAGGGACCTGAGGCAAAAGTTTTCCACCCGGTTTATCGCCGGCCCTGCGCTCGCTAAGCGGGCGGCCAATCGATTCTACCGGAGACTTTATGGCCAACGCCACCGACGACCGCCTGCGCCTGCTGATCGAGCGCGTCGAACGCCTCGAGGAAGAAAAGAAGGGCATCGCCGACGACATTCGCGATACCTATGCCGAGGCCAAGGCGGTCGGATATGACGCCAAGATCATGCGTCAGATCGTGCGCCTGCGAAAGATGAAGCCCGACGACCGGGCGGAGATGGAAGCGATTCTCGACACTTACAAGGCCGCGCTCGGCCTCGGTTGAGGAACGGCGCGGGCGCTCGCTCATTGGTCCGGCGGAAGGAATTCGCCGTGACCGATGACACCGCCACCGTCGACAAAGCCCATATCGAGCCGATCGCCGAAGAGCCGCGGCTGCCCGGTCATGAAACCCGGCTCGAGCCCAAGCCCGACTGGGAGCCGCGCTATCCCGGCTCCGGGCGGCTTGCGGGCAAGGTGGCCATCGTCACCGGCGGCGATAGCGGCATCGGCCGCGCCACCGCGGTGCTGTTTGCGCGCGAAGGCGCGAATGTCGCTATCGCCTATCTGAACGAGGACGACGATGCGCGGATCACCGCCGATGCGATCGAGCAGGAAGGCGGCGAGGTGCTGCTGTTCGCCGGCGACCTGGGCGATCCCGACACGGCCAAGGACCTCGTTGCGCGCACGGTGAAGAAATGGGGCCGGCTCGACGTGCTGGTCAACAACGCCGGCGAGCAGCATCCCGACGAGGACATTCGCGACATCACCGCCGAGCAGCTCCAGCGCACCTTCCAGACCAACATCTTTTCGATGTTCTACCTGGTCCAGGCCGCCCGCCCGCATCTGAAAGAGGGCGCCACAATCGTCAATTGCACCTCGATCACTTCGTACCAGGGGTCGAAGGAGCTGCTCGACTATTCGAGCACCAAGGGCGCGATCTCCGCGTTCACTCGCTCGCTCAGCGAAAGCCTGGTCGGCGACGGCATCCGTGTAAACGCGGTTGCTCCGGGTCCGATCTGGACGCCGCTCAATCCGTGCGGCGGCGCCAGCGAGGAGAAACTCAAGACCTTCGGTGAGCATACCCCGATGGGCCGCCCCGGTCAGCCCAACGAAGTCGCGCCCGCCTTCCTGTTCCTTGCCTGCGAGGATTCGTCGTATATGTCGGGCCAGGTGCTGCATCCCAACGGCGGGACGGTGGTCAATGGCTGAGGCGCGCTTTTGAACATCCGCCCTGCATCGGCGGCCGATGCCGCCGCCTGCGCGGCGATCTATGCGCCGTTCGTCACCGACGGGTGGTTCAGTTTCGAAGTCGATCCGCCAACCCGGGACGAGATGGCGGGCCGCATCGCCGACTACGGTGCCAGCCATGGCTGGCTGGTGGCGGATGTCGGCGGCAAGGTCGCCGGCTATGCCTACGGCTCGCCGCATCGCACCCGTGCGGCTTATGCCAGCTCGTGCGACGTCGCGGTCTATGTCGACCCGGCGTTCGCGCGGCAGGGGCTCGGGCGCGCGCTTTACGCCGCGTTGCTGCCGATCCTGGCAGATCGGGGCAGCCACGCCGCGTTCGCCGGCATTGCGCTCCCCAACGCGGCCAGCGTCGGCCTGCACGAAGTGTTGGGGTTCACCCCCGTCGGCATCTATCGCGAGGTCGGCTGGAAGCACGGCGCGTGGCGCGATGTCGGCTGGTGGCAGCGGTTGCTCTGACACGCGGGCCCGGTGTAAAGCGCCGCGACTTTCATCACGCTGAGACGATCATGGCCGGCCATTCCAAGTTCAAGAACATCATGCACCGCAAGGGCGCGCAGGATAAGAAGCGCTCGAACCTGTTTTCCAAGCTCAGCCGCGAGATCACCGTGGCGGCGAAAATGGGCATGCCCGATCCGGACATGAACCCGAGGCTGCGCCTGGCGGTCAACGCGGCCAAGGCGCAGTCGATGCCCAAGGACAATATCCAGCGCGCGATCGACAAGGCGAGCGCGGCGGGCGGCGAGGATTACGAGGAAATCCGCTATGAAGGCTATGGCCCGGGCGGCAGCGCGATCATCGTCGAGGCTTTGACCGACAACCGCAACCGCACCGCCACCAATATGCGCACCGCGTTCTCCAAGAACGGCGGCAACCTCGCGGCGAGCGGTGCGGTCAGCCACGGGTTCGAGCGGATGGGCATGATCGAATACCCGGCCGGCGCGGGCGACGAGGACGCGGTGCTCGAAGCCGCGATCGAGGCCGGCGCCGACGATGTCGAGAGCGACGAGGCCGGCCACACGATCTGGACCGGGATGGACGGCATGCACGACGTCGCCAAGGCGCTCGAAGCGACGCTGGGTGAGGCGGACAGCGTCAAGCTGGCGTGGAAGCCCAACCTCACGGTCGATGTCGGAGAAGGCGAGGCCGGTACGCTGTTGAAGCTGATCGACATGCTCGAGGATGACGATGACGTCCAGACCGTGTGGGGCAACTACGAAGTGTCCGACGCGGTGATGGAGAAGCTCTCCTGATCCTCCCCCGTCGGGGGGGGGGGGGCACCCGCCCGGGGGGGGGGGGGGCCGGCGGGCAGGCGCGCCGCGGGTTGGGGGGGGGGCCCCCCCCCCAAACCGCACGGCCACCCCCCCC
>JANOAH010000175.1:0-2071 GCA_031411075.1 Erythrobacteraceae bacterium
ACCGCCGCGCTCTATGGTCAAGGCATGGGCGAAAGCGTCGCCTTGATCACCGATGGGCGCTTTTCGGGCGCCACCCGGGGTTTCTGCATCGGCCATGTCGGACCCGAAGCGGCCGACGGCGGCCCGATCGCGCTGGTCGAGGAAGGCGACATGATCGCCATCGATGCCGAGGCGGGCACGATCGAGCTCGAAGTCGATGCGGCGGAGCTCGACCGGCGGCGCCAGGCATGGACCCAGCGCGGGCATGATTACAACGCCGGGGCGCTGTGGCGCTACGCGCAGAATGTCGGCCCGGCCAGCAAGGGCGCGGTAACGCACCCTGGCGCGGCGGCGGAAACGCATGTCTACGCGGATATCTAGCGCGGCGGCCTTGCTGCTGCTCGCGGCCTGCTCGGTGAAGGGCAGCGATCCGGTGGCGGACGCCGATCCCGAAGACCTGATCGAGTGCGCGATCGGCGGCGCGGCGGAGTTCGCGCGCGCCTGCGCCGTCGCGCCCGACGGCGAGAGCGGCTTGATCGTGCACCACCCCGACGGCGGCTTTCGCCGGTTCGAGCGCAGCGGCGGGACGATCGCCACGGCCGACGGGGCCGAGCGCGCGGCGGTCGAGCCGCGCGAAGGCGGCTTCGAGGTCACCGTCGAGGCCGACCGCTATCGCCTGCCGGCCGAAGCGCTTGGCGATGCAAGGCGCTGATCCGGTCCTGACGGTGGCGCAGATGCGCGCCGCCGAAACCGGTGCCGCGCCGGATCTTGACGCGATGTATGCTCTGATGCAGCGCGCCGGCGCCGGCGTGGCGGACATCGTGTTCCGTATTTCGGCCGGCCGCGAGGTGCTGATCGTCTGTGGCCCCGGCAACAACGGGGGCGACGGTTATGTGGCGGCAAGGGTGCTTCGATCGCGAGGCGCCAATGTGCGCGTCGTCGCGGCGAGTGCGCCACGCTCGGCTCTGGCCCGCCGCGCAAGCCGAGCCTGGGGTGGGCCCGTCGAAGACCTGATCGGCGACGAGCCCGTGCGGCCCGCGCCGGTGTTCGTCGATGCGGTGTTCGGCGCGGGGCAGTCGCGAACGATCGACTGGTGCTTCATGGAATCTCTGCTCGTTCTTGCCAAAAGGGCCGGCACCTGCGTGGCCGTCGACCTGCCCACGGGTATTTCATCCGACAGCGGCAGCGCCTTGGCTTCGAACACGTTGCCCGTTCACCTGACGTTGGCCATCGGCGCGCTCAAGCCTGCGCATATCCTGCCCAGCGCAATGCTCAATTGCGGTGAGATCAGGCGGGTCGACATCGGTCTCGACCTCGCCGGCATACCCGTGCGAACGCTGGCGCGGCCTGCGATTCCTCGGCCTGCTAACGACATACACAAGTACACTCGCGGCATGGTCGGCGTGATCGCCGGCGAGATGCCTGGCGCGGCCCGGCTTGCCGCCACGGCGGCTGCTCGCGCCGGTGCTGGTTACGTCGTCATTTATGGCGATGACGCAGGCGGACCGGCGTCGCTTGTGCATCGCCCGTTGTCCGACGCCGAACTCATGGATGACCGGCTCGATGCGGTGGTGATCGGTCCGGGGCTGGGACGGAGCAACGCCGCGCGCGAACGGATCGACTGGCTGCTCAGAAGCAGGAATCTGCTGACGGTGATCCTCGATGCCGATGCGCTCGACCTGTTCGATCCGCAGGCAGTAGGGGCGCGGAACGGCCGAACCATCCTCACGCCGCATATCGGGGAATACAGGCGGATGGCGGAACGCCTCGGGTTGCGGCACGACGGGTCACTCGACATGTTTGCCGAAATGCAGGCAGATAGGGAGGCAATGGCGGCCGGCGGTGATTTGCCGGTGCTGGTGAGGAAGGGCTCCACCACTTATGTCGTGGGGCGAAAGGGCGTCGTTGTCTCGCCGCGCGGTAATCGGTGGCTGTCGACAGCCGGTACAGGAGATGTGCTGGCAGGAACAATCGCAGCCATGGCGGCGGTCTATGGCAAGCACGGTCAGGACATGGTGGACGCGGCCTCCGCCGGTGTCTGGCTGCATGCCGAGGCGGCGCGGCGGCTCAAGGCCAGCTTCATTGCCGACGA
>JANOAH010000176.1:0-28657 GCA_031411075.1 Erythrobacteraceae bacterium
GAAGCCGCTTCGCGGCGGAGGGTGACCCGGCCTTGACACGATCCCTATCTAGGCAGCGAACCGACAAAGGACCGAGACGATGATCGAACTGCGCCCTTTCGCCAGCCTTGGCGGCGCCAATCACGGCTGGCTCGACACCAAGCACCATTTCGCGTTCGCCGATTACCACGATCCGGCGCGGGTCCACTGGGGCGCGCTCAGGGTGTGGAACGACGACGTGATCGCGGCCCAAAGCGGCTTCCCGCCGCATCCGCACCGCGACATGGAAATCATCACTTACGTCCGGTCAGGCGCGATCACCCACAAGGACAGCCTCGGCAACACCGGCCGCACCGGCGCCGGCGACGTGCAGGTGATGAGCGCAGGGGACGGCATCACCCACGCCGAATACAACCTCGAGGACGAGGCCACCACGCTGTTCCAGCTGTGGATCATCCCCGACGAACGCGGCGGTGAACCGGGCTGGGGCGCGCAGCCGTTCCCCAAGGGCGACCGGGCCGGCAGGTTCGTCTCGCTCGCCTCGGGCATGGCGGGTGACGAAGACGCGCTGCCGATCCGCGCCGACGCGCGCGTTCTCGGGGCGACGATTAAGGCGGGCGATACGCTGCGCTATGACGCGGGCGCGGGCCGGCACCTGTACCTGGTTCCCGCCACCGGCAGGGTCGAGATCGAAGGCGTCGCCGTCAACGCACGTGACGGCGCGGCGATCAGCGATGTGGAAACGCTTGAGGTAACCGCGCTCGAGGACAGCGAACTGGTGCTCGTCGATACCCGCTAACGCTTGGAATACTGTGAAATGTAGTTCGCCAGCGTTTGAATTTCCGCCTCGCTCAGCGAGCCGCGGAAGCTCGGCATCGGGCCGCGGCCTTCGGTAACCGCGGCGACCACGGTCGCGGCCGAGATGCCGCCATCGAGCGAGGGGCCGACATTGCCCATCGCCCCGGCGTCTTCGAACATGTGGCAGGCGCTGCAGGCGTTGGCGTTGAACAGCGCCAGCCCGGCGGTGCGCACCGCCGGGCTGCGCGCCGGGGCAGCAGGGGCTGGGGCAGGGGCAGGCTGGGCGGCTTCCGGCCGGACCAGCTCGCTTGCCGGAGTGGCCGGCACAGGTTGGCGGTTGGCCACCGCCGCGAGCGGCGGGGCGGGCGGATCGGCCGGCGGCGCGGGCCCGGTAGCGACGAACGCCGGCGGCGGGGCGGCCGGGACCCAGGCGCTGGCCCCCGTCGCGGTATGGGCGCCGCGCGGGCCGTACTGCGCGCTCATCAGCGCGAACGAATCGCCGTGGCGGATCACGCCGCCCGGCGCGGCGGCGGGCGAGACGGCGGCGGTATGCGCCATCGGTGCGGCAGACTGGTCTCCGGTGGCGGTGCAGGCCGCCAGGAGGCCCGCCGGCACCAGCATGGCCGCCACGATCAAACCCTTGCCCATCGCACTCTCCCTTGCGTCACTCGTTATCGGCAACCGGCGAGGCGATGGCCCGTTCCGGTCAGAAATCGATTGCGATCCCGTTCTTCACCCAGTCGCCATAGCGCGTCGGGCCCAGCGCCTCGTCGTCCTCGACCGCGGCGGGCGTCGGCGAAGCGGCGTCGCTCCAGTATGCCGGCTTGGCGAAGCGCGGGGCGGGGGCGGCGGGGCGGTCCATCGCCCGCCAGATGCACTGGCTGGCGGCCCGGCGCAACTGTCCGTAGGGGGATGGGGTGACCCGCCCCGCATCCGAACCCCAGGGCCTTGGCGCCCGGCGCGCGGCGCTCCGCCTGCTCGATGCGGTGCTGCGGCGCGGCGAGACGCTCGATCAGGCCGCCGTCGCGGCGACCGCCGGGCTGCTCACCTCGTCGGACCAGGCGCTGGCCCGCGCCATCGCCACAGAGGTGCTGCGCTGGTTGGCCGACCTCGACGCGGCGATCGATTCCGCCACGCGCCAGCGATTGGCGGACGATGCCAAGGCGCGCGCCGTGCTGCGGCTGATGCTGGCCCAGTGGCTCCGCCTCGGTACTCCGCCCCACGCCGTGGTGGCGACGGGGTTGCCGCTGCTCGCCGGCGGCCCGCGGCGGCTGGCGCATGGCGTGTTCGGCGCGCTGGTGCGCCAAAGCGTGGCTTTGCCCGCCGCGCCGAACTTGCCGGATGCGGTAGCAGCGCGCTGGGGCGGCCGCACCGAGGCTATCGCCGCCGGCCTGGCCGAACCGCCGCCGCTCGACCTGGCCCTGCGCGACGCGGATGCCACCGAAGAATGGGCCGAGCGGCTAAATGGCGAAAGCCTGGCGCGCGGCCACGTCCGCTTGCCGCGCGGCACCGCGGTGGCGGAGCTACCCGGTTATGCCGACGGCGCATGGTGGGTGCAGGATCTGGCCGCTTCGCTCCCGGCGCGGTTGCTCGGCCCAGGTTCAGGCCGCGTGCTCGACTTGTGCGCCGCGCCCGGCGGCAAGACCCTGCAGCTGGCGGCGGTCGGGTGGGCCGTGACCGCGCTCGATGTCAGCCGCCGCCGGCTCGACCGGTTGCGTGAGAACCTGGCTCGCACCGGGCTGACCGCCGATGTCGTCACCGCCGATGCGCTCGCCTGGGAGCCCGCCGAACCGTTCGACGCGATCCTGCTCGACGCCCCGTGCACGGCCACCGGCACCGCGCGGCGTCATCCCGACGTGCTTCACCGCATCGGCCCGCGCCAGATTGCCGAGATGGCCGAGCTGCAAGCGCAGCTGCTCGACCGCGCCGCGCGCTGGCTCAAGCCCGGCGGGCGATTGGTCTATGCCGTCTGCTCGCTCGAACGCGAGGAGGGCGAGGACCAGGCCACGAAGATGGCGCTCACCCCCGACCCGATCCGCGCCGACGAATTGCCGTCAGGTCTGGCGCCGACCGATCATGGCCACCTGCGCACCGATCCCGCCCAGCTCGCCGAGCAAGGCGGAATGGACGGGTTCTTCATTGCCCGCTGGCGGGCCTAGGCCTTGACCTTGGCCGCGAAACTCTTGCGCAGCTTGGCCAGCTTGGGCGGGATCACCGCCAGGCAATAGGGGTTCCGCTGGCCTTCGCCTTCCCAGTACTCCTGGTGGTAATCCTCGGCCGGATACCATTCGCTCATCGGCTCGATCGTGGTCATTGCCTTTTGCCCGGGGTGATCGTCTTCCCACCGGGCGATCGCACGCTCGGCTTCGGCCGTCTGCGCGTCGTCGGCCGGAAAGATCGCGCTGCGGTATTGGGTGCCGACGTCGTTGCCCTGGCGGTTGAGCTGGGTCGGATCGTGGGTGCCCAGGAACACGTCGAAGATTTCGGCCAGCGAGATCGCATCCGGATCGTAAGTTACGCGGATCGCCTCGGCATGGCCGGTCGAGCCCGAACACACGGCCTTGTAAGTGGGGTCGGGCACGCTGCCGCCGATGTAGCCGCTTTCCACCCCGCTCACCCCGATCACGTCGCGGAACACCGCTTCGGTGCACCAGAAGCACCCGCCCGCAACGATCGCCTGTTCGTTTGCCATCAAACTCTCCTTCGCGTCGCCAGATGGGGTCTGACCAGCGGGTTGTCATCTACCGTCCGCAAGCTAGTTTCGTCGCCCATCACTTCGGAGAGACCCCATGCGCCTCGTTCACCTTGCCGCTGCCCTGTTGGCCGCGCCAGCCGTCGTCGCGGCACCCGCAGCGGTGCAGGCCCAGGCGGTCGATCCGGCGCTGGCGCAAGTCCTGGCGCACGAGCGCCGCAATGCCGACCGGGTGCGCGACCCCTACCGCCACCCGGCCGAAACGCTGAGCTTCTTCCAGGTCCGTCCGGGAATGACCGTGGTCGATTACGTCCCCGCCGGCGGCTGGTTCACCCGCATCCTCGTGCCTTACCTCGGCGCCAACGGGCGCTACATCGCCATGGGGCCCGACGTCCGGCTCGAGAACGAGCGCAACCAGCAGTACTGGGGCGGGCAGGCGGCCAAAGTGCAGGCGCAGGTCGCGACAGACCGGCTGACCGGCGCGGCGGTCTCGGGCTTTGCCAGCGACGCCGTGCCCGAAGCGCTCGCCGGCACGGTCGACCGCGTGCTGATCTTCCGCGAGATGCACAACATGCTCAGGAACGGCTGGCTGCATCGCGATCTGATGGCGATCCGCTCCCTGCTCAAGCCCGATGGCCTGCTCGGCATCGAACAGCACCGCGCTAACGAGGACGCGCCTTATGCGATGCGCGACGGCTCGAAGGGATACCTGCGCGAAAGCGATCTCGTTGCGCTGATGCGGCTCTACGGGTTCGAGCTGGCGGCGCGCAGCGAGGTCAACTCCAACCCGCGCGATCCCAAAGACTGGCCGGGCGGGGTGTGGACGTTGCCGCCCAACTATCGCGGGGCCACCGACGCGGATCGCCCGCGCCTCGCCGAAATCGGCGAGAGCGATCGGATCACGCTTCTGTTCCGCAAGGTGGGATGATGGACTTGCGCGCGGTGCATCCCTAACTGGCGGGCCATGACCACGCTGACCGTCTCCGCGCTGCAACTGGCCCTCGGTTCGTCCGACGAAGCCGAGAACATCGCCGCCGTGTCCGCGCTGGTCGAACAGGCGGCGGGCAAGGGCGCGCAAGTGGTCCTGCCGCCCGAACTGTTTTCCGGGCCCTATTTCTGCAAGGTCGAGGACGATGCGTTGTTCGCGCTGGCGCGGCCGACCGCCGAACACCCTTCGGTCAAGGCGATGCGGGCGTTGGCCAAAGCGCTCAAGGTCGTCATCCCGACCAGCTTTTTCGAGCGCGACGGGCATCACTATTACAACACGTTGGCGATGATCGACGCGGATGGCGAAATTCTTGGTACCTACCGCAAGAGCCATATTCCCGACGGGCCGGGCTACGAGGAGAAGTTCTATTTCCGCCCCGGCAACGACGGGTTCAAAGTGTGGGATGTCGCCGGCACGCGCATCGGCGTCGGCATTTGCTGGGACCAGTGGTATCCCGAAGCCGCGCGGGTCATGGCGCTGATGGGCGCCGAAGCGCTGTTCTACCCCACCGCGATCGGCTCCGAGCCCAAGGACCCCGAAATGGACACCAGCCGGCTGTGGCGCCGGGCGATGGTCGGCCATTCGGTGTCGAACTGCATGCCCGTCGTCGCCGCCAACCGCATCGGCGACGAAGACGGCCAGCATTTCTATGGCCACAGCTTCATTTCCGACGAATGGGGCGATTACCACGCCGATTTCGGCGCGGGCGAATCCGGCGCGCTGGTCGCCACGCTCGATCTCGCCGCCGCCGCCCGCCATCGCGCCAGCTGGGGCTTCTTCCGCGATCGCCGCCCGCAGCTCTACGGGCGCATTTGCGAGGATATCTGAGCTACCGATACCTGATCGCGCTCGGCTCCAACCGGCGCCATCACCGCCACGGCCGGCCGCAGGACGTGCTCCGCGCGGCGCTCGGCGCGCTGGAGGCGGCGGGGGTGACGGTCACGGCCGCAGCGCCTGCGATCCAGTCGTCCCCCATCGGCCCATCGCAGCGGCGCTATGCCAATAGCGCGGCGCTCGTCGAAACCGCGCTCGAACCGCCGGCGCTGCTCGCGCTGACACAGCGGATCGAGCGCCAGTTCGGGCGCCGCGCCGGCGGTCAGCGCTGGGCCACACGCGTGCTCGATCTCGACCTGGTGCTGTGGAGCGGCGGGGCCTTTGCCGCCCCAGGGCTGGTCATCCCGCACCCGCTGTTCCGCCAGCGGGGCTTCGTGCTCGGCCCGGCGGCGATCCTCGCGCCGCGTTGGCGCGATCCGGTCAGCGGGTTGACGCTGCGGCAGCTGGCGGCGCGCCTCGGCCACCGGCGTTGATCCCGGCGGCGTAGACTTCGCCCCAGGCACGGGCCAGGGTCGCCATCGCAAACGGGCCGCCGGCCAGCGCCTGTGCGGCCCCGCTCATCGCCCGCCAGCTCGCCGCGTCCCGCGCCAACGCCGTCTCGAGCGCGGCGGCGATTTCGGCCGGGCCGTAACCGCACTCGATCGCCGCACCGGCCGCAGTGCCTTCGGGCAGGTTGCATTCGTCGGTCTGGATCGTCGGCACACCCGCGGCCCAGCTTTCGAGCAGCGCCAGCGGCAGCCCTTCGCTGTGCGACGGCAGCACCATGAAGCGCGCGCCGGCCAGCAACGCGGTCTTGTCCGCGCCATAAACAGGGCCGACAAACGCGGCGCCGGGCGCCTGCGCCACCGCGGCTTCGAGCGCGGCGACATCGGCCGCATCGCCGAACCCGGCGATCGTCAGCCGCGCGCCTGCGGGCAGTTTCGCCATGGCCCAGCCCTGGGCCAGCGCGACGAGATTCTTCTTGGCGTGCACGCGGCCGATGTAGATCACCTGCGGCGGTGGCAGGGCTGCGGGCGGCGGGCTCAGCGGCGGGGCGGGGTTGGGCAGCACCAGGCTGTCGGTCCGGCCGGTGGCGGCGGCCACTTGCGCGGCCTCGCGCCCGGTCAGCGCGTGGAACTGCCGCGCCGCGCGCCAACTCGCGCGCTCGTAGCCGAGCCGGGCCAGCGCCTTCTTCCACCGCCCGCGGCGCAAAATCCACGGATCGAGCATCCCGCGCGGGCTGATGTAATACGGCCGCCCGGTCGCCCGCGCCCACCGCGCTCCGGCGCGCGACGGGTACATCCAGATGCCGTGCAGGTGCAGCGTATCGAGACCGGCGGCGAGCAACGCCGGGAGCAGCGCGGGCGCGTAGCCGACCTGGCGCGGCCCGCGCACCGGGAACACGCGGACCTCGGTGGGCCCGAAGCGCGGCCGGTCGGCGGCCGAAAATTCGTCCTCCAGCGCGAACACCACAGCCTCACCCCCGAGCATTCGAACGATCTGGGTCTGCGCCCGCACCGATTCGAGAATGCCGCCGTTGAGCCGCGAGGCCGACGACGTCAGCATGCCGATGCGCCGCCCGGCCAGCGGCAAGGCGTCCTCAGGCGCGGGCGGTGGGCTCGTCATCGCCCGCGCCATGGGTCGCCGGGACAAAGCGGTCAAGCGGCCGCATCGCCGCCAGCCGGTTGACCCATCCCGCCGCCCGCCATAAGCGCGACAGCCGTGGTCGGGCCCTTAGCTCAGTCGGCAGAGCAACTGACTTTTAATCAGTAGGTCGCTGGTTCGAACCCAGCAGGGCTCACCACGTTGTCCGGTCAATCGCGGCACACTTCGACTTCGAGCGTGAAGACTTCCCCGCTGGCCGGGGTATAGGCGGTGCGGGCTTCGATCAGCGCGAACAGGTTGGTGGTGGCGGCGCCGCTCTGGAACGTCATCGCGCCGGCGGCCGGTTGCACCGATCCCTTGGTCCCGTCGCCCTGCGCCTGGTTGAGCACCACGTCGGCATAGCCGATGTAGCCGGCGGCGATGCCGTTGGTGGTAGCGAACACGCCGTTGTCGCCCACACTCGAGGTCGGTGACGTGCGGTAGAACTTGACCCGGAAGGTCTCGGTCAGCGCCAGCCCGGTCTTGCTGGTGGCCAGCCGCAACCGGTTGATCACTCCGGTGCCGCCGTTCACCCGCGCCAGGGCCACGCTCATCGGCGCCACGCTGCCGGCGGTCACGCTGTTGGCGACAAGGTCGCCTACGGCATAGGCGGTGGTATCGGCCGGCCGCGTGAAGCTGGCCGAGGCGACCGCGTTGAGCTTGCCCGCGACCGACGACGCGATCGCCGCCAGCGAAGTATTGCCGGTGTCCTGACGCGCGGCGGTCGCGACCCCGGTAACCGCGGTGGCGATCGTGGCGAGCGACGTGTTGCCGGTGTCCTGCCTGGCCGCGCTCGCCACCCCGTTCACCGACGTTGCAATAGCGGCGAGCGACGTGTTGCCGGTATCCTGCTTCGCCGCCGAAGCCACCCCGTTCACCGACGTGGCGATAGCAGCGAGCGAGGTGTTGCCGGTATCCTGTCTGGACCCGGTCGCGACCCCGCCGACCGACGATGCGATCGAGGCCAGCGACGTATTGCCGGTGTCTTGCCGCGCCACCGTTGCGGCCCCGGTGACTGACGTGGCGATCGCCGCCAGCGACGTGTTGCCGGTGTCCTGCCTGGCGGCGGTCGCCGCGCCGGCCGGTAGCGGCAGCGCGGCGGCCGCGACCGGCACCGCGCTCTGGTCGCTGGCGATCGTCACCGGGCGGGAGTTGGCCATGGTTGCCTGGCCGTTGCCGGGGGGCGCCTGCAGGGTGCGAGTGACGCCGGCGGCGTCTTTGACGTCGATCGTGGCCACGTCAGAATCCTTCCATGATGAGCGTTGCGAGGCCGCTCTGCGCGGCGGAGGTGAACGCGAGCGTTCCGGGCGGCGGAGCGGACAGCGCGGCAACGGATTGCAGGCGCCGCGCCGTCGGCCGGAAGCCGAAACCGTGGCCGGGCATCAGGCCAATGCCACGATATCGGCGGCGGTGGTGCCGGTGGCGCGGACATGGCTGGCGCGCACGTCGAGGATCTGGCCGTTGGCGAGGTTCTTGAACGTGACGTCGGCAGCCGAATCGAGGCCGCGCAGCACCAGCGTGCCGCCGGTGCCGACGAACAGCGCCTTGGGGACCACGGCCAGCGGGCTGGTATCGTGCGGCACGACCGCGAACGGCGCGCGCGACGGATCGGCGACGGAATCGCCGTAGGAATCGAACTGGTCGACCGAAGGCATGGGCGAAGTCTCCTCGATAAGCGCGTGAGTGCGGGTTGCGAATCGCGTTGTTCATGATATGTTCTAATTCTTGTCGTGTAGGAAAGTGAATTCTTCGCGTTCGGCGAACACGGTTACTTCGATCGACGTCCGCAGCCGCGCACGATGTCGCCAGGGCCGTGCACGAAGCGCGATGTCCTCGCTACGCTGATGGCGGCGTGGACTTGGCCGCCGCGGCGTTTGGCCGATGCCCTGCGCTGTCGGCCGGGCGTGGAGTTTTCGTTCGCAATCGGGGCGCGGGCGGCTATTTCACGCCGATGGTACATTCAACCGACAGCCAGCCAGATGCCGGCATGCCGTTGTCCCGGCGCCAGCAGGACGCCGCCGAAACCCGCGAGAACATCCTCGAGGTGGCGACGCGCGAATTCGCCGACAAGGGCCTTGCCGGGGCGCGGATCGACGAGATCGCCGAACAGACCGCCTCGTCGAAGCGGATGATATATTACTATTTCGGCGGCAAGGACGAACTGTACCGCGCGGTCCTCGAACGGTCCTATGCCGCGATCCGCGCGCAAGAGCAGGACGCCCGTTTCGAAACGCTGTCGCCCGAACAGGCGCTGCGGGCGATCATCGGCCACAACTTCGATTACCACTTCGAACACCCCGAATTCGTCCGCCTGGTGATGAACGAGAACGTCCATCACGGCGAACACATCGCCCAGATCGATGGCCTCAAACAGCGCAACCAGAGCGTGATCGAACAGTTGCGCTCGATCCTTGCGCGCGGCGCCAAGGCCGGGATTTTCCGGCCCGATGTCGATCCGGTCGATCTCCATTCGACCATCTCCGCGCTCAGCTTCTACAATGTCTCCAACCGCCATACCTTCCAGCACAATTTCGGGATCGACTTTGCCGCCCCGGCGATGCGGGCGCGGCGGCGTGAACAGATCATCGACTGCGTGCTGAGCTGGGTGCGGCAACGCTGAGCGGGCCGGCCCTGGTGCGCTTGCCCCGGCCGGCGAGCTCATGTACTAACCAGTACGCATAGTAAACTGAGGGGTGAGGGATTCGATGCTCAAGGCCAGGCGTATCCTCGTCGCGCTCGCCGCTCTGGCGGCGGTTCCGGTGCTGGCCGCAGGGCCGCGCGATTTTCCCACCGCGGCCGCCCCGGTGCTCGACGATCGCTATCCCGCGCGGGTCGCGCGCTGGCCGGGCGGGGTGACCAGCCAGGCCGACGTCGTGTTCTCGACCGTCACCGGTTATCGGCCGCTGACGCTCGATCTCTACATGCCGGCGCGGCGTGGCGGGCCCCGGCCACTGATCGTGTTCATCCACGGCGGCGGCTGGACCGGCGGGCATACCCGCCACTCCGGCGCGCTGGCCGATTTTCCCGCCGCGCTGGCGCAACTGGCACGCGAAGGGTTCGTGGTCGCGAGCCTCGAGTACCGCCTCGCCGACGAGGCGCGTTTTCCCGCGCAGCTGCAGGACGTGCGCGCGGCGCTGCGATTCCTCAAGGGCAATGCGGAGCGGTACGGGATCGATCCGGCGCGCACCGGGGTGTGGGGCGGTTCGGCCGGCGGGCACCTCGCCGCGCTGGCGGCGCTGAGCTGCGGCGACCGCGCGCTCGACGTCGCTGGAACGGAGGCAGCGGCGGGCAGCGAATGCGTCCAGGCCGCGGCGATCTGGTACGGCGTGTTCGACTTCGCGGCGATGGCCGCCGGGCGGCCCAACGGCCAGGACGCCGCCGGTGTGCGGTTGCTTGGTTGCACCCAGGCCTGCAGCGCGGCCGATTACGGCCGGGCCAGCGGACTGACGTATCTCGATGGGCGCGATCCGCCGTTCCTGCTCATTCACGGCGAGGGCGATCGCACCGTGCCGGTGGCGCAATCGCGGCTGGCCGAGCAGGGGTTCAAGGCCGCCGGCGTCCCGGTCGAAACGATCTATATCCCTGGCGTCGATCACAGCTTCATCGGCGCCGATGCTGCGACCACCCGCGCCGCGACCTTGCGGGCCATGAACGCGACGTTCGATTTCTTCGCCGCCAAGCTTGGAAGGACCCCCCGATGAAGCGCCTGCTATTCGCTCTTCTCGCGCTCCTGGCCACGCCGGTCGCGGCCGAGCCGATCCCAGTCGATGGCGGCCTGATCGACGGCAAGGAGCTCAGCAATGGCGTGAACGGCTGGTTCGGGGTGCCGTTCGCCGCGCCGCCGGTGCGCGAGCGGCGTTGGCGCGCGCCGCAGCCGGTCACGCCGTGGCAAGGCGTCTATCACGCCGACCGGTTCGCGCCGATGTGCCTGCAATCGCTGCGCGGGCGGACGATGAACCACTACTTCGGCAATGAGGCGATCAGCGAGGATTGCCTCTACTTGAACGTCTGGGCGCCGGCCGATGCCGCCGGCAAGCGCTTACCGGTGATGGTGTGGATCTACGGCGGTGGCTTCAACGTCGGTTCGGCCAGCATGGCCAATTACGGCGGCGAGAACCTGGCGCGCGAAGGCGTGGTCTATGTCTCGATCGCCTATCGCCTCGGGCCGCTCGGCTTCCTCGCCCATCCCGAACTGACCGCCGAAGGCCGGGGCCATTCGGGCAACTATGGCCTGATGGACCAGGTCGCCGCGCTGCAATGGATCCAGCGCAACATCGGCCAGTTCGGCGGCGATCCGGGCAATGTCACGATCATGGGCCAGTCGGCCGGGTCGATGTCGGTCTCGCTGCTGCAGATCGATCAGCAGGCCAAGGGGCTGTTCCACAAGATCGTGGGGATGAGCGGCAGCGCACATAACGAACAGATGGGCCCGATCGCGCTGGCGCGCGGCGAAGCGCAGGGCGTGGCCTTGCAGCAAGCGCTCGGCGCCGGCTCGATCGAGGCGATGCGCGACATGGCGGGTGACCGCATCCTGGCGGGGGCCACGGGCGTCCAGCGCAATGCCATCGTCGTCGACGGCACGCATATTGTCGCCGGCGCGGCCGAGACCTTCGCCAGCCATCGCCAGGCCGATGTGCCAGTCATGCTCGGTTTCACCCGCGACGAACGCTTTGCCGATCTCGGCCCGGCGACCACGGTCGAACAGTACCGCGCCGCGGTCACCCGCGCGTTCGGCGACAATACCGCGGCGGTGCTGCGCGCCTATCCGGCGGCGAACGACGCGGGCGTCTCGCGCGCGGCCGTCGACCTGATGCGCGACATGTCGGTCGGCTCGCAAATGTGGAACTGGGCTGCGGCCAACCGCGCTTATGGCGCCGCGCCGACCTATGCCTACTTCTTTACCCGCCGCCAGCCTTACGCGCCGGGGATCGCATTCAGCGATCACGATCCGGCCACGGTCGGCGCTTACCACACCGGCGAAGTGCCGTATTTCCTGCGCAATCTCGACAGCCTCAACCTGTTCCGCACGACGCGCGAGTGGACGCCGGTCGATCTCGCCTTGCGCGACACGATGTCGGGCGCGCTGCTGGCTTTCGCGCGCAGCGGATCGCCGGGGGCGGGCTGGGCGCTGTTCG
This sequence comes from Erythrobacteraceae bacterium, assembly GCA_031411075.1. Lineage (GTDB taxonomy): Bacteria > Pseudomonadota > Alphaproteobacteria > Sphingomonadales > Sphingomonadaceae > Croceibacterium_A. The sequence goes on from JANOAH010000176.1 coordinate 12,050, forward strand.
ATCCGGCCGCGCCGCGGCTGATGCGGCTGGGCGAAGACAGCGCGCTGGCCGCCTGGCCCAATGCCGCCAGCCTGCCGCTGCTCGCCCGCTACACCCCGCCGCCGCCGCCACCGGCGACGCCCGGCCGGATTCGCGACTGAGCCGATGCTGGGAAGGGCCCTTTTCGCCGCTCTGCTCGCCCTGTGCGGTGGCGCCGCGCTGGCCTCGGGCGCGCCGCCGGCGGCGGCCGATCCCGAACGAGCGGTCGCGGCCAAGGTGCAGACCGCGTGCAGCGGCTGCCACGAACTCACCCTGCTCGAAGGCAAGCATTACGCGCCCGACAAGTGGGCCGAAGTCACCGACCAGATGATCTCGCGCGGGGCGCAGGTCGACGACGCCGATTACGACGCCGTGGTCGCCTATCTCGCCCGGCACTACGGGCCGGAGGGGAAGTAGCTCAGCGCGGCGGGATCGGGTGCGGGCGCGGAGTGTCGCCGCCCGCAATCGCCCACCCGATCGCTTCGCGCATCATCGTGCGGATGCGCGGATCGTCCCACGCCGCGTCGGTATGGCCGAGCCCGGTATAGAACACCCGGCCGGCGCCGTAGGCCTTGATCCACGCGACCGGAAAATCGTTATCGGTGCGGTGGACCATCGGGTTGGTCAGGTCGACGCTGGCGGGGTCGATCCGGGCCAGCACATCGACCTTGTCGCGCGAATAGGGGTCGGCGCGCATCTGGTAATGCTCGTCGCGCAAGGTCATCCCGGTGGCGAAACCGCTCATCGCCGGAAACTCCGGCCGCTCGACGATCACCCGCGCGTCCGAAATCATCCACGGGTGGTTGTCGAAAATGCCGCCGAGCATCTCGCCGTATTCGGGCCAGGCATAGGCGGTGGCCGCGGCGGTGTGGACGCCGATGAAGCCATGGCCCTCGCGCACCCAGGCGAGCAGGTCGCGCTTTTGTTCGGAGCTCATCCGCGTTTCGCCATTGGTGTAGAACAGCACCGCATCGAAATAGGCGAGGTTCTTGCCGCGCGCCTGCTTCGATCCGCCCTGGGCATAATCGCCCGTGCCCCAGGTCTCCTCGAGCGTGACCCAGTCGGTATCGGTGCGGATGAAGGTCACATAGGCGCCGCTCTCGCGCCCCAATTGCTCGATCACCGCGGCCGCGTGGCTCACCGCCAGGTGTGCGTTCTGGTTACCGGTGGAAAGGTCGGCGACCACCAGCAGTCGCTTCTTGCCGGCATAGGGATCGGGCGGCGGACCGGACTGCGCGGACAGCGCGGCGGCCAGCAGCAGCGCGGCGGCGATCTTGATCAGGCGCATCAGCGGGACCTTTCGGTAGGCAGCGCAAAGGCGACGATGGTGTCGCTGGCGAGCGGACTGTCGAGGAAGCTGCCGCCGGTGCTGGCGACGGCGACGTACTGGCGGCCCGACGCTCCGGCGTAGGTCATCGGCGTGGCATGCGCGGAGGCTTCAAGCCGGGTCTCCCACAACAGCCGGCCATCGTCGGCGGAGAACGCGCGGAAGCGCGCGTCGTCGGTGGCGCCGATGAACACCAGGCCCGACGCGGTGGTAATGGCGCCGCCGATGTTGGGACGCCCGGTTGCCTGCTTGCCTGCGGGCAGCGTGTCGGTGATGCCGAACGGCACCTGCCAGGCGATCTGCCCGGTCTGCGTGTCGACCGCGCTCAGCCGGCCCCACGGCGGGACCTGGCATGGCAGCCGGGTGCCCGGCGCCTGGAAGCGTGCGAACACCGGCCCGCGCTCGACCGGCAGCGGCCCGTCGGCATCGGGCTGCAACGAGGCGACCTGGCCGAAGTCCATGGTATTGACGATCAGCAGGCGGCGCGCCGGATCGTAACTCATCCCGCCCCAGTTGGCCCCGCCAAGCGTGCCGGGGAAGCTGATCGTCGGCTGGCCGAACCCGACCGGCACATAGAGCCCGCCTGGCGCCAGGTTGTTGTCGGCGATCCACTGGCGGCAGGCGGCGGTATGTTCGGGGGTCAGCTCGGCGAGCTCGGCCATCGAGAAGCCGGTGCGGGCGAGCGGCGGGGTGGCCGCGGGATAGGGCTGGCGCGGTGCGGCCGCTTCGCCCGGGGTGGCGCTGGCCGGAAAGGCGCGCTGCTCGATCGGCAGGATCGGCTCGCCGGTGGTGCGGTCGAGCACGAACAGCAGCGAATTCTTCGATACCACCGCCACCGCCGGCACCGTGCGGCCATCGACCTGGGCATCGAACAGCAGCGGCGGGGCCTGCAGGTCGTTGTCCCAGATGTCGTGGCGGACGACCTGGAAGTGCCACAGATAGCGCCCGGTGCGCGCGTCGGCGGCGACCAGGCTGCCGCTGTAGAGGTTGTCGCCCGGCCGATCGCCGCCGAACCGGTCCCAGCTCGGCGCGGCGAACGGCATGTAGACCACGCCGCGCGCGGCATCGAGGGTCATGAAGCCCCAGACGTTGACGCCCGAACGGCGCCGATCGCCCGCTTGCCAGGTGCCGTGATTAGGCTCGCCTGGGCGCGGGATCGAATGGAACGTCCACACCAGCGCCCCGGTGCGCGCGTCCCACGCCCGCACGTCGCCCGCCGCGCCTTCGGCCGGGAATTCCTGCACCGCGCTGCCGGTGATGACGAGGTTCTCGAAGACGATCGGCGGCGAGGTCATGCCGTACTGATTGGTCGCGCCGTTCATCACCTCGGAGGTCTTGAGATCGACCACCCCGTCGCTGCCGAACCCGGTGGCGAACGCGCCGGTGGCAGCGTCCAGCGCGATCAGGCGGCCGTCACGCGTGCCGAAGAACAGCCGCGCCGGGTGCGTGGCGTCCGCTGGCCAATATTCACCCCCGCGCAGCGACGGCTGGCCGGGGCCGGGGATCGCGGTGGCCCACAGCTCTTCGCCGGTATCCGGATCGAGCGCGACGACCCGGCCATAGGGCGTGGTCACGAACATCCGCCCACCGACCACCAGCGGGGTCACCTGCGAGCCGGCGAAACGGGCGGCCCGGCGCGGGGCGGCAGCGCCATCGGCGGCGGCCTGGGCTTGCGCCGCGGCATCGGGCGCGGCCGTCGCGGCGGCGGGCGGGCGCATGTGATACGTCCAGGCAATGGCAAGGTCGCCGACATTGGCCGGCGTAATCTGCCCCAGCGGCGAGTGGCGCTGCCCGCCCTTGTCATGGCCGTAGGTCGCCCAGTCCTCATCCGGCCCGGCCAGCGCCGCGCTCGAGAACAGCGCCAGCGCCAGGCCTGCAACCGCTTGTCTTTGCCGCACTGTGTGCCTCTCCGCCCGCTGCTTGCGTTTGTGTACCATTTGGTACATTAGCCGGCGCAGCACAAGTCGATTCGGCGCTAAGCCGAACGCATGGGGGAGATGCGGCAGGTCATGACGGGCACGATCCTGGTCCTCAACGGGCCCAACCTCAACCTGTTGGGCGAGCGCGAGCCCGAGATCTACGGCCACGCCACGCTCGCCGATGTCGAGGCAATGTGCCGCGCCGAAGCGGACCATGCGGGGCTGGAGGTCGACTTCCGCCAGACCAATGCCGAACACCAGATGGTCGAGTGGATCCAGCAGCACCGCAAGGGCCTGGCCGGCCTCGTCATCAATCCCGCCGCGTTCACCTATGCCGCCTATTCGGTGCTCGACGCGCTCAAGCTGGTCGATTGTCCGGTGATCGAAGTGCACCTATCGAACATTCACCGGCGTGAGGCGGAATGGCGCTCGAAATCGATCATGACCCAGGTCGTGACCGGGATCATCTCGGGCCTCGGCGCCAACGGCTATGTCTTGGCGGTGCGGCAGATCGCCTGGCTCAGGGAACAAGCCCGATGAAACCGACCCGCGCCCGCCTCGGCATCCTCGCGCTGATCACCTTCGCCACGGTGCTGAACTATGTCGACCGTTCGGTCATGGGGGTGGCCAAGCCCGCGCTGACCGAGGAACTGAGCATCACGCCCGAAGTCATGGGGGTGATCTTCTCGGCATTCTCGTGGACTTATGCGCTGGCCCAGATCCCCGGCGGGGTGCTGCTCGACAAGCTCGGCTCGCGGCTGACTTATGCCTTCAGCCTGGCGCTGTGGTCGCTCTCGACGCTGGTCCACGGCCTGATGTCGAGCGTCGGCGGGCTGCTCGGCGCGCGGCTCGCGCTGGGCGTGGCCGAAGCGCCGTGCTTCCCGACCAACAGCCGCATCCTTTCGACCTGGTTCCCGCAGGCCGAACGCGCCCGCGCCAACGGGGTCTATTCGGTCGGCCAGTATGTCGGGCTCGGCTTCATGCTGCCGTTGTTGACCTGGATCGCGGCGACGTATGGCTGGCGCAGCCTGTTCTTCATCTTCGGCGGGATCGGCCTGGTCTATGCCGCGATCTGGTACGCGATGTATCGCGAGCCCGCTGAAAGCCGCGCCAACCAGGCCGAGCTCGACCATATCGCCGCCGGTGGCGGGCTGACCGGCGGGGCCGCGCCGTTCCGCTTCAGCTGGCGCGCGGTCGGGCAACTAATCCGCCAGCGGCAAATTCTCGGCGCATCGATCGGCCAGTTCTGCGGCAATTCGACGCTGGTGTTCTTCCTCACCTGGTTCCCCAGCTATCTCGCCGACGAGCGTGGGATGGACTGGATCCAGTCGGGCTTTGCCGCTTCGCTGCCCTATATCGCCGCTTCTGTCGGCGTGCTGGTCGGCGGCGCGGTGTCCGACGGGATCATCCGCCGCACCGGTTCGGCGACGCTCGGTCGCAAGCTGCCGATCGTCACGGGCCTGCTGCTTTGCGCGACGATGGTGCTGGCCAACTATGTCGACAGCAATGCGCTGGTCATCGCGATCATGTCGGTGGCGTTCTTCGGCCAGGGCATGGTCAACCTCGGCTGGACGCTGATTTCCGATGTCGCGCCGCGGCAGATGATCGGGCTGACCGGCGGGCTGTTCAACTTCTGCGCCAACCTGGCCGGGATCGTCACCCCGCTGGTGATCGGTTTCGTGGTCGGCGCGACCGGCAGTTTCTACGGCGCGCTGGCCTATATCGCCGCGCTCGGGCTGGTCGGCGCGGCCGCCTACATCTTCATTCTCGGCCCGGTCGAACGGATCGAAATCGAATGACCGGTGTTGACATGTACTAACTAGTACATGTAATTGCCGCCTAAAGGTCGAGAATCACCTATTTACCCTGGGGAGGGGATTGCCATGCGTTCGACGGTTCGTTTTGCCGCGCAGACTTCGCTCGTTGCGCTCAGCTTGTGCTGGGCGGTGGCCGCGCAGGCCCAGCAGGCCGGGGCCAACGTTCCCGGCACGACCGAAGCCGAAAACGATGTCGCCGAAGACGCCGAGCCGGTCATCATCGTCACCGGTTCATCGATCCGCGGCGTCGCCCCGGTCGGTTCGAACCTGGTCACGGTCAACGCCGAAGACCTGCAGAACACCGCCGTGCAGACGGTCCAGCAGGCGCTCAAGACGGTGCCCGCGGTGGTCGGCCTCAACAGCCCCGGCCAGGGCGGGTTCGGCAGCTTCGACGGCGCCGGCACCAACGCGCCGACGATCCACAGCCTCGGCGCTTCGGCCTCGAACTCGACGCTGATCCTGCTCAACGGCCATCGCCTACCGGTGGGCGGCGCCAACCACGTGCTGGCCGATCCCAACATCGTCCCGCCGATGATGCTCGAACGGGTCGAAGTGCTCGCCGACGGCGCTTCGTCGGTCTATGGTTCGGACGCGGTCGCGGGCGTGATCAACTTCATCACCCGCCGCCATGTCGACGGGCTCGAAGTCAACGTCCAGAAGGGCTTTGGCGATCACTACAACACCTTCAACGCGGGCGGCGTGCTCGGCACCGACTGGGACAGCGGCTCGGTCGTCGTCGGCTATGCCTATTCGGATCGCGGCAACCTCAGTGCCGGTGACCGCGATTTCACCAACCCCAACCAGGTCGCGCGCGGCGGGTTCAACTTCCGCGACAACTTCTGCGGCCCGGCCGCGTCGATCACCACGGGCGGGCTGACCTACTATTCGCCCTATGCGGCCGGCGGCGAGAACGGCAAAGCCTATGTCCAGGCGGCGACTACCAACGCCATCGCCAACCAGAACGGGCAGTGCGAATACCATTCGGTGTGGGATCTGATCCCGGCCGAACAGCGCCACAATGCGATGGCCTCGATCCAGCAGGAATTCGGCGACGCGCTGACGGTCACCGCGGACGCGATCTATTCGCACCGCATCAACAGCCAGCGCATCTCGCGCGGCAACCAGACGGGTACCGTGTACCTGTCGGGCGCGCCGGCCGGCAATTCGAACAACCCGTTCGCCGCCGCCGCCTTCACCGCACTCAACGCCACCCGCGCCGCCGCCAGCCTCCCGGCGGTGACCTCGGCCACGGTCAATTACAACGGTGACGCACTACTTGGCCAAGGCGCCGAAGTGCTCGGCCGTGACGAGACCTTCTATGGCCGGCTCGACTTCGAATACGCGGTCAATGACGATGTCGACGTCAATGTCGGCGGTCTGGTCGGGCGCGACACCTCTTCGGTCGAAACGCTCGGCCGGCTCAATCCCAGCGGTTTCCAGCTGGCGCTCAACGGCCGCGCCGCTGCGGTCATCAACGGCCTGTCGCAAAGCGTGTCGCAGACCCTGACCGCGGCCAATGCCATCGACGTGTTCGGCGGCACCGGCACCAGCGCGGCGACGCTCGCGACGCTGACCGATTCGCGCATCTATCAGCAGGGCGTGCAGACGCTGATCAACGTCTACGGCAAGATTTCGGCCGGCGTGTTCGATCTGCCGGGCGGCCAGGCCAAGCTGGCGGTGGGCGGCGAATATACCCGCTACAGCCTCAACCAGGATACCGTGCAGCCCAATGGGCTGGGCGCAGCGTCGTTCAATTCGCTGGCTTACAACCTGCAGTACGGCCGCAATGTCAAATCGGGCTATGCCGAGCTGTTCCTGCCGGTGATCGGGCCGGAGATGGACATTCCGGGCGTTTACCGTTTCGAGCTCAACCTGTCGGGTCGCATCGACAGCTACAGCGACGTGGGCACCACCACCAATCCCAAGATCGCCGCCAACTGGGAAGTGGTCCGCGGCCTCCGGCTGCGCGGCAACTGGGCCGAATCGTTCGTCGCCCCGGCGCTCACCTCGATCGGTTCGAACGCTTTCGGCCGCACCGGCGAATCGGGTTTTGCCGCGCCGGGCAACGTCACGCTGCCCTATGCCATCTTCCCGACTGCGGCGACGATCCCGGGCTGCGTTTCGACGGCCACCTCGTGTGCGCTCACTGGCGCCAACAACGGCATCCAGCTCAACGGCGGCAACGGCAACCTGGTGCCGCAGACCGGCAAGGCCTGGTCGGTGGGTCTCGATTTCGTGCCGCCGCAGGTTCCCGGCCTGCGCGTGGCGGTGACGTACTGGAACAATGAACTGCGCGGCGGCATCACCGCGCCGCAGATTGCGCTGGTCACCGGTTCGGCGGCGCTGTCGCAGTACCTGACGGTCTATCCGACCGGCGCCACCGCGGCGCAGATCGCGGCGGTCACCGCCACTCTGCCGCAGACCGGCACCGTCGGCGGCGGCGCCGGCGCCAACGTCAGCGGCTATGCCAACCCGATCTACTTCATCTATTCGAACCAGCAGCAGAACGTCCTCAACCTCGACGTGGCGGGAATCGATTTCCAGGCCTCGTACGAGCTCGAGACGGCGGCCATGGGCACGTTCGATTTCGGCGTCGGGTTCTCGCGCAAGACCAAGTTCAACCAGTTCTTCGGCACCGGAGGGACGGTGTTCAGCGTGCTCGGCTATGCCGGCTACAACCTGACCTTCCCGTCGCTCAAGTACGAAGGCCGCTACTCGGTCGGCTGGGAGAAGGGCCCGTTGGAAGCCAACGTGTTCGTCAACCACACCGCCGGTTACACCTTCTACGGCGCCAGCACGGTCACCCCGCGGGTGTTCGTGAACGGCCTGCCGTCGAGCGGCGGCGACCGGGTCGGCTCGTTTGTCACCGTCGACGCGCACATCGCGTACACGCTCGATGACTACGGTCCGCTGCAAAGTGCGCAGATCTTCGTCGATGCCACCAACCTGCTCGATGAAGCGCCGCCGTTCTTAAACGCCTATGCGCTCAACGGCGCGGTCGGCTACGACGGCATCAACGCCAACCCGATCGGCCGGGTCATCACCGTCGGCCTCAGGACCAAGTTCTGATCGATTGCAGTCCTCCCCGGGCGCTGTGGCGTCCGGGACCTTTTTCGGGCTAGCGCGACTGAGATGACAGCGATGAACGGAATTGGTCAGGGACGGGTGCTGACGGGGCTGGCGGGCCGCGGCGTCCTGCAGTCGCGCACCCCGTGGATGCATGAACAGGAAGCCGACGCGCAGGGGTTTCGCCTGCTCTACGCCTTGTTCGACTTTACGGACCGCAACTGGAGCGACGACGCCCTGCCGGAGCTGCTCGCGGCGACGCAAAAGGTCGGGTTCGCCGGTCTCAATGTCACCCTGCCGTACAAGCAGGCGGTGCTGCCGTGGCTCGACGATCTGTCCGATGCCGCGCGCGGGGTCGGCGCGGTCAATACGGTCCAGTTCGCCGATGGCCGGCGGATCGGCCACAACACCGATGTGACCGCCTTCGCCGGCAACTTTCGCGCCCATCTCGGCACCGCGGCGGGGCAGCGGGTGCTGCAGTTCGGCTGCGGCGGCGCCGGGGCGGCGACCGCTTATGCGCTGCTCGCCTCGCTCGACGTCGATGAAGTCATGCTGGTCGATCGCGACGCGGGGCGGGCGAGCGAGCTGGCGGCGCGGCTCGCCAGCCAGTGGGGCGCGCAGCGGGTCCGGGTCGTCGATGACGTGGCCGAAGCCGCCCGCCGTGCCGATGGCGTGGTCAACGCCACGCCCATGGGCATGGACAAGTTCCCCGGCATGCCGCTGCCCAAGGCGGCGCTCGAACCGCGCCACTGGGTCGCCGAAATCGTCTATTTCCCGCTCGAAACCGAACTGCTCGCGCACGCCCGCAGGATCGGTTGCCGCACCCTCGACGGCAGCGGCATGGCGGTGCTGCAGGCGGCCGAGGCGTTCGAGATCTTCACCGGCCGTCCGGCCGAAACCCAGCGCATGGCGGACAGCTTCGCGCGGTTCGTGGCGCGCAAGGCACAAGAGGCCGCCTAGAGCACCATGCACACCTCGATAGCCACCGTTTCGGTCAGCGGGTCGCTCGACGCCAAGCTCGAAGCGATCGCCCGCGCCGGATACCACGGCGCCGAGATTTTCGAGAACGACCTCTTGTCCTCGCCGTTATCGGCGCGCGAGATCGGCGCGCGGATGCGCGACCTCGGCCTCGTCTGCACGATGTTCCAGCCGTTCCGCGATCTCGAGGGGTTGCCGGGCGAGCTGCGCGCCGCCGCGTTCGAGCGGATGAAGCGCAAGTTTTCGGTCATGGACCAGCTCGGCACCGATCTCGTGCTATTGTGTTCGAACTGCTCGCCCGCCGCACTGCCCGAGCGCGACCGGATCGTCGACGATCTCCACGCGCTGGGCGAACTGGCGGCCGCACACGGCATGCGCGTCGGCTACGAGGCGCTGGCCTGGGGCCGCCACGTCAACGATCATCGCGATGCCTGGTCGCTGGTGCGCGACGTCGATCACCCGGCGATCGGACTGGTGCTCGACGCCTTCCATTCGCTCGCCCGGCGGGTGCCGAGCGCGAGCATCGGCGACATCCGCGCCGACAAGCTGTTCATCGTCCAGGTCGCCGATGCGCCCTATATCGAGATGGATTACCTCAACTGGAGCCGCCACTTCCGCTGCATGCCGGGGCAGGGCGATTTCCCGCTGACCGACTATGCCGCGGCGATCCGCAAGATCGGCTTTACCGGATACTGGAGCCTGGAGATCTTCAACGACCGGTTCCGCGCCGGCTCGGCCAGCCAGATCGCCGCCGATGGCCTGCGTTCGCTGCGCCTGCTCGACGACTTGTCGGCCCGCGCGCTCGGCGAAGCGCCGCCGATGCCACCGCGCGCCGATCCGAACGGGGTCGAATTCATCGAGTTTGCCGCCAGCCATGACGAGGCGGAGGAATTTGCCCGCCACTTTGCCGCGATGGGCTTCGCGCCCGCCGCGCGCCACCGCAGCAAGGACGTGACGCTGTGGCGGCAGGGCGAAATCAACCTGGTGATCAATTCCGAACCCGAGGGCCTGGCGCACAGTTTCGACATGGTCCACGGCGGTTCGGTCTGCGCGATCGGCCTTTCGGTCGACGATCAGGCGGCGGTGCTGGCGCGGGCCGCGGCGCTCGAGATCGCGCAGTTCGAACAGGCGACGCCGCGCGGCGAATGGGCGATCCCCGCCTTGCGCGGGGTCGGCGGCAGTCTGCTCTATCTGGTCGATGCCGCCTCGCGAACGCGGATGTGGGCGGAAGAATTTCCCGAGGCCGTCGCCGGCCCGGCCCCGCGCGCCGACCTGGTACGGGTCGATCATATCGCCCAGACCATGCAGTTCGAGGAATTCTTGAGCTGGCTGCTCTACTACGGTTCGCTGTTCGCGTTCGAGAAGACCCCGCAGCTCGAAATCGCCGATCCGATGGGGGTGGTCTATAGCCAGGCGATCGAGAACGCCGGCCGCTCGGTGCGCTTCACCCTCAACGGCTCGCTTGCCGCGCAATCGCTGACCTCGCGCTTCATCCAGCACTATTTCGGCGCCGGGGTGCAGCACATCGCCTTCGCCGCGCCCGACGTGTTCGCGGCGGCCGAACACTGCCGGGCCGCCGGGCTGCCGATGCTCGAGATCGGGCCGAACTATTATGATGACGTCGAAGCGCGCTGGGGTCTCGATCGGGCGCTGGTCGAACGGATGGCGGCACTGAACCTGCTCTACGACCGCGATGGCGAGGCCGAATACTTCCAGTTCTACAGCCGCGCGGTGGCCAAGCGGGTGTTTTTCGAGGTGGTCGAGCGGCGCGGCTATGACGGCTACGGCGCCGCCAACGCCGCGATCCGGTTGAGCGCCCAGGCCCGTCACCGCGATCCGCCGTTGCCCTAGGCGCTCGGGCTGCTAGCATCGCGCCCAAGCCGCGAATTGAGCGGCAGGGAGAGATTGGTGGCTTACAAAACGCACATCGGTTCGCTCGAGTCTTACGAAAAGGGCTCGATCGAACTCAAGGACGACCTCAGGAAATACGCCTTCTCGAACGTCTACGAAGTGGCCGGCAAGTCCGCTCCGTTCGAACGCGTGGCGGTGGCGCAGAACCTTGAATATGTGGCCGAAACGGTGCGCGTCGAAGGCGAATCGCCGTGGTACGCCGCCCCGCACGATGAATTCGCCATCGTCATGGACGGCGAAGTCACGTTTCGCTTCATCAAGCTCGACGATGATCAGGTACCGGGCGGCGCGGGGGCCAACCGGCTCGGCGCGCAGCCCAACGGGCCGGTGATGGGCAAGGTCGTGGCGCGGCGCGGCCACCAGGTACTGTTGCCCAAGGGCGCCGCCTACCAGATGAGCGCAGGCGCGCCCGGCGTGGTAATCGTCCAGACCATGGACGGTCCCGAAACGGTCAAGCGCTGGGCCGAAATCTGTACGGTTGCAGGAGACGAATGATGGACATCCAGGCAAGCACGATCACTTCCACCGGCACCGATCCCGATACCGGCTATGACGAGTTCCGGCTTGGCGGCTTTACCTTCCGGCGCGACGAATACTTCGCCCACGTCGAATGGCCCAAGGGCAGCCACATCATCGAGATCGACCGGTTCCTGAGGGCGATGGTGCGCGATGTCGGCTGGGGGTTCTTCTACGGCTGGATTTTCTTCGACAACATCTTCGGCACCACCAACAAGTACGGCACGGTCGACGTGTTCGCCGGGGCCTATGACGCGGGCTACAAGGCGCAAGGGCTCGACCATCTCGAAACCTTCCCCGCCGAGGTCGTCAAAGAGGCGTTCGAGACGATCAGCCGCAACTGGATCAACGAAGGCTACGATCCGCTCAATTCGCCGCTCGAAACCGGCAGCCCATTGGGCCCGAAAACGACCGAACGGACCGACGAGCTGGTGCGCGGTTTCCGTCCGGCGGAACGCATGCTCGGCTTGCCGGGCGATGCACCCGTGCGTTCCGACGAAACCGGCCACCCGATCAATCGTGCGTTCGCCGACATGACCTTCGACTTGCCCGAGATCGAGGCCGAACCGGGCTTCGAAGGGCAGCTCCACGCGATCAATGTGTTCGATCACATCGCCCGCGCGAACGTCACCTGGAATCCCAGCTTCACCGCGGTCACCGGCGCCAGCATCTGCTGCGTGACCAGCGAGGAACACATGCTGCCGGTGATCCACGGCAACGACCGCAACGAATGGTTCTTCCAGCTGACCGACGAGATTCACTGGCAGATCGCCGACAAGAACACCGGCAATCCGCGCGGCAAGATCGTGATGAAGCCGGGCGACGTCTGCGCCATGCCCGCCGACATCCGCCACCAGGGCTTTGCACCCAAGCGCGCAATGCTGATGGTGATGGAGAACGGCACCCCGGGGCTCGAGACGCGCTACGCCAGCGGCGAGCTCAAGCCTTATCCGGTCGATTTCGGCTGATCGTCCGTTCGCCCCAACCTTCGTCATTGCGAGCGTAGCGAAGCAATCCAGGGCCGCACTGTGCCACCCTGGATTGCTTCGTCGCTACGCTCCTCGCAATGACGAGACCTATAGTAGGTATTCCCAATGTCCGCATTTCGCCACAGCACCTGCTTGCTCGCCGCCTCAGCGCTGGCATTCGCCGCCCCGGCCCACGCCCAGGACGCCAACGTCGATTACCTCGGCTGGGACCAGTACCTCGGCGGAGCGGACTCCTCGCAGTATTCGGCGCTCGACCAGATCACGCCGGTCAATGTCGAGCAGCTCACGGTGGCGTGGGAATACCCGACCGGCGAGGGCGCGGCGCCGAGTTTCAATCCGATCCTGGTCGACGGCACGCTCTATGTTCAGGCCGGCAGTGGGCAGATCGCCGCGCTCGATCCGGTGACGGGCCGCGAGAAGTGGAAGAGCCAGACCACCGGGCGGATCAACAATCGCGGGGTCAACTATTGGCAAAGCGCCGACGGCTCCGACCGCCGGCTGCTGTTCGTCAATGACGGACTGGTCCGCGCGATCGACGCGCGCACCGGGGCGTACATCCCGAACTTCAGCATCGATCTGCGCGAGGCGCTGCCCAGCGGCTCGGTCGCACCCGAACGCCCGCTGCAGCCGAGCAATCCGGGGCGCATTTTCGAAGACAGCTACATCGTCGCCTTGAACGGCGCGGGCGGGTACGGCGGCTATCCGTCGAACATCCAGGCCTACGACATCCGCACCGGCGCGCTGAAGTGGTCGTTCAACATGATCCCGCGGGTCGGCGAGCCGGGTTCCGAAACCTGGCCCGAGCGCGACCGCGAACGCATGGGCGGCGGCCACAACTGGTCCGAATTCACCATCGATAACGAACTGGGCATCGCCTTCATCCCCACTGGCTCGCCCCGGTTCGATTTCTACGGCGGCAACCGGCCCGGCAACAACCTCTACGGCAACTCGCTGCTCGCGCTCGATGCGCGCACCGGGCAGCTCAAGTGGCATTTCCAGGCCGTCCACCATGACCTGTGGGATTACGACCTGCCCAACGCGCCCAAGCTGATGACGATCGTCAAGGATGGGCAACGCATTCCCATCGTAATTGCCGCCGCCAAGCACGGCTTCGTGTTCGCGTTCAACCGGCTGACCGGCGAACCCATCTGGCCGATCGAGGAACGCGCGGTGCCCGCCTCCGATGTGCCGGGCGAACAGGCCAGCCCGACCCAGCCGTTCCCGACCTGGCCGCTGCCGTTTTCGCGCCAGAGCTTCACCGAAGCCGACATCAACCCGCATGTGCCGGCGGCCGACCAGGCGGCTATCCGCGAAGTGCTGCGCACGGCGCGCAACGAGGGGCTGTTCACCCCGCCATCGCTGCAGGGCACGATCTCGCTGCCCGGCCACAACGGCGGCACCAGCTGGGGCGGCACCGCGATCGATCCCATGCGCCAGCGATTGTTCGTGGTCAGCCGCGAGATCCCGACGCTCGACAAGCTGGTGCCCGATACCCGCACCGACCGCGCCACGGTGCCCAACGCCGATGCCGATCTTCCGCTGTACAGTTCGCCCTACAACTTCCTCGCCCAGTCGAACGGGATGGGGGCGATCAAGCCGCCGTTCTCGTTCCTCACCGCCTACGACATGAACACCGGCGCTCAGCTCTATCACATCGCCAACGGCGAAAGCATGGTGCTGACCGCCCAGGGCGTGACCGGCGCCGGCAGCACCGCGCCGCGCGGCGGGCCGGTGGCGACGGCGAGCGGGCTGTTGTTCGTCGGCACCAGCGGCGACCGCACGTTCCGCGCCCGCGACGCGGCCACCGGGCGGGTGCTGTGGGAACACCGGCTCGACGCGGCGACCGAAGGCGTGCCGGCGATCTACGCGGTGGGCGGGCGCGAATACGTGACCATCCCCGTCGGCGGCGACGGCCTGTTCCCGCACAAGGGCCAGCCGACGCCCGGTCCGAGCCGCTACGTCACCTTCGCGCTGCCGCGGGCGGGCGAGCGGGGCTAGCGCAAAATCCCACTCCCGCCGCCTCGACGGGCTCGGGACAGGCTTGCGGGAAAGTCTAGGGGTGGGCATGGGCGACTGTGGCCCCGCGTCCACCCCCGACCCCTCCCGCAAGCGGGAGGGGAGATGAAGGATACAGCATGACCGACGACACCCGCTTCTACATCGATGGCCAGTGGACCGATCGCCCCGAGGCTCCGCGCCTGGCGGTGACCAATCCGTGGAGCGAGGAGACGATCGGCCATATCGCCGCCGGTTCGGCCGCCGATGTCGACCTGGCGATGGCCGCCGCAAAACGCGCGTTCGAGACATTCTCGCGCACCAGCCGCGAGGATCGGCTCGCGCTCTTGATCCGCATCAAGGACCTGCTCGAGGAACGCAGCGAAGCATTCGCCCAGGCGATCATGGCCGAGATGGGCGCGGCGATCAGCTTTGCCCGCGCCGGGCAGTGCGAATTCGGCATCCAGCACGTGCGCGTCGCCATCGACGTGTTGAGGAATTTCGCGTTCGAGGAAGAGGTCGACGGCATCCACGTGGTCAAGGAGCCGATCGGCGTGGTCGCGGCGATCACCCCGTGGAACTGGCCGCTGTACCAGATCACCGCCAAGGTCGCCCCGGCGCTTGCGGTCGGCTGCACCGTGGTGCTCAAGCCGAGCGAACTGTCGCCGTTCACCGCGCTGTTGTTCGCGCAGGTGATGCACGATGCCGGCTGCCCGGCGGGCGTGTTCAACCTGGTCAACGGCACCGGCGACGTGGTCGGCCAGGCGCTGGCCAGCCACCCTCTGGCCGACATGGTCAGCTTCACCGGCTCGACCCGCGCCGGGGTGCTGGTGGCCGAGGCGGCCGCGCCGACCATCAAACGCGTGGTGCAGGAACTGGGCGGCAAGTCGCCCAATGTGTTCCTGCCCGATGCCGATTTTGCCGGCGCGGTGCCCAAGGCGGTGCTCGGCGCGACGCGCAATGTCGGCCAGTCGTGCGCCGCGCCGACGCGCATGGTGGTCCCGCGCGACCGGCTCGCCGAAGTCGAGGCGCTGGCGGCCGAAGCGGCGGCCTCGATCGTGGTCGGCGACCCGACCGACGAGGGCACCGCGCTCGGCCCGCTCGCCAACAGGGCCCAGTTCGACAAGGTCCAGGGCTTGATCCAGGCCGGGATCGACGAAGGCGCCAAGCTCGTCGCCGGCGGCCCCGGCCTGCCCGCGGGCCTCAACCACGGCTATTTCGCGCGGCCGACGGTGTTTTCCGAAGTCACCCCCGAGATGCGCATCGCGCAGGAGGAAATCTTCGGTCCGGTGGTGGCGATCCAGCCCTACGACGATTTCGAGGACGCGGTGCGCATCGCCAACGCCACCGTCTATGGCCTGTCGAGCCACGTTCAGTCGGGCGACCAGGAGCAGGCCCGCGCCATGGCCCGCCGCATTCGCGCCGGCCAGGTCCACATCAACTTCCCCGCCTGGTCCGGCTTCGCCCCGTTCGGCGGCTTCAAGCAATCGGGCAACGGCCGCGAATACGGGGTGTACGGCCTCGAGGAATACGTCGAGGTCAAGGCGATCCTGGGATACTGAGCCGGAACCACACCGCGCGCGGTCTATTCTACCGTGCATGGGGTCCAGCGAACTTGATCAATACCCCCGGACCGGCCGATTCCTGCTCGGCCGGTTGCGCCACGCGATGTCGGACGAAGAGAAGCAAATCGTCGAAGCGCTGATCGAGGACGTGCAGGATTACGCCCAGCCGACCGTGGTGATCGAGCGCGGGCAGCTGGCCAACCGTTCTACCATGCTGATCGAAGGCTATCTGCTGCGCACGATGATCGAAGACGACAAGCGCTATGTCGTGGGGATCAACGTGCCGGGCGATTTCGCCGATCTGCATGCCTTCGCGCTGACCCGGCTCGATCATACGGTGATTTCGGTGGGCAAGACCCGGGTCGGTTACGTCCGCCACGAGCGGCTCAAGCGAGTGCTCGAGGACTATCCGCACCTGACCCGGCTGCTGTGGTTTTCGACCCTGCTCGACGCGGCGATTCACCGCCAGTGGATCCTCAAGATGGAAGAGCTGACCGCGGCGCGGCG